>CALXYN010000004.1 GCA_944392975.1 uncultured Spirochaetaceae bacterium | reverse complement strand
ATGTTCTGCATTACAGCTTTTTAGATCTCTCAGTGTCTCAATGCATTCCTGAATACCATCAGCAACTTCCATTTTTGCATTCATCGAACGCTTTGACAGTCCGTACTGGACATTTCTTGAAATCACAACTATAAAGATTGCCACAGGAAGTGGCCAAAGAGTTGCAAGTCCCATTCTCCAGTCAAAGAAGAGAATTGAAACAGCTGCAATTGTTGTGGAAATAACAGATCCGATAAGCTCTGGAACCCAATGAGAAAGACCTGTTTCCAGCGTTGCGGCATCAGCCATGATTGTACTTGTGATATCCGCTAAATCCTTCTTCCCGAAATATGAGAGAGGAATCTTCCTAAGTCTCTCCGCAAGACTCACCCTTCTAACCCCGCTTTCCACATATGTTGAGAAATATGTTGCCTTATACACCCAGCGGTACGACAGCATGATGAGGGCAATAGAAACGAGGCAAGCAGCCATATACAGCATTCCATGCCCTGTAAGGGTATTTCCAAACAAATCAGAAACAAGAAAATAAAGGATACTCACAGGAATAAACAAAGTAAGATTGTGTACGGCACACGCTATAAATCCTCGGACTATGTCTTTAGCGCCTTTTTCAGAGAGGGCGAATGCTTTCTCAAGTTTCTCTATCATCACATTGCCTCCTTGCTGACTTTCCACTCCACAGAACGTCTGTAATCATTCCACATATTGCTGAAGAGTCCTCCTCTCCTAACGAGCTCCTCGAAAGTTCCGGACTCCATCACCTCCCCATCTGAGAGAACATATATGCAATCAGCATTGACAATTGTGGAAAGCCGGTGGGCAATCATGATGACTGTACGTCCTGAAAACAGCGAAGAGAATGCTTTCTGAACTTTTACTTCATTATCAGGATCTGCAAACGCAGTTGCCTCATCAAGAATTATCACGGGAGAGTTTTTGAGAATTGTTCTGGCAATTGCGATACGCTGTGTCTCTCCGCCTGAAAGATATATACCGCCAGTTCCCAGAACCGTATCAATGCCATCAGGCAATTTCTCGATGATATCCATGCATTCTGCAGTTCTGAGTGCATCAAGCACTTCCTCATCACTGGCATCAGGCTTGGCCAGCTTCACATTATCCCTGATAGTTCCTTTTATAAGATGACTGTCCTGAAAAACAAAAGAGACATATGCCATGAGCCGTTCCTTGGAAATGTCTCGGATATCAAGCCCGCCAATTCTGACAATACCATTCTGCGGATCAAAGAAACGTGCAATGATTGATGCAAGCGTTGTCTTTCCACCGCCTGAAGGCCCAACAAAAGCAACCAATGAACCTGCAGGAATATCAAGAGAAACATCATGCACTGCATCTTTCATACCATCATAACTGAAAGTCACATGTTCAAGACTGACAGAACTATCTGCAGGAGAAAGGTCATTATGGGCATCATTCTGAGGCTTTTCATTCATTATTGTATCAACCCTCATCAATGCATCATGGACAATCATCGCTTCTTCGCTTTTGAACATGATTTTCGTAAGCGTTATCGATATAACAGGAGTGATGATCACATAGAAAAGCACATTGAGAATGAGGCCCGGAGTAATATCACCTGATGCAAGAAGAAAAGCTCCCGCAACAATGAATGCAAAAGAACTGTTTATTGCGCCTGTATAGACAATCATTGGCTTCATCAGTTCTTTTGTATATGCAATTACCCATTTCTCGTAACGATCAATTGAGTTTTTGAAAAGCGAGAATGAGTAAATTGTCTGCCCAAATGTCTTAACCACAGGGATTCCGCGGACATATTCAACCGCCTGATTAGACATATCAGCAAGAGCATCCTGATACTGTTTCATTCTTTCCTGCATTCTATCTCCAGTCATTCTCATCATTATGATGAACCCCAGAGCTACAGGCAGCAATGAAAGCAAACCTAGCCTCCAGTCAAACCACAGAAGCATGACAATCAGAGCTACAGGAGTAGCGACTGCCGCAGCTCTGTCAGGCAGCTGATGCGCAAGGTATGTTTCAGTGGCGGCACTTGACTCATTGATGATTTTTCTCAGTTTTCCACTCCCTATCCTTCCATCAACTCCGATAGGCAGTGTGACCACATGTGAAAGCATCGACTTCCTCATATTCGCTGCAACACGGAATGCAGCCACATGAGAGCACATTAAAGCTGCAATGTAGATAAGCATCGCAAGGATTGCAAGACAAACTGCATATGTTCCATATGTACTGATCATTCCATATTCGAATGCCAGTACATCCCTTATGATCAGCCATATACACACAAACGGAAGAAGTGCAATGACTGCCGAAACTGCTGACAATACCCATGAAAGATATGTCAGAACCTTATATCCGCCTGCATATTGCATCAGACGTACAAGATCAGGATTCCGATTCATCAAAACCTCCAATAAGTTAGCAATAGCTAACTAAACTATTAAAAAAAGAGACTTTAAAGCCTCATTCCAAAAAGACATTCCCATCCTGCCCTATAGAATGCCTGCAGATTCTGAATATAGTCTTTTGCCTCATCCCGAGGAACAGAATGCCGTACAACCTCAAAGAAAGATGTAAAATATCCGGAGGTTATCATGTGCTCAAGAAGTGGATCAATGTGTGGAATATCCATTCCATTTGCACGCATCAGATTGACAAAATCCTCTGTGGATTGTTCTTCTATTTTCATCATCTCATCAACCATATTGCTGTAACGGGTACCTTCTGAACACATCAGAATAAGACGGAAATCATCGAAATGGTCGTAAATATAATCAGTACACCAGTCAACACATCTGGCTGTTATTGTTCCCATTCCCTCTATCTGCTGTTTAAAAGGCAATGCTGCAAATTCTATATGAGCTGCTTTGTAGGCATTCATCACTGCTTCATATGAATTTTTCACCAAAGAGTCAAAAATTTCCTCTTTTGAAGCAAAGTAACCATAAAGAGCCCCTGTAGTCACACCAGCAAGCCCTGCGATTCTGCGCATCGAGGTGCCCTGAAATCCACGTTCAAGGAATTCCAACTTCGAAATTTCCAGAATTCTGTTTTCCGTTGTACTCATATAACGCTGTTATATAACACTGTTATAAGACTGTCAATATTGACTTCACAAATCCTATTATTCGAGAGAATACAAGATTGACAGCATGGTTAGCATATGCTAACTTATCCTTGCAAATGTGCTTCTTTCCTCTTGAAAGAAAACAATGAATGAAGCTTTGCTAATCGGCATTAGGAGGAATCATGAGCTTTGACGAACTTCTTATCAGGCATTCATCCCCTACTCTTGCAGGTATTAAACCAGCTTCGTTGATTAACCTGCGTTTTCTTGAGGGAGGAACGGACTCGATAAATTCTTTGAAGGAAAAAGGACTTTCATTCATGTTGCTTACAGGACAATCAGGATATCCGTTGCTGCTTGTCTATCGATTATCCGCAATCAATGAAATTCTGAAAGCCCCTGTTGCAAAATCCCTTTTGGAAAAAAACGGATACAAGACATCGGAACCAGAGAAAGCTCTGGAACACCTGAAACAACGTTTTTTAAAAGAAAGCTGTCCTCATGAAGTGGGAATTTTTCTTGGGTATCCCGCAGAAGATGTTAGCGGCTTCATTGAGAACAAAGGAAAAAATGCAATTAGTAGCTGTATGTGGAAAGTCTATTCAGATACTGAACGAGCCCTTGCACTCTGTGAAAGATGGAACAGATGCCGAAAGTCCTACACGGAGTACTGGAAAAACGGAATGGAAATTACAAGGCTATGCGTGATAGCCTGAGGAGGAAATAATGAAAATCGCAATAGTATATTATTCGGGAACAGGAAACACCGAAGCTATGGCAGATATCATCAAAGACAAACTCAGCGGAAAGGCTGATGTTAGCGTAATCGATCCATCCTCTTTTGGACCTTCTGATTTAGAGGAATTCGATGCATTTGCATTCGGCTGCCCAGCTATGGGGAACGAAGTTCTGGAAGAAGATATATTCGAACCGATGTTCGCATCAATCGAAGGAAACCTGAGTGGCAAGAAAATCATACTTTTCGGTTCATATGGATGGGGAGATGGTGAATGGATGCGTTCTTGGGAAGAAAGATGCAAGAATGCAGGAGCCATGCTTGCTGCAGATCCGGTAATAGCCCAGGAAGCTCCTGACGATGGAGCGAAAGCAGATCTTGAAGCTGCAGCAGACGCTCTTGCTGGTTAACATACTTGTATGCTCCTGGCTGATATTTCTAGGAGCATACATTTTTCATTTATTCTTCAGATTCTTATATACAATATTAGATTCCATTTTCGGTTTATTTAATCAATTGTATAATAACACGGCCAATATCATCATCTATGGTTATTGATCTATTTTTGATTTCCGAAGGAACATAAGCCTGTCCTTTGTTGACAGTACAATATATTGCATTCTCATTTTCCATAACCATTCTCCAGAATGGATATTTTATGATTTCTGGCGTATTCATGCCCACCCCAAGCTCTAGGAACAGAACATGCATCCCTTTGTGGCGTCTGAGAAAATCCTCATAACACGAGGCAGATGCATACCAGCCATCATCCTGCACGAATCTGTCATCAATACGAAGATTCGTTGTCAATGGCTTTCCACATACAGGACACAGCGGTATAAGAGAGGAAGGAATCCTAATATTGCTTTGCTCATCTATCATTTTCCTAATGGCATCTTCATTGTCATATGTCTTTTGATGGCAGGGCTCAGAACACTGAAATAACCCATAATCACCCTGTGTATAGAAAAGACGTTTCTTATCGAAACCAGCTCTCTGGAACTGATGATCCACATTTGTCGTGATAATGAAATAATCTTTATTGCGCACAAGAGAAAGAAGGTCTGAATACGGTTTACCAACGCCACACTCATAACGGTTTATCCAGATCATTTTCGACCACCAGGCCCAATACTCTTCGATGCTTGGAAAAGGGTAGAATCCTCCTGAATACATATCAGTTATGCCATATGCCTCATGAAAATCACTGAAGTTACGATCAAAGCGACTTCCAGAATAAACAAAACCAGAAGAAACAGAGATTCCAGCACCAGCACCGATGATGATTGCCTCTGCTGTTTCAATTTCAGTTTCAAGCTTCTGTATGCTTTCTGAGAAGTTTTTCATATATTCTTCTGTCCTCATCCTTGAAAACGTTGAACACCACCTTCAACTGACTACCTGTTTCTTGCAAATACTTACGTACCGCAGATGTTGCAACCTCAGCAGCAAGTTCATTCGGAAAATGGAATTCCCCTGTTGATATACAACAGAAAGCAATACTGGTAAGTCCCTTTTCATCGGCAATGGCTAGACATGAACGATAACATGAGGCAAGACGATCTTTCTCTTTTTCCGATACTCTTGCCGTGTGGATAATTGGACCAACAGTATGAATCACATAACTTGCAGGGAGATTCCATCCATTTGTAATCTTTGCCAAACCTGTTTCTTCCTCATGTCCCTGCCGTTTCATGATCTCAGCACACTCCAGTCGCAGCTGGATTCCCGCAAATGTATGAATCGTATTGTCAATGCAGATATGGCATGGAGCATAACAACCAGTCATACCACTGTTTGCAGCATTTACAATTGCATCACATTTAAGCGTTGTAATATCTCCTTGCCAGATATACAGGTTATCATCAGATGGAGAAAAAGAGTTGATATCAATAACCCCCTTTCTTCTCGTCTCTTCCTGGAGAAATTCATCTTGAACTGAAAGAAAATCCTTCCCTATGGGCTTTGCTGTCCTGATGTTCATCAGTGATCTCAGAAGCAGCCACTGATTATTTCTGTCAGCAGGAATTTCAGTATCACTATAAGCAGGATCTTCTTTTAAAAGATATTCAATAAGCCATATCCGTTTCTCATCTTGCGTCATGAATTCACCTCCTTAATACGGCTTTTTCCGGACAGATTTCAAAACATATACCACACATGAGACAGTTCTCGTTCACAACACGGAATGGAATACTGGAAGAATTAATACAATGTTGTGGACAAGCAGAAAGACATGTATCGGTTTCTCTCAATAAGGTGATTGAGGATATCAGGACCTGTCTCCTCTACATGCCCTCTGACAGATATTGCGAACGAAGACATGGTACCTTTGCCATGCACTCCAGTCAGCGCAATGAATTGCCTTTTCCTGAGTCTGTGATAAAACCCCTTTCCTCTTGCTGTAAGAAAATAGAGTCCAAGCCTGTCACTGTCCATGATATCTATGGCACAGGTAACAGGCAGGCCATCATCATCTGCTGTAGCAGCGATTACAGTATGCATTTCAGAAACAAGACAGGAAAAATACCATTCAATACCCCTTTCTGTTTCCTGAAATGATTTCGTTGATTCCATTTCTGATATCTTCAAGTGTGTACTCCTTCATCCTGTCCTCCATGGCCTCCTGAATGGAATGCAGTTTTCCATCCAGAATGGAATGGATGTTCCGTCCGACAGGACAGTCAGGATTGGGGTTGTCATGAAAGTGGAACAGATTCCCATCCTCCAAAGGATCGACAGCCTTATATACATCAAGGAATGTGATGTCTTTCAAAGGTCTGGTAATCTCAATTCCCCCGGTTCCTCTTATCACCTTTATAAGACCAGCTTTTGAAAGCTGGCCAAGTATTCTACGGATGATGACAGGATTCGTATTGATGCTTGCTGCAAGGAAATCACTCGTGACTTTGCATTTATCGCCGAAATATTCAACACAGGCAAAAATATGAAGAGCCACGGTAAATCTTGATGATATCTGCATACTCTTCCTCCTGTCATCATTTTCAATCAATGACAAGTGTAATGTCAATGATTACATCAGAACTTACCATTACTGTTCATCCATACAGAAGGATCAGGTATCGTTTCCATAACATCCCAGTGCTCTGTAATCTTTCCATCTTCAACACGCCACAAATCGTAATAACTTGTATGAGCACCGCCAAATGTACCTTCAGACACAGCAAGTACGAAATTGCCTTGAGCGAGAACCATATGAGTCTTGTCATAAATCATCTGAATTCCCTGTTTCCCAAGAACTTCCAGTGCAGCACCAAGCCCGGAAAGGCCGTCTGCAATACCTGTATTGTGCTGGATATATGTATCACCATCGAAATATTCACATGTCTTCTCTGGATGATGCCCCTGCATTACATCGATGAGGAAATTCTCAACAAGCCTTCTGTTCTCTTCGGTTTTATCGATGTCCTTTATCTCCATGAATCCATCAATCTGGGTGTGTCCAGATGGATTAGGAGCTGCAACTGCAGCTAGATTGTCCCAGTGTTCTGTGATGAGTCCGTCTTCATTAAAGCGGAAGATATCAAAAGCAACCTGCTCACCTGCACCTACAAAATTATATACAGTTTGCAAGAATACTTTGTCACCATCTTCAAATGCACGGATATTCCTGACTGTCGTCTTTACTTGAGCTGATGCAAGATATTCAACTGAACCAACAAATGCATCTCGTCCGGTGCCATAAGATAGATTGTGCTGAATATAGTCAGCAGCAAGAAGTTCCGCAGCCCTCTTTGTATCACCGGATGCAAATGTCCCGATAAGTGCAAAAGCTTTTTCCTTGTTTGTCATACTATGCCTCCAAAACTAATTGTTGTAACCATTACGGTTTCATCTATGACTGCAAGATAAACCATCATTGATGTAATGTCAAGAGTTACAACATTTTTAAATTCTTTGTTTGCTGGAAACGAAAATAATCTGGATTTTTTATTTATACGATTTTTCGATTATTCTGGATGCAAAAAGGACTCCGCAAAAAGCAGAGTCCCGAATCAAATCAAAAACGAATAAAATAGCAAATTCTAATCCGTTTCTTTTCCGGATTCCTTGTGGTAGGAATATATCAGCCGGGCAGTAGAAATAATCTGCAGAATAATAAATACAGAGAGAATGCTGCCCATTGTGACAACCATATACCTAACCCCATCATTACCTTTGCTTCCTGCAGCAAAAGCCATAAGCAGGAAAGAAAGAAGGCCAATTGCAATACCCCAGATCAGCTTCAGCCACCACGGAGCTTCATCGCCTATTTTCCTTTCTCTAACGCAAAGTGCGGAAATAACGGTAATACTGTTATCTGCACTGGTTGAGAAAGAAAGGAGCATTATAAAGAGCGTTACAGGGATGAGAATCTCACTTAGTGGCAATTGCTGCAACACACTCCAGATAGCTACATATGTTCCGCTTGCAGCCATCTCTCCAGCAAGATCAACACCACTGCTCTGCATATTGATGGCAACCCCACCGAAAATGCTCATCCAGACAATTGCAAATATGCTTGGCATGATCCAGTTCACGATCAGTGTTTCTCTGATTGTATGTCCATAAGAGAGCTGAGCAAGGAAGATTCCAGTAACAGGGGCAAACGCCATCCAGAACATCCAGTTGTAAATTGTCCACCACTTGATAAGAGCTGGCCCCCCTATTTCTCCTGTATCAAATGACCAGAGCGGGAGATTCTGAATCCAGTACCCAAGTGATGAAACTGACTCTGAAAGAACCTTGGCAAAACTTCCTCCAAAAACAGCGAAAACAATCATAAGGAAGACATAGAACTTGAAATTCAGGTTTGCAAAGAAGCGTATACCTTTATCGACACCACTGACAGAGGATATCAGATAGAGAACTGTAGTGATGAACATGATACCAAGCATCATCACTTTTGTAGGCTGTATCGAGTAAACCTTCTGCAAACATGATGTAGCAAGTCCTATGAATGTTCCTAAAGTACCAACAAGAGCCAGAGCAAGTGAAAGTACTGCAAGGGAATCTATCACAGTAGCAACACCTTTTTTATTTGCTCTGTCCCCAAAAAGAGGAACTAGGGAACTTGAGACATTTACAGGCTTGTGCTTGTTATAGCATACATAAGCGATACTTACTCCGCATACACCATAGAATGCATATGGGAAGAAAGACCACTCGTGAAATGTACGTCCAAGTGCAAAAAGCGCAGCCTCGGCAGAGCCCGGCTCAATACCATATCCACTAAGCTCTCCCCAGACATTCTCAAAAAAGGTAATCGGCTGTGATATCGAGGAAGAAACAAGACTGGCGCCGATTCCTCCGGTAAGAGACATTGCGAACCAGCTCCAGAAACTGTATTTCGGCTTTGCATCTTTTCCACCAATGCGTACATTGCCAATCTTAGAAAAGGTCATGACAATACATAGTATGAAAAGTGCTATAGTTATCAGCTGGTACAACCAGCCGAATCCGGAATAAGCTCCTTCGAAAATCCCCTGGAAAAACGAGATTAGCCAGGGATTATCAACAAGACCGATTATTCCAGCAAGGAGAACTATGCCAAATGCCGGGATAAAAACCTGAAGGCGAAGGTTGCTCTTCATAGCTCCTTCTCCACAATACGCCCAGGCCCTGTTGTGTAGAAATCAAGGATTTTACCCATGATGAAGCTGTTATCTCGTTTTCCAGGATCCTCGCTTCTAAGCTTTTTGATACTTTTGCAGATACGGTTCTCAGCATCTCGGAGCTTATCATCAAAAACACTCCCTCTCTCCCAGGTGACTGTACCGCCAAGAACAGTTTTATCTACAGTGCTTCTGACTCCCTTCTGAATGAGAAGTGCAACAGGATCAAGATCAGGATCAGCGTATGGCATTTCCAGTCTATCGAGATTTACACAAAGGTAATCAGCCTTTCCTCCCGGAACAAGCGTTCCACTGCATAGTCCAGCCCCTGAAACCTGGGCACCAAGCGAGGTTGCCATACGAAGAATACTATGTGGATCAATCTGTGCATCGATACCAGAACTACTGTTGTTAAGCCATGCCACACGCATCTCACGAAGATAATCCTGATCATCATCAAAAGCACAGCCATCAAGCCCAATACCGGCAACGATATTTCTTTTAAGAACCTCTTTCATGCGGAAACATCCACTGCGGAGACGAAGGTTAGATGATGGATTCGTTACAAGTTTCGCACCTGATGAAGCGATAAGATCAAGATCTGCATCATCCATCCACACAGAATGTGCAAATGATACCCAAGGACCAAGAAAACCGATATCAGCATAGTGCTTGATGAAATTCTTGCCCCAAGTACGCATTGCATATTCTCTCTGATACTTTGTCTCAAGAAGATGGAGATGAATGTACATACCATTCTTGAGTGCATACTCCTTCATAGCAAGAAGAGATTCATCACTGCACCACTGTCCCCCATTTGGATGGAGCTGAACTTCCGTCCAACCCTCTTTTATTTCTGAGGAAAGTCTGCTTCTTATCTCGTCAACAAGAGCAAAATACTCTTCAATGCTCATAATCTTGTCCCGGATCCCAGAAGCAAACTTTGTCCTCTCCGGTTCAGGTAATGAAGCAATGAAAGCATCGCGCTCATAGTAGATTTTCTTATTCTGATCAATGAAAAGCGGTGCAAGGATGCTTCTCACTCCAGCATCTTTGTAACCATGAGCTGTATCAACCATCTCATCAGCTATCTTTGCAAAGCTGTTAGGATTATGGCTATGCATCACCATTCCGACTCCACAAGATGCAAGTCTTACGCCATCGTAATAGCAAGCATCATAATGTGGAATTGCTGGAAGTCTGTTAAGATCCTGAAGCCACATTTCAAGAGGGTTATCCCAGGCTCCAAAAACAACAGGAGACATACCTCTTCCATGATCATGAGCATCAGTGAATGCAGGAAGTACAAACCAGTCAGGCCTTGTTTCAAGCGTTGCTTCAGGAGCCATACAGATAAGACTTTCCGGTTTATCAATGGCAGAAATCCTGCCACCATCAACTAGGAGAGCATAACCAGAAAGGAGTTCATTTCCATTCCAGATGTATTTAGGTGCAACGATATATCTATCCATCGTATACCTCCTTATTTTGCTGAAGGACGCTTATAGTTAAGATAAAGCGCAGCCTCTGTACCACCATCAACAACAATTGTCTGTCCGGTAATTGCCCTTGAATCATCACTGGCAAGGAAAAGTGCAGTATTGGCAATATCCTCACTCTGAATCTCGAAAGGTGCCGGCTGATAAGTATTGAGGAATCTCTGGCGAGCCTCTCCTTCAAAGCCATTATTAAGAGGCGTATTCACAAAACCCGGGCAGATTGTATTGCAGCGGATATTGCTTCTTGCAAAATCTATAGCAACAGAGCGTGTGAGACTGATAGCTCCTGCTTTGGCTGCAGAATAACCGATTTTGTTAGGGGTTGGGCGAATTCCATACGTACCACTGAGTACAATGATAACCCCGCCTCCCTGCTGCTCCATGTAAGGAATCGAATATTTACATCCAAGGAATACGCTGTACATATCAAGTTCGACAACTTTTTTGAAATCCTCGAATTCTGTTGTTGTCGCAGTACCAACAGGACTAATACCAGCAATTGTGAAATAAACATCAATACGCCCGAAATCAGCAACGACATCTGAGAAGAGCTTCTTCATCTCATCTTCTTTTGTGATATCCACTTTATAGGCCTTTGCTTTTCCACCTGCCTCAGCTATGAGCCTGACTGTCTCTGCAGCTCCTGCTTCATTGATATCAACAACACCGACTGCAGCACCTTCTGCTGCAAACTTCTGACAGGACACACGACCCATTCCAGATCCGCCGCCCGCGATAACCACTACTTTATTATCAAAACGATTCATATCTTTATCTCCTTAAAACCTTATCAGCCGAATGCCGGGAAAATGGTCATAGCGATTCCAACACCGACAATTCCACGGATTACTGCTGGAATGAGACCAACCTTTAGAATTGTCTTCTGTGTATATCCACCAGCCTGCATGGCCATTGGTACAACAGGATTCGGCATCGGAGTAATGAGAGAAGACATAGATGCAAGAGAGCAAAGAATGACCGGACCTCTTGGATCACAACCTATGGATCCGCATGTGATTACAAGAATCGGAATAAGAACTGTTGTCGTAGCTTTGTTGTAAAGGAATGATGTCATGAGGAAGGAGACAATATAGAAAACCGCACCGATTACGTAGCCATTATGTACATGCGAGAGAATTGCAGCAGCTCCATCTCCGAGGATATTAGCAGCACCAGTATTGCCAAGTGCACTTCCCATGACAGTAACACCAGCATAAAGGAGAACCATGCTCATATTCATCTTGATAAGAGCTTCCTTTTCTTCAAGAACTCCGAACATAACAATTACAGCAGCACCTGCCATTGTAACTGCCCAAGATGGAAGACCTGCCATGAGACCGATTACAACAAGAATGAAAACTCCATATCCCAGAACTTCATGGAACTTGGAAAGTGGTTCCTGATCTGTAAGGCTTGCCCCTGTTATGGCTGTTGTTGGAATTTCCGGCTGATCAGGCATAAGCTTTGGAAGAATAAAAATCGCAACAAGCAGCGTAACGATAGCTGTCGGAAGGAATACCAGTGTTTCACTCCACATCTGAAGAGGTGCACCAGCCCATCCATATGATTCAAGATATCCATTCTGTGTGACATACCATGCCGCATAAGGTCCGATTGGCTCAATTACAAATGAAGTGGATACGACAGTTACAGCAATTGGATACATCATCTTCGAATGGCTGACCTTCAGCTGTTTGCACATATTCACGACAAGTGGATATACCATGGCGAAAAGAGCTGGAAGACTTGGTACAAATTGTCCGAGGATGAAAATTACAAGGATGTATGATGCAAGAATCTTGGTGAAAGAACCATTGTTTATTCTATACAGGAGCTTTGTGATGTTGCTGACCATCTGAGTCCTTGAAAGACCAGCTGCAACAATGAACATTCCAGCCATTGTAAGGACGTTGTTATTTCCAAATCCCGCAAAGACGGCATTCGCATCAACACACCCCGTAACATATAGTGCCACAATGACACCCATGCTGGTAAAGGACATGGGGATTTTACGATTGAAGAACAGGATGATCATCGCGACAAAGATGATCAGACATATTGCCATTGAACTCACTGGCAGCTCCTTTTGAAACGTATGCCAAAAAGGGGCATAGAAACCAAGCCAAAGCAGCTGAACATGTTAAGATATGTGGATGCTGCCCCTTCACTGCATCGTTTCTGAAAAAAAATATCTCCTTCACCCGGATACTCCGGTCTGAACTGGAGTAATTAAATCATCATGTAATACATTTTGTAAAACGAAACTTTCTCAAGTTATTGTTGACATTTCGTCAATGATAAAATATAAGAAAACAAGCAAAGGATAGACCCCATGGATATTGAAAAATGGAGAGTTTTGGTATCTGCACTGGACTGTGGAAGCCTTGCAGCAGCTGCGGCATGCAACAATTATACGACGTCTGGAGTAAGCCGCATCATAGCAAGTCTGGAAAGCGAAATCGGATTTCAGCTCCTGGTAAGAAGCCGGAAGGGCGTTTCTCCTACAAAAGAATGCAATCTTCTGATGCACGAGGTCAGAGCTCTTTTGAGTGCAGAAGATGCAATAAATGAGACAGTACTTCGAGTGAAAGGCTTCGAAACGGGATCATTGGTTATCGGAACCTCTTACAGCTCAAGCTACGGAATACTTTCAACCATGGTGGCAAAATTTGTTGAGCTATTCCCGAATATAAAGGTCAGCATATTGTGGAAAAGCAAATCTGAACTTCTGCAATCAATAATCTCTAGGTCTTTAGATATTGCTGTCACTACAAATCATGAAAGCGGAAATGATAAACTGGTATGGCTGCCTTTTCAGAGGACAAGACTTGTTGCTCTTGTACCCGAATCCCATCAGACAGCACGACAGAAGGGTTTTGATGTAGAAGATTTCATCAAGTATCCATACATTGACATAAATCCAGGGTACGAAAGTGAAGTAAAGGAAGTTCTGAGGGAAGCAGGTATAAGACCAAACACAAAATATACTACATCAGACAGTCTGGCAGCACTTGCTCTTGTAAGAGCTGGACTTGGAATAACGATGATTATAGAGTCCCAGGTTCCTGCCTCGCACTCGGGAATTGTGGTTCTCCCTATACGTCCCAAGCAGGATATTGAAATTGGTCTCTACTTTTTGCGTAAATCCTCTTTGATAACCAACAGATTCCTTTCTTTTATAAGCCAGTCAATAAAGGAACTTCAGAATTTCCAGACGATGTAAAAAACGTGAAAACTCACGGATTTAAGAAAGAATATTCCAGATTATCTTGCAGGTCCTCTGTATGAGATTCCGATTGTGGCCATTGGATGTACAATACCGTTGTTTCCCTGGATATTATCATAATTCAGGTATGTATTAATCTGAATGCCGCCATACACTCTGAATCCTTTCAAGAAGGAATAATAGCCATAGGTTGAGACCGAGAACATGTGCTCTGCCCTATTCCAGCCACAAGATGGAGTTACTGCCGTATTCTCTCCTGAGTCTTCACCAAAGAACGGCTCATCAATCTGAGTCTGATCAGGACCGTTCCATCTATGTTTTGCGACATTATCTCCCTGAATTCTGTATGTAAATGAACCGCCTGCAGCCCATTTATCCATCGAAGCAGTATACATAGAGCCTATTGAGAATACTATTGAATCAGGTCCATAGATATAACCAGAAAAAGCATAGTCATCAATCGATTCATTATGATAACCGACGAGGAAATCAAGATTATGAGCATAAAATCTCTCACCATCAATTTCCCTGTATTTGCCATTCAGGTAAAGATATGGATTTGTATAGACTGCCTCAAAATACGAATCAAGTGTACCTCCAGCAATCTGCATTGTATGCTTTACATTTCCCAGTACGCCAAATGAAAGAGGAACAGTTGATGTCTCGAGACCGGGAATCTGGAACTGATCAAGTAAAAATGAGGCATATGCAGAAAAACCTTTCCCCAAAGAAGCCTCCATCGAAAGTGCCATTATGTTGTTGGCTTCATCAAAGTATTCCAATGGAAGCTCATTGGTATAGTTATAGTAATCGTGAATGATCAGAAATGGAGAGAAGAAACGAAGATCAAACAAAGACTGGGAGACAATCATAGTTCCAAAATCAACTTCAAATCTTAATTTATCAAACAAACCAATATCAAAGCTATGAACAATCCTGAACTGCTGATTACCAGTGAACTCTCTTCGCGAAAAAGAACCCTCCATACCATTATAATGGCTGTCATTAATACCAGTTTCAGTATTCCAGCCATCAAATTGCATATCAAAACGCGTTGCAGATATCCTGTATGTGAAATAACGAGAAGCAAATGACATGCTTGCTACTTCCTGATATACGAAATTATCGCCGATAAGAAGATTGCCTGTGACTCCATTACCCATACTGTGGGGGAAACGGCCCATAATGAACGAGAAATAATCATTTCCAGCAGCTATTCCAGCTCTATAAGGAAACTGAACAGGAGCAGATGTGGTCTTCGTCTCCATTGCATCATTCAACCACAGCCACTGACCATTGTGATACGTCAGCAACCAGCCCAACGAAGTTTCATACAAATGGTGCTGGTTATTGCCAAACTGAATATCGCCTTCAAGCTGAACATTATCTCCAAAATATACCCTAGCCTGCCCATACAAAGCCGGTTCCTGATATCTGTAAGGTATAAGGATTTCATTTCTCCTGTCTTTTTCTGGTCCATCAGAAAACTCATTTGCAAAATCAAAATCTTTTTCATTCGCAATGTTTGCCTGGACATTCACCCCTGCTGTTATATCAAGACCCAATACTCCAGAACTGAACAATGGCTCACTTTCGGTAAGTACAGCAAGTAGTCTATCATACTCAGCAGCAAGGTCATCTGAAAGGGTTGAATAGTCTATACGCTCAAGCGATATGGAAAGTTCCTGAGCCGTAACAGGAGAATAACCGGAGGGGCCAAGAACACCAGCCATGCGACAAAGCCTTGAAACATCCTTATATACCGAATCCCGGGATGTGTAGGTTCTCATAGTATTAGCAAATACTGGAGATACGATAAGAATTGCAGATATTATGAAGGCAATTGTTCTTTTCATTATAAAAATAAACTACAGAATTATTTAATCAATGGGAATTAATGAGCTTAACTGATTTGCACTTAACATACATACTACAGACAAACTCCTCAGAAACTGCACAGAAGGCGATGAAATCAGATTTAATATTTAAAATTCGCAGCCTTCACTCTAGATACATTTTAGATTCATTCAGGAAACATGTGAAGCAGGCTGCAGTCAATCAGCCGCATGGATGGAGTTCCACAGGTAAACCGGCAACGGAGCCTCTGGGCGAAAACGCTCACGTTCAAGCCTTTATCTTGTCCTGAAGATCGTCGACGATACCGCTTCGCTGCAGAAGATTTTACAATCAAAAATGATGGCATGAATTTTGATTGCAAAAACCACATAAACACCACCCTGATTTCATTGCACAAGCTTATTGATTTGACAGACTATGTATTCTGAGCTCTGTAACCATCCAGTTCCTCCTTCTGTTTAGGATTTTGCTCTATAATCAGTCATTTACTGCCTCTTAACTCAAGCGACAGGATTATAATGGTCTGATCGGTGAAATTAAAAACCTGCACACTCTTAAGAAACTGACTCCTTTGGGAATAAGGAGTCAGCCGTATGATTAACAAAATCAGATAGAAAATCCGAAAACCGGAATTAAATTGCTCCATACTCTAACAGAAGCTTCTCGAGATCAGTACCACTTATACGTTTCAAAGCTTCCTTCATCGCAAGTTTCTCCTTCAAGCCCATATCCATCTCTGTGAGTTTTGAGCCATCACGCAAAGAGACAGAAGCACGGACAAGATCTCGGACATCAAAGGCACTTCCCCATACTTCAGGAACTCCACGATCCACATTCATCAGTGTGTACACAGCCTCCATGGCAGTTCTTATCGAATATTCAGTCGTGAAAATCGTATCTCTCTCCGTCTCTGCAAACTGCCCTATGAATGCGAAATTGATAGCACCTTCAGGAACGACATAAGGGCGATCACCAAGACTGCGGGGCATGAAGAATGCCGTGATATAAGGCATCATGCATGGAATTGTATTACAGCTGTTCTCTGCAATATCCACAATCTCTTCCTCTGGCACTCCTATATGATAGAGCCATTCCATCGCGATTTCCTTGCCAGTACATTCACACATCTGCTTTCTGACAAAGTCACCTTCAACAAATGGGAAAAGCCCATATATCCAGCCAACAAGCTCATTTTTCTTCTGCGCCCTGAACTGCGGCTGTCTGTTGATAGTCCAGCTTAAAAGCCATGAAGAATCGCGCGCCGTGACGATGCCTCCAGTAACGACTTTACCTGAATACGGATTACGCTTCGTTATCTTCTCGATATATGGGACAACACGATCATCAGAGAGCGTGACAGTCGCACTCATCCATGTTGTCTTCGATGGATCCGAACAGAATTTCTCAGGATGCCCAAAATCATCAGACTGTGCCGCAATGCGTTTCCATAGATCCCATCCACCACCCTTCTTCAACTCAGGTCTGTACTGAGCTTTCTCCTTCTGACTTCCGAGTGTACTGTTCTCTACACATCCACCAGGAGTGATGAAAAGAAGATCATCATTGGACAGCGAGATGCTTCTCTCTCCCTCTTTATCCATCACTGAAATGGATACAGCGCGTTTCTCTCCATCAGACACTGAGAATCTGACATCAGTTACTTTTGTCTCAGTTATGATATCAACACCTTGATTCTCAAGATATCTCTGCAGAGGAAGGATCATCGACTCATACTGGTTGTATTTCGTGAATCTGAGTGCTGAGAAATCAGGAAGACCGTCGACATGATGGATGTAACGTTTTATATAGATCTTCATCTCAAGAGCTGAATGCCAGTTCTCAAAAGCGAACATCGTTCTCCAGTAAAGCCAGAAATTACTGTCAAGAACATCCTTTGAAAAGACATCTTCAATTGTCTTATCATACAAATCCTCATCGGGCGTGAAGAAAAGACGCATGATTTCAAGCTGTGCCTTATCGGAGAGTGCGAACTTTCTGTCAGTTCTGCCATCCTCTCCCCTATTTTTTGTTGCTCTCATAAGAGAATAATTGGGATCATCCTTATTCAGATAGTAATACTCATCGAGCACACTCATACCTTCATTCTCAATCGAAGGAATAGAACGATAAAGATCCCACATACACTCGAAATGATTGTCCATTTCACGGCCGCCTCTCATAACATAGCCAAGTCCTTCATAATCCCATCCATCACAGGCTCCTCCGAGTACAGGATCCTTTTCGATAATATGAACACGGCTACCATCAACATAGGCGTCGCGGACAAGAAATGCAGCTGCAGAAAGTGCAGCAAGTCCGGAACCGATTATATATGCAGATTTTCTGTCTGCTCCTTCCGGCTTTCTTGGTTTGACAAAAGCTTCATAATTGCCACTTGAATGATACATTTTGTTTCCTCCTGACATGAAACTACAGGAAAGGAGGAGCGGAGTGTATTTACAATTTCACCCCTTTGTCAGGAATTCTTGCATCACGGATTGAATGTAAGGAAGCAAAGCGTTCTACGGCCTTCTCAAAACTACCTGCCATCACGGCCTCTATCCGCTTTATCATCACATCAGGCTTTTCGCCCATGCCATTACCTATCCAATCAAGCATGATGCCAATGAAAGCATATGAATAGAAAGAAGCTATGAACATCAGCTCGTCATCGGACAATCTGGCAGATGTTTCAGTTTCTCTCAAGACAGAGAGAAGAAGCTCTGTCACAGGTCCTGTAAGGCTTCGTTCCAACTGTTCACGGCTCATGGAATTATAGACATTGAAGACAAATACATGATTCTTTTCGACAGCATGGAATATAGAAAGGAAACCTTCCTGCCATGTATCATATGTCTTCCGGCCTGAGAGTATTGATGTTATATCTGAGGAGATAATCCATCCCACAAGATCATAGATATCCCTGAAATGATAGTAGAAAGTCATGCGACTGATTCCGCAGCGGGAGGCAATATCCATAACAGTGATACGGGAAAGGGGTCTCTCCGCAAGCAGTGATTTCAACGTATCGGCTATTGCTTTCCTTGTTATATCGCTCATACAGGCATTCTAGGGTACGAGCAAAGACAAAACAAGCATATTCACAAAATGAATATGAACTTACTAATTGTATGGTTATACCAGACACTACAATTACACAAACTTGTGAAGATGTTTTTCAAATCTGATCAATGGAAAAATAGAATAACAGCAAATAATGCAATTTCCATTCATTGATGTTATCCTGGCTACATGGATAATCTGGCGAAGGATATATCACACGCAGCAGAGGCTGCATTCATAGATTCGAGTATAGAACATAGTCTGCATCTCAGCCCTTCGATTATCGACAATTCGAAGAAGAAGCAGAATGATATCCTCTCGCATATAAAGAAAGAACTCAGAACCGCAAAAGAATTCATGTTCTCAGTATCCTTTATCCGCATGAGTGGTCTTGAAATGCTTATCCAAACATTCAAGGATATCGAAAATACTGGAACTGTTGGAAAGATTATCACAACAGATTACCTGAACTATACCGAACCAAAAGCTTTGCATAAGCTACTCACTTACAACTTCATAGAAGTAAGGATTGTTACCGAGGAAGCTTTTCACACAAAAGGTTATTTCTTCAACGATGGTACTAAAAACACTGTAATAATCGGCAGTTCGAATATCACAGGTGGAGCTCTTAAATCAAACCGGGAATGGAATATCAGAGCTTCAGCCCTTGATCAAGGAGGACTGACAGAGGAATTTAAGGAGGCATTCGAAGAACTCTGGGAAACTGCAATTCCGCTCACTGAATCATGGTTACATGAATATGATGAGCGGTATAAAAAAGAGCAGGAAATACGTCGTACCGTTGAACAAGAAACAAGAATAATCACTTATACTATTGAGCCGAATCAAATGCAGAAAGTGGCAGCCTCTTCACTTCATAGGATGAGACAGGAAGGAAAGAATAAAGCTCTGCTGATTGCTGCAACAGGAACTGGAAAAACTTATCTTTCAGCCTTTGATACAAGATCCTTCAACCCAAAGCATATGCTTTTCATTGTGCACCGAGAGCAAATTCTGCATGATGCCGCTGATAGCTTTATCGATGTTCTCGGTACCGGTATAAAGAACGATATAGGGTTCATCACGGGAAACGAAAAAAATTTCAACAAGAAATATGTCTTCTCAACAATACAGACGATATCAAAACCTGAAATCCATAAGACATTTGCCCCGGACTATTTTGATTACATGATAATTGATGAAGTCCATAAAGCTGCGGCACCTTCCTACAGAAGGATAATGTCATATTTCAAACCTGCATTCCTTCTTGGGATGTCTGCAACACCGGATCGTCCAGACAAGGAAAACATCTACGAACTTTTTGATTATAACATAGCAATTGATATAAGGCTTAAGGATGCCCTTGAGAATAATCTGCTCTGCCCTTTCCACTACTTCGGAATTGCAGATATAACAATCGATGGTAAGACAATACAGGAAGAAGCAGATTTTAACGATCTTACTGCAGATGAACGTGTCAACAGGATTCTTGAAAAATCAGAATACTATGGCTTCAGCGGGGAAAGATTAAAAGGACTAATCTTCTGTTCGCATGTGAAAGAAGCAAAACTGCTTGCCGAGAAAATAAACGAAAGGAAGAAAAACAGCAACAGAAACTGGAAAGCTGCATATGTAATAGGAGAAACATGTATTGATCTCAGAGAGGAATATGTCAGAAGGCTTCAGAATGATGATGGTGAAATTCTTGATTTCATAATCACTGTTGACACCTTCAATGAGGGCATTGATATACCAGAAGTCAATCAGATAATAATGCTCCGCCCGACTGAGTCATCGATAATATTCATACAGCAGCTGGGGCGGGGATTGAGGAAAAATGCAAACGGAAAAGAATATCTTGTCGCTATTGACTTCATCGGCAATTACAAGAAATCTTTTCTCATTCCGGTAGCTCTTTCAGGAGACAACACATACGATAAAGACAACCTGAGAAAATACATAACAGAAGGATCCTCTGTCATACCAGGAAGTTCTACGATTGATTTTGATGCCATTTCAAAGGACCTGATCTACAGAAATATCGATCAGAGTAATCTTCGCAAGTATGCATTTCTTAAGAAAGAGTATTTTTCCCTTAAGAACCGACTTGGACACATACCATCAATTTCTGATTTCCATAGAGAAAAAGCAATCGATGTTCTCAATTTCATTGATTATGCCGGTTCGTATTACTCATTTGTGAAAAAGGCCGACGAGGAATATGGAAAGGAACTATCAAAAGACGAAGAAGCTGTACTTAAATACATATCAAGGAAATTTGAAGACGGAAAGCGCAGGGCAGAATTGAAATTCTTCAAAATCGTACTGGATGATTATAAAGAAAGCTATGATATGCAGACAACGGAGCAACTGACTTATCACTTACAATACGAACAGAAATCTTTAGGGAAAGTACTGAATTCTATGATTAGCAATCTGGATATGTCTTTTCTCAAGAAGCAAGAAGCTCTGCAATATGGTTCAACACCACTGATATCCATTAGTAGTAATGTTGTTATTCCTTCTGCAAGGTTGTCAAATATGATGAGAAATCAGTTATTCAGAGAGTTACTTTCAGAAGTGGTGGATGATGGCTTAAGGAGAAATAGCGAATTTTATCAGACAACATATGCAGATACTCCGTTCGTGCTCTACGAGAAATACACCTATGAAGATGTATGCAGACTTCTATGCTGGGAAACAAACATGAACCCGCTAAATATCGGAGGCTATTTCTATGACAGCAAGACAAAAACTCTTCCTGTCTTCGTAAATTATGAAAAGAAAGACTCTGCGATTCCCTATCCTGATAAATTCCTTGATGAAAGCAATATAATCACGTATTCAAAGAAGAAAAGAAGAATCGGCTGTTCTGACTATAACCATATCTATAAAATACAGGAAAGCGATAAAGAAAACACGATTCTTCTCTTCGTCAGAAAGAATACAATTGATGAGAGAAAAGAATTCTATTTCCTTGGAACTCTAGAAGCTATCGGGGATGCAAAAGCTGTCAAGATAAAAGACAACGACGGCAAAGATACCGATGCATTTGCTATCCATTATCAGATCTCAACACCAGTAAGAAGAGACATCTTTGATTACATAATTTCCTAGGAAATTACCAGCCTAATGCTGATCTGACAGAAGGCAAAACTTTAACATCCGCGGGAAGCCAATCAACAGACTCAAGTGCATCAGAAGAAATCCATTTCATGGCCTCGTGTTCCTTTATGATTATATTGCCCTCTACAATATGACAGAGATAGCAGTCCATTATCATATAGAAATCCTCATATTGATGTTCGATGGTGCAAAGGAAACTATCGACAGCTATTGTTGCTTCAAGTTCTTCCCGAATTTCTCTGACGATAGTCTCCTCACCAGACTCGCCCTCTTCTCTTTTTCCTCCTGGGAATTCCCAGAAACCCTTATATTTTCCATATCCACGTTCTGTGGTCAGTATTTTATCTCCATTCTTGATTACAGCTGCACTGACTCTGATTGTCTTCATAATTCAGAATGTTATCAGAATTAGCAATTCAGTACCATTTAATAGCTACAACTCTGTCCGATAATCAATATCAATTAATATGTACAAAAGCTTCGTTGGTATTTTTATTAGTAAGCTCCTTAGCCTGTGAATAGGAACTTTGCCTTATACTTCCGTTTACCCTAACAGGCTTTTCATCTGATTCCTGGCAAATATAAATACCATAGTATGGAATATTGTTTGTATTTTGAGATGGTGTCTGAACGGTTACATTTTCAAGACATACGCTTGTTCCATCTGGATATGTTGAAGATTTTTGTCTATTCCCGATTACAATAGCAGCAAGAACAGCATCATTACCTCCATCCCAATATTCGTTTTCATAATCCTTTGTTGTTGAATCTTTTCCAGTTGCAATGAAAAGTGAATTGACAAGTCTATGAGAGCTGGTGAGTCCACCTCCTCTCAAAAAGAGTGCCTGTCTATCTCCTGTAATTATTGAATCTTCGATAGAGACTGTACCAAGAACATTGAAAAGAATTGCGGTGTTATCAGACGCATTATCAGTTGTAATCGATGACTCGGAAATATTAAGTTCAACATTTTCAGATAATGGATTAGTAGCATCAGTTGTGATTGCATATTCACCATCACAATTGAAATCTGAATCCTTTATTGTGAGTTTCATATTGTCATTCGAGTGTACAAACTTAATTCCGGTTATTTCTGAAGTGTAATTCACATGGTCAAATTCAATTTCAGTATTTTTATATATCCAGATAGCGGCCTCTGAAGGCTTGTAATCTTTTTCACTCAAATTCTTCATATTGAGATTTCCATTAGTCAGTTTAATGATCAGACCTTCGTCAGAACCCAGATTCCATACAACTTCTGAATTAAGAGTGAAACCATTAAGATCAATATTGTATTCTCCATTTATCAAGCTTATCTTTGTCTCATCATCTCCTTCCTGACTTCCGGTATTAATTATGGCATTGACATCATCTGCCGTGACTGTCACATCCTTGGCGAGCCTGACTCTTTGCTCGTTCAGAAGCAGTGTAAGGAAGCTTTTTGCATCACTTGCATCATACCTTGTAGGCATATCTGGGTTTGCCTGAATGATTTTATCAAGGATTGTATTATATTCACTGTTATCCTCAGAAATACTTATCCCACCTGGATTGCTATTTGAAATATCAATCGTTTCTGCAGTTGCATTTTCCCCGATGCTGATTCCTGTCACAGTTTTTCCTGATGTACCACTGACTACAACGTTAAATCCAGTTGCGGAAAGACTTCCGCTGTCTACAGAAATAACCGATTCAATCAGGCTTGCCGCCTCTTCCTTGATTGTCACTGAAAGGTCTTTGATTATTGCGCTGGCATTATTATCATCAACTGAGAAGAGCGTTACAGGAACGGAAGCAACTCTGCTCTGCATATTGCCTGTTGTACTGAAAAATGGGAATCTTGAAGTATCTTCAATTTCAATTCGACCTGACAGCTCTTTTATTCCCTTGATTGTCATCGGAAACTGTCCATTATCAAGATCATCCGGATCTATAGTCAGATTGACTTCTGCGATTCCCGGATCGTTATTTGCAAGAAAGAGCACAAGATCATCTACTGTCTCAATCTTTTCCTCATCAGCCCCAGGAAAATAATTCCACCAGTTATCCGGATACTGATTACAGGATGGCACAATAATCAAGAGAAGAACAGCAACAAGAGCAATAATATGTTTTCTCATATATTCATCCTCCTTATACAAACAACGCTGATAAAATCATAAAAAGGGTGAAAAAATAACGCAACAGAAAACTTTTTAAATCACTTTCCACTAAATAGCCTCATCATCCCGTTTCAAATAACTGTATATATTTCACTCATCTCAAAAGGCTAAGACGTTTCAGGATTTTCTGGAGTCAAATCAGGAGGTCAGATAATTCACGCCCCACTCTTCTTGACCTTTACTGTCATGATTGCGAGACCAAGAATACAACACATGCATGGTTACACATCTTTTGCATATCTGGATACATATGGACCCCTAAGGAGTAACAAATAATAGGATTGCATTGCTTTAAATAACAAGCTAAAAATTCTACTAGAAAATTTTCTAGTAAATGATTTTCTTTCTATGGAGAGAGTCATGTTTGATGGAAGAAAAGCAGAGCTTGATACACTTCATAATCAGTTTGCCAGCGGTAAAAACCCACAATACTTTTCTTTATGGGAGAAGGTGTGCAGGAAAGACAGCATTGATAAGAGAAGCCCTGAAAATGTAAATGATGATGCTGTAATTTATCATGAGTTTCACAGGGTGCCACCTGAACAGAACTTGGCAGAATTTTCAAAATCCATAGAAGAAACTCTCAATACCATCACTCCCTTCATTTCCGTCTCTACAATATCTAAGTACAGCCCGAACCAGCAGGTACAATCCAGCATCAAGGTGAAGCACCTACAAGTAGAGCAATGATATTCATCACTTCATCGCCTCAGGACCATATCAGCTGATTAATCCGGCAAAACACTGCAAAGAGAATCAATGTCAACAAACCAAACCTAATGCATTCAGTACCAACATATTCAGCCGTATCGAATCCAGTCAGATCTTACATAGTTTTTCTACACCCTTGCTAAATATGGATAGCTGTTCTCATACATGGATTCAGGAGAAATATCCAATTCCCCATCAAGCCATGTGACAACCCCATGGTCAATCTCAGGATGAGAGAATACTTCCTTTTCCTTCAAAGGCTGGAACACAGGGTACTCAAGGAGCTGGCTAGCATCGTACAGTCGCTGTTCTCCAGAATTGAATGTCAGAAGAAGCATCATATTATCCAGAGGCTTTACTTTAGTAATCTTCATCAATTCGGTCGGAGTTCCTCCATACACAAATCCATTTGAAAAATACATCTTTCCTCCTTCTCAGCTCAAAGGTCTTATCTTTGGAAGCTGTTT
Source organism: uncultured Spirochaetaceae bacterium (assembly GCA_944392975.1). Classification (GTDB taxonomy): domain Bacteria; phylum Spirochaetota; class Spirochaetia; order Sphaerochaetales; family Sphaerochaetaceae; genus Ornithospirochaeta. The sequence goes on along the minus strand of CALXYN010000004.1, from coordinate 43,933 downwards.
CATCTGAACAGCATTATTCCACGCCTCATAAAGCTCATCTTCATGCAGAGTTAGCCAAGCCGCAACCAGTCTATACTGTTTCTCTGGCAATATACCAGCTAGAACCTCTCCATCAATGCCAACAGGTGCCTCATACTCTCAATACTCAACATGAACATGTGGTTTATTATGTTTGCCTCCTGCTTCATAGAGCATTTTTATGACTATTCCATAGAATCTGCTTATCTCTTGAGTACAACGATGGTTGAGAGCCATCAGACCGAACTGCATTGAGCCAGAGACCGATTTAGAGTGAGCCATTTTAATCGAGGACTTATCCTCAAGATATGCACGAAAGTGCAAATCCAAAAGAGGAGGTCAACGATGACCAATTACAAGGAAATCCTGCGGCTGTATTGCAGCGGGGATTATTCGCAGAGGGAGATAGCCCTGGCTCTCGGCATCTCCAGGAACACGGTAAGCAAATGCATCGGCCTTGCCAGGGAGAAAGGTATTTCATTGCCGGTTCCTGAGGAGATAACGAATCAGGAGATTGCGGCGATCCTGTTCCCTGATGAGGAAAGGAAGCGGATCAGCCAGTCCTACAAGGCTCCGGATTTCAGCCATCTTGCCGAAGAGCTGAAGAAGCCGCATGTGACGAAGAAGCTGTTATGGAAGGAATATGTCGATTCCTGCAAGGGAAGCGGATACAAGCCATATGGCATCAGCCAGTTCAATGCTCTTCTCTGTTGGAGGCGTATGAAAAGGGAACGAAGGGGATGCGGACGTTTTTTTACTGGCTCTTACAGTCAGCAGTCCTTCTGGTCCTCGCGGTCATAGAGTACATCTGGGCCTCCCCGATAGTAGGCTTCTTCCGGCGGGGGATGCGGAGGTCATAGAGATCGGAGACATAGCGCTGAGGCTCAGATGCTTCACGCTCGTATTCTCATCATGGATCACTATAAGCAACATGCTGCTGCAGACGACAGGGAAGATGTGGCGAGCCTCGATACTGGGCTTTGCCCGCCAGGGGATCATACTCATACCGATAGTCTGGATACTGCCTCCCCTCATCGGCATCTGGGGCATACAGATAGCCCAGCCGCTTGCAGACCTCGTGACATTCCTCATGTCTGTACCGATGACCATGGGAGTCATAAGGGCGATGAATGAGGGAGTGAAGCAGGAAGAAGGCATATTCAGGAAAGCCTGAAAGTGCATCACATCATCATACCGCGGACATAGAACAACAAAACCTGATTACGAACCGGCATAAACGCATGCAACCACTGACTACGCTCAGCCATCGCATCATATTGAAGGCCGCCGCAGAATTAGCGACGGCCTCAACAGAATAATAAGTCAAGCTGACAATGAGATTATTCTATTGCTTCCGCAATCCTATCGGAAAGTCCTTCAGACAACTCAGGAAATGACGCTATAGCCTTTACTGCAGCATCAGCCATTGCAACCTTGTCGGACTCTGATGGATAAATGAATGTAACACCTTCAGATGTCATCTTGTCGATATACTCCTGCTGAAGCTCAAGCCCTTTCTCTGCATAAAGCCGGCTATACTTCTCAAATGTTTCCACGAGTATCTTCTGATTTTCCTCAGAAAGGCTATTCCATACAGCCGAACTCATAGACCATACAGCAGGAGCAAGCGAATGCTCAGACATGAATACATACTTTCCGACTTCTTGAAGAGAATACGAATACAGCCCAGATATGCCAGCCTCTGCCCCATCAATCATACCTTGCTGCATACTCGTATAGACATCCGAGAAGGCCATTGACATCGTAGATGCATCAAGAGCAGAAAAGAATGCATCCATTGCAGCTCCGGGTATCCTGATCTTGAATCCCGAAAGGTCTTCAACACTATTTATCGGCTTTATCGATATGATATCTCTAGGAGTAGAACACCATCCGATATTAAACAGCTTAAGTCCCGATTCAGCCTCAATCGCATCCGCCCATTCCTTGAATAGATCAGAACTGTTAAGGTTTTCACATTCATCGGCGGTCTTTATGACATAAGGCAGGGCCGTTGCCATGATGTCCGGAGCTCCATAAGTAGCATAGAAATCACCAGAAGTTCCAGAGATGATATTCGCACCGATCTTAGTCTGCTCGACAACATCACCCAATGACCCAAGCTCGTTCGAGCAATAAAGCTCAAACTTAAGTTCTCCTCCGCTGAGTTCCTCCATCTCCTTTATCATATCGTTTATGAGCTGGGCCTTGATATCTGCAGGAGTCTCTGAGATAGAGATCTTAAGAGTCGTGACCTTAGGGCCATCTCCTTCTGCAGAACCACTTGCGAATACAATACTCACAAACATCATGAGTACTGCCAAGACAGTAAGCACTTTCTTCATTTCTTTCTCCTTTTTTCGAATATCCTGTTGATACAAGATGCTTTATACCTTCTTACGACATCCATCTATCTGGATTACCTGCCCTGTAATATATCCAGCCTGATTACTTGCAAGAAAGCAGATCAACTCATTGACATCCTCTGGACGACAGGAATGCGGTATGAATGAAAGATCCTCTCTCTCATGCTCCTTCGAACCATCGCTGTTAACATTTCCAGGAGCAACTGCATTGACTGTGACCCCAAAGGCAGCAACCTCCTTGGCAACAGCCTTCGTAAAGCTGTCTATAGCTCCTTTGGTCATCGAATAATCTGACATGTAAGGAATACCATATATTCCTGCAACGGATGACACATTGATTATCCGCCCCCAGCCTCTATCGGTCATTCCTCTTAACGCAGCATGAGTACAATACATGGTCCCTAGGATGTTAACACCTATCTTCCTTTTCCAATTATAGGAATCGGAATATATGAACTCAGCATTACCAGTCCGCCAGATTGCTGCATTATTCACAAGTATATCGACAGATATTGACTTCTCCCTGATATCACAGAATACTCTCCTTACTGAATCCTCATCGCTTATATCACAGCGATATGCCTTAGCTGCATCCCCAGAAGGATCTATCGCTTCCGCCGCAGCTTCAGCCATAGATTCATCTATATCAATCAGCATGACATGTGCGCCGAAATCAAAGAGCATCCTTGCAGTAGCAAGTCCTATACCGGCAGCAGCTCCAGTTATCACCGCAGTCTTATCTGTAAATCCATCCAATTATTTCTCCTTCACGACAAGTACGACCTTACCGACATTCTCGCCACGCTGGAGGATTGCCTGGGCTTCCTCTGCCTGTTCAATAGGGAATGTCTTATAGATTGTTGGCATAACTTCACCCCTTACTACCTTAGGCCAAACATCACGAACAAGAGCTGAGAGTATTCTAGCCTTCATCGCAGGAGTCCTAGCCCTAAGAGTATTTCCAATGATCCGCAATGAATGCTTATACATAAGCTTCATATCAATCAGGGCCTCATCACCAGCCAATGTCGCTATGATTATCCATCTACCATCTCTTTCCATATAAGGAAGACACTCCGAGACAGCGGGACCTCCTAGACAATCAATCGCAATATCTACACCATGGCCAGCCGCTAGTTCTCTCTTCATGACATCTGCTATGCTTTCCTTCTCCGTCACTATGACACGGTCGGCATTAAGATGTCCGAGGGAATCAGCAATCTTCTGTGTAAGTACAGTGGTGATCACTCTCAATCCAAAAGCCTTTGCCATAGGGATTAGGACACTGGCAAGACCACTTGCTCCAGCATTCATCAGCAATGTTTCGCCATCTTTTGCATTACCCTCGATAAACAAGTTCAAATAAGACGTGGCAAAAGCTTCAGGAATAGCAGCCGCCTGTATCATAGAACAGTTCGAAGGAACAGGCATGGCCATGTCATATCTGACAGCGACATATTCAGCGTATCCTCCACCACCAAGTAAGGCACATACTTTATCGCCGATCTTCCATTGTGACTCCGATTCAGCCACATCACCTATTGCAACGATTACCCCCGCGACTTCCAGTCCCATCCATTCAGGACATCCTTCAGGAGGAGGATAATCACCTGCTCGCTGCATCAAATCAGCCCTGTTCAATGCTGCAGCATGTATCTCAATGAGTATCTCGTCAGACCCGATACATGGATCAGGAACATTCGTCCATATAAGGCTCCGCCTCTCATCATCCTTTATAAGAATCGCTTTCATAACACTCTCCTAATCAAACAGATCCATAGACCAGCTTCGGTATAATCAACGTAAGATCCGGGAATATCGTGATAAGCAACAGTACGATCACACATATGATTATGAATGGGACAAGCTGCTTGCATACCTCAGCTGTCCTTACCTTGATAGCCCCGGACACAAGGAATATGTAAGTACCAAACGGCGGAGTTATTGCGCCGATTGCCGTACACAGGCACATCACAATACCGAAATGAATTAGATTCACACCCAAGGCTGTCGCTACAGGAGCAAGCAGAGGAGCAACAATCATCATGCAAGCCATGCCATCAAGGAACATGCCGAGGATTAACATCATTGCATCGATTATCAGAAGAAACAAGATCCTATTTGCACTCAAATCTGCAACAGCCGCCGTAATAGCCTGCGGTACACGTTCCCAGCTAAGATAATAACTGAATACGTTTGCTCCGCAGAGTACGAGCATAACGGGGCCGATGGAAAGTACAGATTCAAACATTATTTTTGGCAAATCCCTGAATCTCAGCTCCTTATAGATGAATTTGCCGACAAATACGGAATAAAGGGCGATTATCGCACCACCTTCAACAGCAGTAAATGCTCCAGCTCTGAGTCCTAATATAAGAACGAATGGGATAACCAAGGCCCATGCAGATTCCTTCAAGGCCTTCCAAATCTCTTTCTTATCAGCAATCCTATCCCGTGTCTTCTGTATGCCATTCTTCTTTGCCCAGATACTATTCCAAATCATCATGCCAATGCACATCATTATTCCGGGGACATACCCACTACAGAAGAGCTTACCAACAGAGACTTCGCAAAGAGCTGCGAATATGACAAGACCGACTCCTGGAGGAATTATCGGAGTTATCACTGCAGAAGCAGCTGTGACAGCCGCGCTGTAAGCTTTCGAATATCCACGCTTAGCCATCTCCGGAACCAAAATCTTGCAATCCGATGCGGCATCGGCTGCTCCGGAACCAGATATCCCTCCCATCATAGTAGACAGAAGTATATTGACATGTCCGAGTCCACCTCGAAGGCTTCCGACAAAGCAATCAGCTAAATCCATCAGGCGGCTCGTCACACCGCTCTGGCTCATGATGGATCCTGCGATTATGAACATCGGAGCAGCCATCATAGAAGGATTCTCCACATTGGCAACCATCCTCTGGATAATCACGGTTGCCGAAATATAAGGATCAGATAAGAAATACCCTATCAAGCACATGACTAGAGCAATTGCTACAGGAACACCTGCTCCAAATAAAAGGAATAACAAAACAACAGGATATAACGTCATGAGTTGCCTCCTTCAATGCTTTCTACCTGATCTTCTTCATAAGCAGCGATGTACCTTGCTGCAAATCTTTCTGGATGCGTGAATGATTCGATGAAATAAAGGATCGAATAAATTTCCATACTCAAAAAACCAGCTATCGCTGCTGAATCAATATATTTATAGCTAAGACGGAAGAAAATAGTAGTTTTTGTAACTTGTCCAATAAAAATAATTGATAGATACAAAAGGAAAGCAAAGAAAAAGATGCTGATAAATACTATTATCCTCCTAAGCAGGATTTTTGATTTCATCGGAAGCCTATCTACAAGAAAGTCCATGCCATAATGCATATTCTTCTTATAGGCAGCAGCGGCTGACGTGAATGTCGCCCATACCAAACAGATACATTCAAGTTCCTCAGCCCATGTGAATGGATAATTAAGAATATATCTTGTAAAAACATTGAATATGGCGGTAAGAACCATCACAGAGAGAAATATTGCAGCAAGAATATCCTCCCAATTCCTTATTAGAAAAACTAGCTTCTTCTTCATTCTCAGCTCCTTTTCACTCATCCCTGTACATACTCCAGTTCGTATTGGAAAGAACGGCCCTCATAGCTCGAACAGTAGGCTGCCACCTAGATGTTATATCCGCATATTTCGGAACACTTAGTACAATCGAGGAACCATACATATATCCCGTGATACGCTGTATACGGCAACATTTCCCACAGGAAAGGAATAGGAATGGAATATCAAGCCTTTCTTTCAGATGCACGGACGTCCTAAGATTCTCCAAAAGCTCATCATAGTCATCTGCCCATGTCACGACCTTGGATATATCCGCCCCCCTGCTGGCTTGAGCCAAGGCAAACTCAATGACCTTTGCTTCTTCAAGAAAGGTTTTTGCATGAGATGACATCAACACTTCTCCGCCCCTCTCATGTATCAGATCAATCAGCTTCATCTGCCTTTCTACAGCTTTTTCATCAAAGCTCAACTCAAGTGGGTGCGGATCATACAGATCTCCCATGACATCAATCAAAGTCGCCCCAGCTTCCAGGGCAACCAATAATTCAGCCACAAGCTCTTCATCGGTTTTTCCAGAATTTTTATTTTGCCGATAATTCGTAACATATATCGGCTTTCTTCCTGCGAAGGAAAAGATGTACCTCAATTTTGAAAGAGTCTTATCATCATCATTCATGTGATCCATTTCGATGGCAAAGGCATCTGCGCCATCATCAAATGAATTGCACATATCTGATATTATGGATTCTGGATCACTGCATTCGGTTATCGCACATAATATAGGATTCTGCTGGTTAAGGAATGTCGGCTTCACTTCCATGTCTTACCCCTTCTTTATCCTCATGATGTTTCTGCCACCATCAATCAGATAATTCGTACCTGTGATGAATGCGCCCTTCTCAGAAGCAACATACAAGATTAAGTCGACTATCTCCTGTGGATCTGCAGCACGGCCAACAAGCGTAGACATATTGCTCATTGCGGCTCTGGTCAGGACAGGGCCAGGGGATACGCAGCAGACTCTTATTCCATATTGCGCCCCATACAAGGCCAGTGATTTCGTCATGCCATACATAACTCCGCTTTTTGCTGCAGAATAATCTATGGCGGAGGGACATCCTTCCTCGCCCGTGATTGATCCAATATTCACGATCACTCCACTTTTTTGCGCAACCATTTGCTTCATCATTGCATGAGCAACATAAAAGGGACCTTTGAGATTAACATCAATGCCCCAATCAAAAACCTCAATTGGAACATTGATAAATTCATCATCACATTTCCAAATTCGCTTTGATGAACCACCGGCACAGTTGACAACGATATCAATGCTTCCAAATTCATTAATTATCTTTTCCCTGGCTTCTACAATCTGACCATAATTCCTGATATCGACAGCAACACCAATGGCATCATAACTAAGAGCTCTCAGCTCATTAACTTTATTACCCAAATTTTCAGTATTTACATCAAGCATCGCAATATTTGCACCATTTTCTGCGAAATTCTTAGAGCATAAAAAGCCTATTCCCGATGCTGCTCCCGTAATAACAACAGTCTTTCTGAGAAAATCCATCTTTATCACCTGCTGATTACATTATTTGTTTGCAAGAAACGGGCTGTCAATTTAGATTACAGATGGTTTATTGTTATTTTCGATACTTTATTAATTTGAAATTTTTATCGATTTTGTTAAATACTCTAAAAAATGTTAAATGCCTTTCATGCCATACTGCTCATAATACTCAGTGGCAGTACAGCCAACTATGTCCTTGAAACAACGGCAAAAATGATGAACGCTTGCGAAGCCGCAAGCTGCAGATATATCCTGAATCGATGGCCTGTTTGCGTTAAGTAGCTGCTTTGCTCTTTTTATCCTTATATCAATCAAATACTTCCTAGGAGAAGTTCCATATACGTTTTCGAATCGCCTGCGGAAATATGCCACGCTCATGCCGGATATGCTAGCCATCTTCTCAACAGATAACATTGGATCGGAAAAATTCTCTTCCATATAGCGGATTCCTGGCAGTATTGAAAGATATTCCTTGCTGTGATAATCCGCAACGGTGAGATTACTAAGCATATCATACATAGCACCGAGAGCCTTGAAACGAAAATCCTCCTTTTTGAAAAGGAATAACTTCTGAAGGTATTCATAGGCATTCATGAAAATGCCCATCGACTCAACCTCGCACGGTATAAATTCATCTATACTGCAAGGCTCAGTACAAGTGAAATTAATTACAGGAAAAAGCCCAGGACTTATTTCATGGATCGTATATGACATATCCTTAGGAAGTATCATAACATGACTGGAATCCGAAACAAATCGTCTACCATCATGATCATATATGATCTCTCCGTCGTTACAGAACGATAATCCATAAACATTTCTTGTAATATGGCGTTTCTTATTGCCACCAAGGATGTTGACCATCATCACGTCCGTGATATCTGTAACAACTATATCCTTAAGCCTAGGATCCAATTATGCCTCCAATACAGATAATGATATAACATAGGCAACAGCAAGGCAAATCTTGCCACAAAATTATAATATTTTGTAATTCACATTTATACTTGCTTATATAAGCAATACTTGCGGACTTCCAGATGAACGACATAGCATAGAACATATCTATTCGAATATGGCCATCGATACCTTCCAAAGAAATCTGGATTCAACGCTTAAAATCTCCTCGCCTTCTTATCGGAAAGAAGGATTGGAGAATTCCGTTCCGACTCTCAAGATGCAGTTCAGCAATAGCAAGGGGCAGATAGCCCCTCACCTATCGCCGTCTCCAGATACCGTCACTCATCCTCTGCCATGCCGATGAGATCGAACTTCTCCGTGCTTACCACGATATCGAAATCCCGGGACTCAGGCATTGCGGACTTAACCATTATCGTCCGGTCTGAGAGGTTACTCCCACTCAATTGTTGCAGGTGGTTTTGATGAAATATCATAAAGAACACGGTTTACACCTGGAACCTCATTGCAGATTCTGGATGCAGCACGCTGAAGGACATCATAAGGCATTCTGTACCAATCAGCAGTCATGGCATCCTCACTTGTAACTGCACGGAGGGTGCAGACTTCCCTGTATGTTCTTTCATCCCCCTGAACACCTACGCTCTTTACAGGAAGCAAATCAGCAAGGGCCTGCCAGATCTTATCATAAAGGCCTGCTTTTCTAATCTCATCAATGAAGATTGCATCTACTTCTCTCAAAGTATCAAGGCGCTCTTTAGTAACTTCACCGATACATCTCACACCAAGCCCAGGACCAGGGAATGGATGACGATAAACAAGCTCATCAGGTAAACCAAGTTCCTTGCCTAATGCTCTGACCTCATCTTTGAAAAGATCTCTCAGTGGCTCTAGAAGCTGCCACTTCAGATCCTCTGGAAGGCCACCTACATTATGATGAGATTTTATCGTAGAAGAAGGTCCTCCAGAAGGAGAACGCGATTCAATAACATCCGGATACAGTGTCCCCTGTGCAAGGAATGCTATATCACCGCATTTTCTTGCCTCACGATAGAAAGTATCGACAAAAACACGTCCGATTATCTTTCTTTTTGCTTCGGGTTCCGTAACACCTTTCAATGCAGAAAGGAAATCATCTGTTGCATCTGCATATCGCAGATTCATATTGAAATGCTTTCCAAAAAGTTCCAATACAGATTCTGCCTCATTCTTTCTGAGCATTCCATTGTTGACAAATACACATACCAGCTGATCACCAATAGCCTTATGGATAAGAACTGCAGCCACTGATGAGTCAACACCACCTGAAAGTCCACAGAGCACACGTTTGTTTCCGACGGTCTTTCTGATGGCCTCTACTGCATCGCTTACAAAAGATCCCATGTTCCAGTCTGCATTTGCCTTACAGATATCAAGAACAAAAGAACGGATCATCTTATCGCCCTCAGCAGAATGAACAACTTCAGGATGGAACTGCACACCGTAGAATTTCCGCGCTCTGTCTTCTATTACAGTGTATGGGCAGGTAGGAGTCTTAGCCGTCACACGGAAACCTGCAGGAATTTTTTCAACTGAATCTCCATGGCTCATCCACACCTGGCTTTTATCTGAAACATCTTTCAGAAGCTCTGTGGTAGAATCCACAATATCGATGTTCTGAAGGCCATACTCTTTTTTCTCCGGGCAGATTACATTGCCTCCAAGAACTTCAGACATCACCTGCAGACCGTAACAAATTCCAAGAATCGGAATTCCAAGAGAGAATATGGCACTGTCAGGACGTGGCGACCCCGGAGTCTTAACACTTGCAGGACCTCCGGAGAATATGATTCCTTTCGGATTAATTCTCCTTACTTCATCTGCAGAAACTGTGAACGGATAAATCTGGCTATATACACCACATTCTCTCACCCTACGTGCTATGAGCTGACTGTACTGCGCGCCGAAATCGAGAACGATTATCGTGTCATGATTTTCTCTGGACATATCTGCCTCCTCTTTGAAATATATCAAAGACAAAAAATGGTTACTACCACCTTAATGAATCAAGATTGCGATAAGCCTTATTCACAGCAGCGTAAAGAAGAAGACCTATAACGGAACCTACCCCGCTCTGAAGTGCATTCATAGGAACCTCGACAATAGCAGAGCTGAATGTTGTGATGAAAAGAACTTCAAGAAGAAGATATCCACCACACACTGTTATGATTGAGATGATAGCGCCCAGAATCATGGTCGGTACCGACTGACTGTTCTTTCTGACTAGAAGGCCCGCAAGAAAAGCCTCAAGTCCATGAACAATGAACGAGATTACTGCAAACTGAGGGTATCCACCGAGCAAGTCAGCAGCAGCAGAGCCAAGACCACCTGCAATAAGACCTGTCACAGGACCAAATGCATAGGAAATGAAGACAACAGCGGCATCGCAAAGCGAAATATAACCAGATGTCGCAGGAACGGGAATGCGTGCTGCAATTGTGAAAACAGCAACAAGTGCCGCAGATACTGCAGTAAGACTTAAGTGCAAAGCTGTTTTATTCTCAGACATTTTTCACCTCATAATGATGAAGAATATGATGGGGAGAATAACACTAAAAAGAAGCTCTGTGAACAGTTTCCGGTTCTTCTCCAGAGAAGAATATTCTGTTCTTCCTTTTCTTCCAAAACCACGTTCTTCAAGGGCTGCTGCCGTATCTGGAATCATTTTCACAGCGGAGACAGCAAAAGCAGTTATTGATGGCATAATCGGGATCCCTCGCCTCCCTTCTGTCAGTCTGAGAGACATCGAATCCTTGATAGCCTCAAAGACAGAGCCAAGATATGGTATGAAACGGAGAATAAGTGAAAAAAGGAGCGCTACTTTATAAGGCAAATGATAATACCGTAGTCCGCTGATAATCCGTTCGCTGCGCTCTGTGGCAATAAGCAGCATCAATGTAAGAGAAAGGGATGTAAAACGAGAAGCAAGCCGCAAAACCCTGTAAAGTCCATCTTCCGTGACAATTGCAACGCTCTTGATGCTCAGTACAGGTTCTGACAACCTGTCCTGCAATGGCAGGAAAAGAAAAAGCAGGATAATCACTGGAAGAATCTTTCTCACAGCTCTGATTGTTTCGCGCTTCCCAAGTGATACGATGAACAAAGCTAAAGGTACAAGGACGGAAAACAGAAGTCCATGCCATGAGTGAATGAAGAAAATGCAAGTACAGTAAATGAGCGTAAAGAGAAGTTTTGCCCGGATATCAAACCTGTGATAAAAACTTGTCCCATAAATATAAGTGTCAATATTCATGGAGAACACCATCCTTCACGTACACTCTTCGGCCTGGAAGAAGGGAGGCAAAAACAGGGTCGTGCGTTATCACGATGATACCTGTTCCTGCCTCAAGATAGGTTTTTATCGCTTCTAGGCTTTCAATATATGGCAAAGCACTATCAAACTCATCAAATACTGCAAAAGGTCTTCTCAGGAGATAGAAAAGCATCGCCTGCAAAAGTTTAGCTTTCCCGTATGATATCTCGGAGGAGTACCATTCAGGCTCAAGCCTGAAAAGACTGACAGCCTCTTCTATTTCTCTTTTTCCAGCACCTGTACTCATTGCTTCATCCTGCACAGTTGGCAGGAAAAGCTCTTCATATGGATTCTGCATAAGATAAGCGACATTGCATCTTCTTTCTTTCATGGAAAGCATTTTTCCACCAAGAAGGACCTTTCCAGAATCCTCCTGGAATAAACCGGAAAGGACTCTCGCAAAAGAGCTTTTTCCAGTACCATTTTCACCTGTAAGGACAACACATTCCCCTCTTTTCAGCGAAAATGATGGAACCCGAAGCGTGAAACTGCTGTCCTCTGCGATGCTTTTATGCTGACGTTTTATGGAAAGATTGGAAACATGTATTACCTCATCAGAAACATGAAGGGGGAAAGAGAACAAGGAACTCCGCTCTTCCTCATGATACTCAGCAATGCTTCCATCTGTTATCGTAAGCACATCTCCAGGAATTCTTCCGTACTCTTCAAGCATATGCGAACCAAGGATGATGAATGTGCGTTTTGATTTATTAATAAACTCAACCAGTCTTTGTCTCCAATCTGCAGAGAGTTCGTCGAAAGACTCATCAAGCACGAAAATCATCGGATCGATTGCAAAAAGAACAGCAAGCATCAAGCGGCGCTTTTCTCCTCCAGAGAGCTCAGAGGCAGAAACACCACGAAATCGCTCAAGACCAAAAAGAGAAAGTACAGAATCAATTCTTGAATTTATCTCAGGCAGCGGAAGACCAAGATTGGAAAGAGGAAAAGCAATCTCCTCCTCAATTGAAGAGAAAAGCATCATCTCATCTGTATTCTGGCTTACACGTCCTATGAAAGGAAGACGTTCCGGCGTAGAAAGAAGAAACAGATCCTGCTCATTCCAGAATACAGTACCATCAAGAGTTCCTCCGCTATAAGAAGGTACCGGGCCAGTAAGGATTTTCGCCAGCGTTGTCTTCCCTGACCCCGGAGGTGCGATTATCTTCAGTTTTCCGCCTTCTGGGACTGAAAAACGGAGGTGGGAGAAAATCCTAGCTCCGTTTCTGTACTCGAAGGATATATCAGCGTTTAACATATGGCCCAGGAAGTTCAGCGTACGCTTCCTTTATCTGAGCTTCTACATCAGAATGCAGTGTTTTCATTTCCTCGTCAGACAGAAGAGATGTATCAATCGGAGGAAGAATACGCACATAGACATGAACAATGCGGAAGCTGTCAACAGCTTCAAGTGTCTGGCGGGTATTCTTGAGTACTACAGGAACAACAAGTGCTTTAGGGCGGGTTGCCATTTTGAAAGCACCAGCCTTCATTTCCGCAATCTCTCCTGTTTTACTCCTTGTTCCTTCAGGGAAGATACCCATTGGATATCCTGATTCAATCTGCTCGACTCCCTTCATTATCGATTTCAGACTTGCTCTGAGTGAAGAACGGTCAATTGCGACACATTTGAGAATACTCAGAAGGCCATGGAGTATAGGAATGCGGAAAAGCTCTTTCTTCGCGACAAGTCCACACCATGCACCGGAACCAAAGAGTACAGGAATATCCATCATGGACTGATGATTTGCAATATAGCAGACCTTCTTCCCCCATTGAGGGATATTCTCCTTTCCTTCAACCGACAGACGGATTCCAAGACAGAAGAAAATCCAGGCAATGAGAATATCCAGAAGGAAATGAACAGTCTTCTCACTTGCCCTCTCCAGATGCAGAAGATGCAGAAGATATCCTAAGATCATCGCCAGAAGCGAAAGCACAAGAAAAAGCGGTGCAATGAATATTATTCCTATTGTTACTCTGATTCTTTTCTTCATATCTCATCCCTTCAGCGAATAGAGCCGATAATAGATCCCCTTCTCTTCAAGAAGCTCTTCATGACTACCGCTCTCTTTCACCTGGCCCTTGTCTATGACAAAAATTATATCCGAATCCTTTATTGTTGATAACCTGTGTGCAATTACTATTGAGGTTCTGCCTTCTGCAAGCCTGTCAAATGCATCCTGTATAAGCTTCTCGCTCTCCGTATCCAGAGAACTTGTAGCTTCATCAAAAACGAGTATCTTAGGATTCTTCAGGAAAATCCTGGCAATGGAAAGCCTCTGCTTCTGCCCGCCTGAAAGCCTTGTTCCACGTTCTCCGACTTCGGTATCAAGACCATCAGGAAGCGATGAAACAAATGAATAGAGATTGGCATTTCTTAAAGCCTCCCACATCTCCTCATCCGTCGCATCAGCCTTTCCATAACGAAGATTCTCCCGTATGGAAGCATCGAAGAGGAATACATTCTGCTGTACAAAGCCAATTGCATCATGAAGTGATTTCTGTGTCACGTCATCAACATCCATGCCATCAATTGAAATACGTCCGCTCCCACGCTCATAGAATCTTCCAAGAAGGGATACTATTGTAGACTTTCCAGCTCCAGACTCTCCTACCAGAGCAGCTTTTACCCCACCCGGAATATGGAGATTAAGATCATCAATGATGATGCTTTTCTCCTCTGTCTCATAAGAGAAATTCACATGAGAAAAATCTATCTCACCTTTGCTGACTTTCAAAGGAACAGCATCAGGCTTGTCCTCAATCTGAGGCTTGATATCCAGGACTTCTGTAAAGCGCTCAAAAGAAGCCATGCCCTGTGTAAACTGCTCTGTGAAATTGATAAGGCGATCAATAGGAGGGAGTACAACGGAGACATAGAGCAGGAATGTGACAAGGTCATAGACTGCAACTTTACCCAGAGCTATCAGAATGATTCCTCCCGCAATGGTCATGAAATAGTAGAAATCACGCATGAAGCTTATACCAGTCTGATACTGAGCCATAGTCTGGTACATCTTCTCTCTGGAAGTCTTGAGCCTTACATTCGATTCATCGAACTTGCTCTCCTGGAGCTTCTCTTTCGAATAGCTTTTGACTTCTCTGATGCCCTGTATTGAATTTTCCGCGGCGACATTAACCTCTGCAATAGTCCGTCTGATAGCCCTGTTCCTCTCCTTCAGACGATGGTTGAAAATGATACCATACACAAGCATTATCGGGAGAGGAATGACGGAAACCAATGCAAGCGGCCATGAAAAAGCAAACATGAACGAATATGCACCGACAATAGTGGCAATTGAAATAAGGAAGTCCTCAGGACAATGATGAGCAACCTCTGCAATATTGAAAAGGTCATTTGTTATGCGGCTCATAATGGTGCCAGTCTTGGTTTTATCAAAATAGGAGAATGAAAGGCTCTGAAGATGCTGGAAAAGTTCCAGTCTCATCCTATTTTCCATCCAGACGCCAAGGTAATGGCCCCACTTTATCCTGATGAATGTCGCCCCTGCCTGTATGAGGTAAATGACTATAATTCCAATCAACAGCCATATAATCTCGATAAACAGACCCGCAGGAAGTGCTGTTGAAAGTATGTATCTGACTATAGCAGGAGAGAGCAGAGACAGCAGCGAAGAAATAAGCGCTGCTGTCATATCAAGAGCAAATAATCCCTTGTAATATTTATAATAAGAACAGAAACGACGAAGCATATCACTCTCCGAAGAATTTTGCTTTTATTCTTGCGAAAAGACCCTTTCTTGCACTCTTTACTTCTGTTTTCTGGTTCTCTGCAGGTCTTGCAGGCTGCTTTACAGCCTCACTCTGAGGCTTGGATGCCTGTGGCTTGTTCTTATTCTGAGTTCTCTTTGGCTGAGGACGCTGGCTCTGCTGAGGCTTTCTCTTCTGTTCTGGCATTGCCTTTGGCTTATCTCCAAATTCATTTTTGTAATATTCCATACGCTGCTCAAGAGACATTGAAGAAAGTTTTTCATATGCTTTGGACTCTGCATCCTTTGGCTTTTTATCATAGCGAGCGTTCTTCGGCCCCTTACCCTGTTTCCTGTCGACTCTGCGTCTTTCACCGCTTCTTTCTGCGCGTTTCTGCTGCGGGCGTCTTGAATAATAGTGATACCCGGCACTCTTATCCTCCACGCTCTCAAGGCCAGCTTCATCTGGCCAGATTACAGGAATCTTCATCTGTATATAATTCTCAATCGGTTCCAGTCCGTAGATATACTCCTCACATGCCAGTGTGATGGCCTTTCCTGTTTTGCCCGCTCTTGCAGTACGTCCAATTCTGTGAACATAGCTCTCAAAATCCTCAGGAATGTCATAGTTAACAACCAGTTCAAGATCATCAATCTGCAAGCCTCTTGCAGCGACATCGGTTGCAACAAGATATGGAAGCTTTCCCTCCTTCATCCGGTCAAGAGTCTTCAGCCTCTTTGTCTGTGGCATATCGCCCATCAGATACTCAGCCTTATAGCCATTCATCACCAGACGTTTAGCCACTTCTACTGCCTTGTCCTTGGTATTTGTGAAAATAAGGCATGAAGAAGGATTCACTTTCTTTAGAATGGAAAGAAGAAGACCGAACTTCTCTTCCTTAGTTACGTGGAAAAGTTCCTGTGTGATTTTCTTGACAGTGATCTCTTCCGGCTGTACAGCGATTTCAGCAGGCTC
This sequence comes from uncultured Spirochaetaceae bacterium, assembly GCA_944392975.1. Classification (GTDB taxonomy): domain Bacteria; phylum Spirochaetota; class Spirochaetia; order Sphaerochaetales; family Sphaerochaetaceae; genus Ornithospirochaeta. The sequence goes on along the minus strand of CALXYN010000004.1, from coordinate 27,447 downwards.
TGCCATATACTGCCAGGCAAGGTTGCGGACCTTAGTCGAGAGTGTTGCAGAAAAAAGCATTGTCTGTCTTTCCGATGGACTCACCATCTGTGCAAACATCGACTGCACATCAGGATAAAATCCCATATCAAACATGCGGTCAGCTTCATCGAGAACGACAGTATCAAAACAACGGAAATCAAGTTTGTTGGATTTAGCGAAATCAAGAAGACGGCCAGGAGTTCCAACATACAGATTCAATCCTGAAGAGAGTTCCTCATTCTGCTCTTTGTACCCCACTCCTCCATAGAAACAACCGATACGATAATCAGGGAAACCGGCAGAAAGCACTCTGGCATCTTCCTCAATCTGTACGGCGAGTTCACGTGTAGGAGAGACAATAAGCGCTGCACTGCCATTATTCCTGCTGTATTTCTCCAGTATCGTGAGAAGATAAACTGCGGTTTTTCCGCTTCCTGTCTTTGATTGCACCATTACATCGCGTCCTGACAGTGATACAGGCAAAACTGTTTCCTGTACCGGCGTGCAATCCGTATAGCCTGCCTTCTGGATTCCGGCAAGCACCTCTTCTGATAGAGGCAGTTCTGTGAATTTCATCTATTGTAACCTCAATGGTAATATTTCAAATGGCTCAACAAAGATGACAATATAGTTAATGTCCTCTTTTGTCTACAAAGAGATTTATTCCCACTTACGCTCAAGCGCACAGATAGAATGAACCGAATCCCATTTATCCTTCTTCACAGGGTTCCCATTGACAGTTGCAACAGGCAAAGCACCCATGGATGTGGAGGAAATGAAAAGAGAATCAAACATGTGGAGATTTGTAGCCGTAGGCGGTGTGTAAACTATCTCAAATCCGAGTTCCTCCGCAGCTCTGATGACACTGATACGAGTGATTCCTGAAAGCACGAGATCATCTGGAGCTGTATAAAGACGACTACCTGAGATTCCATAGAAATTGCTTCTTGTCCCTTCAAGTACCTGTCCTTTCCTGTTAACAAGAAGGGCTTCAAAAGCTCCTTTTGATTTTGCATCTTCCAAAGCAAGATACTGCATCAAAAGATTAGAGGTCTTTGCTGTCGGTAAAAAGCGTTCCCCGTAGTAGAGGGTAACACCTACCCCATCTGTGTAATAACTATCCGGATATGTAAGCAAATCCGAATAAGTAATGAAGAACAGAGGAGAAGGACCTCCGACAAGAAGAATCCTTGCCGTCGCATTCTTTATTTCATCCTCTTCGATGAGACGGGAAAGAGATGTGGTGATAAGCTCATCCGTAAATGGATGGAGAAGTGAAATCTCCCTGCAGGATTCAGCAAGACGCTTCAGGTGGTCATCGAGATGCACGACATGACCTGATGTAATCCGCAATGCTTCATATACAGAAAACGAATACTGTACTTCCCGATATGTCACAGGCAATACAGCCTGATCCTCTTTTATCAGCACACCATTCCTGATTGCACTTCTCATTCTGAAAACTCCGCTTACTCGTATTTTAGAATTTCTCTTGGCTTAGAACCGTTCTGAGGCCCTATGATACCGTTCTCTTCCATCATTTCTATAAGCCTTGCAGCTCTGTTGTATCCTATCTTCATCCTGCGCTGTAGAAATGATGCAGAAGCACACTTTCTCTCATAGACAATCTGCTTTGCTCTTTCATAAAGGACTTCATCACTGTCCTCATCTGAAACAGGCCCATCATCACTTTCTTCTGTGTTAACCTCTGGTTCTTCAAAGATATCCTCAGAAAGATAGTCAGGAGAACCATGCTTCTTTGCAAAACCGACGATTGAATAAACCTCATCATCTGAGAGGAATGCTCCCTGTATTCTCTGAAATCCCATTGTAGATGGTTCCATTAAAAGCATGTCGCCTCTGCCGAGAAGGTTTTCTGCCCCCCCTTCATCAAGAATGATTCTCGAGTTAGTTCCTGAGGAAACTGCAAAAGCGATACGTGCAGGGAAATTGTTCTTTATTGTTCCAGTGATGACATCTGCAGATGGACGCTGTGTTGCAAGAATGAGATGAATACCCGCAGCCCTAGCCTTAGCAGCAAGACGAGCAACATAGGTCTCAATATCTTTTCCGACAGTGGACATGAGATCTGCAAACTCATCCATGATAAGCACGATATATGGAAGTTTTTCTGCAGGAATGTTCTCATTCCGTATCTTTGCATTGAGGCCTTCGATATTCCTTACTCCGAATTTGGAAATCATCTGATACCTGCGCTCCATTTCATCACAAAGCCATCCGAGAGCCTTAACGACCTTCTTTGGTTCTGTAATGACAGGAGTAAGTAGATGCGAGATATCATTATAGACGGTAAGCTCAACAACCTTCGGGTCAACCATTATGAGACGCACATCCTGCGGGCTACGCGTATAGATGAGTGTACAGATAAAGGAATTGATACATACTGATTTACCAGAACCTGTAGTACCAGCAATGAGCATATGGGGCATCTTAGCGACGTCTATAGTCACAGGCTCACCTGTAATCGTACGACCGAGAATCATTGGAACACGGAGCTTTTCAGAATCTTCGCTTCGTTTGAATTCATGAAGCATATCCTTGAATCCAATAATGGCTCTGTGCTTGTTCGGGACTTCGATACCGACAGCCTGACGGCCAGGAACAGGGGCAAGAATCCTGATTCTCACCCCGCCAAGATTATAGGAAAGTTCATCCTCTCTCTGCTTGACTTTCTGCACCATCACGCCTTCACCAAGCTTGAGCTGATACATCGTTACGGTAGGTCCTTTTATAATCTCATCAAGAGACACATTGACATGGAAGTCATTGAAAGTCTCAAGGATTATCTCGCCCTGCCGTTTTGTGAAATCATCAATCTCACTCGATGATTTCGGGTAATCCACAAGAATGTTCGCAGGTGGTGCCATGTATTTTTTCTTTGAACGCTGGGATATTCCGGCGTATCCGAGATCGTTGCTCTGCAATCCCCCGATACCGACACTGAGCATAAGCTCATTTTCCTGATTAGGCACATCCCGTTCCTCTTCATCAAGGACTACGCTCTCTACATTCTCTGCTTTCTTCTTAGCAGCAGCTTGTCTCAAGGCTTTCTTCTCAGCTTCCTGTCTCTGTATTTCCTCAAAAGGATCAGGACCTTCATCCTCTTCTGCTGTAAATGGTTCAACAACAGGTTTTGCCGGTGCCTCTTGCACTGGACTCTCCTCGCTTTTCATAAAACCGGACATACCTGGAATCTTCTTTTCGGCAGGCTGCTCTGACTTAATGAAAGCCTCGGCTTTTACCGGCTCTTCATCAGGAAGCTCCGCTTCAAAAGTCTTGGATGGAAAAGAAGATACGTTTTTCTGCTGCGCAAGAGACTCAAAAAGCTTGTATCGAGGATGTTCAGGAGAGAGATTTGAAGGTGCAAATGAAGAATTGTTCTTTCTTGCACTCTTCTCTTCCTTTGTGTTGTCAAAACCAATTATAGGACTTGTATTGCGCTTTTTTCCTGTATTGCCGCTCTTATTAAGCTCCTGAAGAGTTTCCAGCGTAGCTTCGAGCATGCCACCTTTTGAGAAGGAAGAAGGATTATTGAAATCATATGAAATATGATCATCAGCTTCATGTTCATGCTCATCACTTTCTTCGCGTTCCATCTCATCTTTTATCTGAGAGAATACGTCGGACTGCAATGGCATCTCAAAAGATGGGACTTCTTTCTTCTGTGTTTTTATGACACTGTCATCTGGAGTTCTCAACCTCTTCATGTGCGGAAGTTCTCCTACTTCCGGAATATCCACACGCTCTGAAGGATCGATATATCTTGGTTTCTCTGCAGGCGCACCTTTTGTCAGGAACACGCTTTCATCATCGTCTGCAGGCACTTCCTTGTTATCTTTCTTTGCCTGCTTTCTGGCAATCTTTGCTTCCTTAGCAGCTGCAGCCTCTGCTTCCTTTCTGGCTTTTCTTTCTTCCTTATCCTGCAGTTTCCTGAATTTCTTCTCATCTTTGGCAGCAAGACGTGCTTCTTTCTTTGCAGTTTTCCTGTCCATGCGCTCTTTCATCTTCATATAGCGCTTATCATTTTTGGCATCTTCTTCGGAACGAGATGTTTCTTCCTCGCTTTCAGAAGCGATATCATCTTCTGCCTCCGCTTCCTTCCTCTCTTCCTGAAGCATTATGCGTTTATTGCGTTTTATTTCCTTCTCGAAGATACGGCTGTCTGCCTTGCCGGAGACTGTCATCAGAATAAGAAAGAGAAGAATCTCAAGAACAGCACAGACTATAAGAAGCCATGCTTTTTCGGCATCGATGAGAGAAACTATGAATGCAGGATTCTCATTGCCATCCGTAAGATGGAAGAAAACCATTACAGTAAAATAAATAATCGCAATGAATGGCACGGAAAGATACATTGAGAATCGTTTCTTCCGTCTGAAAAGAAGGATCAAAAGACCTGTAATGAAAACAATGACAGAAAGCGGGAACAACGAAAGCTCTCCGCTTCCAATACCTGCATATACAGCACCTTTACTGATTATATCATTCACAACTTCCGGAACAGCAGTAAGCCTGCTCCTGAATGCAAGGAAAAGAGAGAATAATCCGCCGATTACCGTTGCGAGAATACCCACCGCCAGGGAAAGCCTGTGTTTTCTTATCTTCATTTCTTAATCAGATTCCTGAGGACTACCATTGTCCTGGTCTCATCGAGATAGGGAACACGAATGTTCTCTAACCGTTCATCGAAACTGTAGTCCTCTCCCCTAAGCACATCGAGTTCCGACAATACATTGCTCCGCTGTCCTTTATACAGAAGAAGAGCAGCTCCCGGAGCGAGGATTCTTGAAACATCCTCTGCTATCGAGAAAATAGGATGGAAGGCTCTGCAGGTGACTGCATCAAATGCGCTTTTGACTGTCCGGAGGTCTCTCTCTTCCACCTCCACATTCTTCAGTCCCGTCCTCACAAGGACTCCCTTCAGGAACTGAGAACGTCTCTGCATACGCTCTACAAGTACAAAATGCCGATCCTGGAAAACAGAAGCAAGTACCACTCCAGGAAAACCTGCACCTGAACCAAGGTCAGCTATTGTATCTCCAGCCTTTGTCTCTTCTATGAATACTGGATAGGCAGCAGCTGAATCCAGTACATGTCTTATTATAATCTCATCAGGGTCTTTGTCCCCTACAAGCTTTAATGCGGGATTGAAAAGCATGATTTCACTGACGAATATGGAAAGACGGTCGGCAATTCTGCCATCATCCTCAATTCCTATCCGTTTCAGTCCTGAAATCAAAAGCTCTTTATCCACGTTTAATGCTCCTTACAGCAACCGCAAGAACAGCTATATCGGAAACTCTTACACCGGAAATCCTGCCAGCCTGTCCGATTGAAATCGGGCGTATGGCTTTTAGCTTCTCGCGGGATTCGCTGGAAATTCCATCAACTGCATCATAATCGAAATCAGCAGGAATCTCCATATTCTCAGCCTTTCTTGCTTTCTCCAGTTCCCGTTCCTGTCTGTCAATATAGCCAGAATATCTTATATCGAGTTCAGCTTCCGTGAGAATACTCTCTGAATATCCTTTTAAAGCAGGTATGTCAAAGGACAGAATATCCTTTTCCGGCTCCTTCAGCGCATCATAAGCGCTTTTCTCCCCGATTTTAACATGCTGCAGGATCTCTTTAACGTGCCTGATATCCTCACTCTTCCTGTCAAGTCTTTCCATTTTTTCCTTTGACACAAGGCCAACAGCATACCCTTTCGGAGTCAAACGCTGGTCAGCTGTATCATGGCGTAGAGAAAGCCTGTATTCAGCACGCGACGTGAACATCCTGTACGGTTCCTTTGTGCCTTTTGTCACTAGGTCATCAATAAGAACTCCTATATATGATTCTGTCCTGGATAGAATAAACGGCTTCTCTCCTTTCAGTCTCTCTGCCGCATTAATACCGGCAACAAGCCCCTGTGCAGCCGCCTCTTCATAGCCTGAAGTACCATTTGTCTGTCCGGCGATGAAGAGATTCGAAAGTACCTTGCTCTCAAGCGATGGATACAAATCCAGCGGATCAAGATAGTCATACTCAACAGCATATGCAGGCCTCATTATCTCAGCATGTCTGAGGCCCGGGATGGAATGTATGAATGCGTGCTGGACATCTTCAGGAAGTGATGATGAAAGACCATTAAGATACATCTCTTCCGTTCCAATGCCCTCAGGTTCCACGAATATCTGATGCCGTTCCCTGTCAGGAAAACGGACAACCTTATCTTCTATCGAAGGACAGTAGCGGGGACCTTTGCCGATAATCTTCCCCCCATAAAGAGGGGAACGCGAAATATTGTCCTTTATTATCCTATGAGTTTCTTCATTCGTGTATGTCACATAGCAAGGAAGAGATGGCCGCTCTACAGATTCTGTATCGAAAGAGAATGGAAGCATTGGATCATCCCCTTCCTGAATCTCCATCTCATCCAGGTCAAGAGAACTCAGGCGGACGCGAGCAGGTGTTCCGGTTTTCATACGTCCAGTATGGAATCCCAGACGGCGGAGATTATCACCTAGCCCTATTGCAGCACCTTCTGCCAGTCTCCCACAAGGCGCCTCATACTCTCCGATGAAGATCTTTCCATCCATGAAAGTACCAGTTGTCAGGACCACAACAGATGCACTGATTCTCCATCCTCTTTCCGTGACGACACCATTTATACAGTTTGTTTTTTCATCAACAAGGAAATCCGTGACCGTATCCATGAAAAGGGAGAGATGCCCTTCCTTTTCCAATGTTTCTTTTGCAAGTCGTGAATAGCTGAATTTATCAGCCTGTGCACGAGGAGCTTGCACTGCCGGTCCGCGCCGCTTGTTAAGCATGCGCATTTGTATCATGGTGTTATCAATAAGATGCCCCATCTCTCCACCAAGGGCATCTATCTCCCTCACAAGATTGCCTTTTGCAAGTCCGCCAATAGAAGGATTGCAGCTCATGCGTCCGATTGCATCTAAAGACTGTGTTATGAGAAGAGTGCTGAAACCTTCTCTTGAAATGGCAAGTGCTGCCTCTATTCCAGCATGTCCGCCACCTATTACTATCGCATTATAATCACGCATATCATTTACCCAGACAGAACGATGAAAAAAGCCTGTCAAGAACATCTTCTCCCGTTACTTCCCCTGTAAGCTCGCCAATTGATGTAAGCGCACTTTGGAGATACATTGCAATAACATCGTATCCGAAATCCTGATTTCGTTCAGCTTCCAGAAGTGTCTCCGCAGCTTCCTCAAGCTTCTTCCGTTGCCTGTCAGAAGCAATCTGCGGTACATCCTCCACTGACTCCAGGTTTTCCGTAAGTCTTCCGGCAATAGCATCCAGGACATCTTCAAGGCCTTCTCCTGTTACAGAAGAAAATGCCAGTCCAGAACGTTTTCCTGTAATGTCCAGCTTTGAGTAGACAGTAAGGACATTGCTGCCAGAAGGTGCAGTATCCTCAGAGGCTGAATCAATCACATATACAATAAGATCTGCCTTGTCCATCAATGACTCAGTGCGCCTGATACCTTCCGCTTCTACACTCTCATCGGTATTTCTCAATCCCGCTGTATCAAAAAGACGGACCGGAATACCAGCAATCTCCGCATTTGTCTCTATGTAATCCCTGGTAGTACCTTCCACAGGAGAAACGATAGCCCTGTTTTCTTTCAAAATTGCATTGTAAAGAGAGCTTTTACCAGCATTGGTGCGCCCTGCTATGACAACTACAGCTCCTTCTGTCCAGAGTCTGGATGATCTGAATGTGGAAGCTATTTTAAGAAGACGAGAGCGTAGGACAGAGATTTCTTCCGATGGAAACACCCAGTCCTCAGGAATCTCATCTTCACCGTAATCAAGCTGTACTTCAAGCGAAGCCAGAATATTGAGTATGCTGTCCTTTGCCTTTTCAGCTTCAGCCAGGATTGATCCGGAAAGACGTTCAAGTGCTTCTCCAGCGCCTTTTGCAGTCTTTGAGCTGACGATTTCCTCTACAGCTTCCGCTTCTGTAAGGTCCATCCTGCCATGCATGAATGCTCTGTATGTGAACTCACCTTTCAGAGCCTCTCTGATACCGATTTCCTCAAGAAGCATGGAAACAGAACGGATCACGGGCAAGGAACCATGACACATAATCTCGAAAGCTTCCTCAGATGTATATCCGTGACCTTCCTCATATTTAAGAACCACAACCTCATCAATACGGTGTCCCTCTTTTCCCACAATAAATCCATGTACCGCGGAAGAAGATGATGCCTTAAGCAGCTTTCCAGTGAAATATGGTTGAAATAATGACAGGACTCCTTCCCCAGATGCTCTTATTACAGCCAGGGCTGAAGGGGAATAAGGAGTTGCAAGTGCATAGATGGGCTCTTCTGTGACGTAATGTGCCATGCCATGAATAGTATTGCAACTGAGAGATGAGGGCAATACAATCGCAGCATGTACAATTTCGATGCAGCAAGGAAGCGCTCTGAGCTTCTGATGAATATACGGACCTATTTCATAGATAAAGGGTATCTCGAAGTTTCGACACCTACCCTTTCCCCATACCTTATTCCGGAACCTACAATCAAGACATTTGGCACAAGGTTCGTGAATGAATTTGAAGGATCCAGAGATCTTTATATGATACCATCTCCGGAGATTTTCATGAAAAAACTGCTAGCAGCAGGATCTGGTTCAATCTTTCAGATTTCCCAGTGTTTCAGAAATGCAGAACAGCTTGGAGACGTTCATAACCCGGAATTCACGATGCTGGAATACTACACAGTAGGGGCAGATGACAGAGACTCCATTGCCATTACAATGGAAATGATTGAGAAGACAAAGCTCAAGGGTATAGAAGAACCATGGCTGAGGGAGAAACCGCTTATAATCTCCATGCACGAGGCAATGCTGAAGTATGCGGGTGTTGATATGGACAAAGCAGAGGATATCAGTTACCTCAGAGAGGAAGCTATACGGCTTGGTCTTGAACCTGGTGAAAATGAAAGCTGGGATGATACATTCAACAGGATATTCCTCACCTACACAGAGCCATCACTACCAAAAGACAGACAGGTTTATCTTACAGACTATCCTGATAAAATCGCCTGTCTTGCAAAACATTCGGATGGAAAACCGACAAAGAAACGCTGGGAAATGTATATTTCCGGCATCGAGATAGCCAATTGCTATGACGAAGAGACCGATAAAGAAGCAACAAGGACATATTTTTCTGAGGAATACAGGAAAATGGAAAATGAAAGACAGGGAACGGAGTATGTAACGCCTCCATATGATCCGTCATTTACAGATCTTTCCATTCCCCAGTCGTCTGGAGGAGCAATGGGGCTGGACAGGCTTCTTGCCGTTCATCTGGGACTTAATTGCATAGAACCTTTACTTTTATTTCCTCTTTCTGATATGCTACGGCAGTAAAAAAAGAAACAGTCTATTATTCAAGCAGAGGTAAAATATGATTAAAGCAGGTCAGATTGACAAGGGAACTGCTCTCCTTATCAAGGGACAGCCGTTCGTCTGCATCGAACGCGAGTTCGTAAACCCGGGAAAGGGATCAGCATTCGTTCGTCTTAAGCTCAAGAGCCCTTCAACAGGTCAGGTGCTCTCAGAGACAATGAAGAGCCAGGATAACGCCGAGGACATCACTGTAGAAGACAGGGATCTCCAGTACCTGTACAACGACGGAGAGAATTTCTATTTCCAGAATACTGAAACATTCGATCAGATTGATGTGCCTATGAAGTCCTTCCCTGACTACGAGTACTTCATGAAAGAAGGCGAAACATACAGAGCAACATTCTGGGAAGATCAGGTCCTTGATATCACAATCCCTTCAAAGATTGTATTCACAGTTGCTGAAGCTGAAGAAGCCGTCAAGGGCGATACTGTCCAGGGAGCTACAAAGTATGTAACAACAGAGACAGGTCTCCGCGTCCGCGTTCCTATCTTCATCAAGCAGGGAGAGAAGATCAGAGTAAACACAGAGACTAAGGAATATCTCGAAAGAGTAAATAGCTAATCAGGTCTCAAAGAGAAACAAAGGGCTGTTATCCCAAAACGGAAACAGCCCTTTTTCCATCAGTCATCAACAGGTTCTCCACGGTGCACGTTCCTCATAAGAAGCAACGCCACAAGCATGAAGATAAGACCAAAGATGAAGAGTGCTGGATACCCAAAGAGGTCAATTGTTCCTCCTGCAAGTGGTGGCGCAATAATAGAGGCCAGCTGCGAGAAGAAATAATAGGCACCAGTATATATTCCAATCGTTTGGTAATCTGCCATCTGCCAGAGCATTGGAAATGAGTTTGTAACAACCGTAACCCAGAAAATACCAAAGAGGAACAACAGTATCCAGAATGATATAAGCCTGAATGTGGGATTCATCCCAAGCGTAAGGGTTCCATGAAGGAAAACGAGCAGAAGGATGACCACAATTGCCAGAAGAGCCCCTCTAATAGTCTTTTTTCTTCCGAATTTATGTGCGAACTTTCCAGAAGGAACTGCAAAAGCCGCATATGCAACTCCAACCATTCCTGATGAAAGAGCTGCGGTTCCAGCACTTGTACCTAGTTCTTCCATCGTGTAAACACCAACAAATGGTAATATCCCCTGGTAAGCAATGAACCAGCAAAGAAGGGAAAGAAGTATGAAAAGAGCACTCTTCTCCTTCTCTGAGAAAATGCCTTTAAGACTTTTTAATATCGGTTCTTTTGTCTTTTCCTTTCTCTCTTCTTCCGTCGATACCGTACTTTTGTTCTCCTTCACGAAGATGAAAAGCAGCAGAACCGCAAGCAGTACGAAAATGGAAGCCACTGGGAATGCAAGAACTTTATCGACAACGCCGAATCCTGGAACATTCACACGCACATCCATCAGTCTTGCAAGAAGTATCGTTCCCAGAATTGTAGCCAGTCCTCCCATTGTATTGATTACGCCATTCGCCTCACTTCTTAAATCCGCGGGGACCATATCCGGCATCAGGGCAACAACTGGACCACGGACCGCCTGTTTGAAGATATTGAGAAGGAATATCGTAACAAACAGGAACAGAAATGATTCGAGTGCAGAAAATGGAACAAGTGCAAAAAATATAGCAGCCAAGGGAAGACATGTGATGATATAAGGCATACGCCGCCCAATACGAGTATGCGTTCTGTCCGACAAAGCAGAAAATATCGGTATGAGAAAAATTGCCAGAATATTATCCAGAGTCATCACAGTACCAACGAGTGATGAAGACTCAATATAATTTCCCAAGAACATAGGGATGTAATTATCATACAGCGGATCCATCAGTCCCATGGTAAAAAAACCAAGTCCGATGAGAAATGTCGTTCTCCAATAACCTGAGAGGCTTTTCTTTTCAGCCATAACTCCTCCTGTTTATACCTTAGCGCATCTAGACAGTATTCTCTATTGCCTGAGACGTCTTTGAATGCTATAAAAACCGCATGGCAATTACAGAAATGGATGAATTGGCCTCCTTAATTGAGCTCAGGGAGGATGAAAAAGCGTGGGACAGCAGTGGGGAATCTACACTTCCGCTGCTTATCTCAGATGATATGGTTTCTTTGTTACCAATAGAAGCCATAAGAAAACAATTCGTTCCATCCCAGAAGGAGAATGAAGATACAATCGGTTCTCTTGATCCTCAGGAAGAAAAAGAACACCAGGGAACTGAACGCCTTGTTCACAGATACAGAAACCGTGCGGCTTTCTTCACAACTGACAGATGCTTTGCTTATTGCAGGCATTGCTTCCGAAGGCGCTTCACCGGACATCTTTCCGGCCCCGCAAATGAAAAGGAAATAAAAGAAGCTGCAAAATACATAAAAGAACATAACGAGATCCGCGAGGTATTATTGACCGGTGGAGATATCTTTACACTCTCTGATGAGAAAATAGATTCCATGCTCTCCATTTTCAAAACAAGCTGTCCAAATGTCATTTTCCGACTCTGTACACGATCTGTTGCTGTATATCCGGAGAGAATTACAGAGAATCTCATCAGAATAATAAAAAAACATATGTATGGAGCTCCGTTTTTCCTGATGACTCAGTTCAACCACCCCGCGGAACTTACAGAAAAAGCAGTGCATGCAGTTTCGCTTTTCATAGATTCCGGAATTCCTGCATACAACCAGAGCGTGCTTCTGAAAGGTGTCAATGATGATGAAAAGACACTGATAGAACTTTCAGACAATCTGCTAATGGCAAGAATCAAACCTTACTATCTGTTTCAGGGGGATCCGGTACGAGGGACAGCACATTTAAGAGTAAGTATCGAACGGGGACTTGAAATAGAGAAGAATATAAGGAAGGAACTCTCTGGACTTGGGATGCCGCAATACACTGCAGATCTTCCACAGGGAGGAGGAAAGGTAATACTCACCCATACGTATTACAAAGGATCTGTCAACGATAATGGCAAAGAGCGCTATATATTCGAAACTCCAGATGGTGAGATGAGATATTATCCTGAGTGAAACACCCTCTTAGCTAACACATTAAGATGGAGCTTTCAGTTCATCAAAGGCTACTTCCGCGCCTCTATCAGCATTCCTGCAAGGATATTGGCAACCTGCGAGTTCACTTTATTGAATCGTGAGCCATTCTCTGTCTCGAAATGGTTCTGAATTTCTTCATTCCCCACGAGATTACATTGTCCTCTGTCAGATCCATGCTATTTGACGATTGATATCTTGTTACCGTTTCATTGACTTTTGAATTACCAGAGGATAATCTTATTGAAGGAAGATTCTGCAAGGAATCTACCGAATAATCCGGATGCCGGGGTTCAGCATAAATGCTGTCTCCATCAATGGGCCCGGATTCTTTTTTTGCAAGCCCGACCAATTCTAATGAATATATTGTATTCGGGTTTCTGGTATTAACTTTTACAAGTATCTGAGCTATACCTTCATTTTCTGTATCTACAAACTCAACCGGGACACCATAATATCTTATAGCTACATCTGGATGATTTCCTCTATCTGGCTTTTCAAAAATCAATTTTAAATTTCTAAATAACAGCGGAACATTCGCAACAGCTGTGAAATGTTCTTGTGAAGAGAATCAATTCCGTAGCGATTTTTCTCGGGCAGCATCAGATACAAGTTTATTTCTGCCATTTGAACCATATCGGGCAATAGTGCCATCATAACGATTCTCTATTTCCTGTCCTTGTGTTCTCAGTAATACTGCAGAAGCCTCTTTTAATGTTGAAGCTTGGACGATATCACTATCATTTACTGATTGATATCTGATATTCTCATCTGAATATTCCGACATGTGAACATATCATTAAAAAGCATCGCGAACATTCTGCGGAAGCTGTATCTTTCCTGAGACCTTTCTATTACATTCTGAATTGCTCTTGCAAGCTCTCTGAAAACCTTCCCGATTCTCTCTGGCATAGAAGCCATGGACTCTTCTGTGTTTGTCCGGGAATTCGCAATGACAAGGTCTGCAACAAGCTCTTCCTGATGTTCTTAATAAACAACCCCTCCAGCTGACTTCAATTCAACCGAAGGGGTTCTTTGGACTATTACAGCCACTTATTCCGCAATGAAATCAAGGACTTTATCTATTTCCGCCCTTCTGAGTTCTGTTCTTGCAGCTTCATATTCCTCTGCGGAAGCATTCGGATCGATGATACCACCATTTGCAAAGGATGGAGCCACAATAGCTCTTCTTGCAGGTCTTACTGGTTCTTCAACAACTGGCTCTGGTTCCTCAACAGGCTCAGGCTCTTTCACTGGTGTCGGCTCCTCCACAGGCTCTGGCTCTGTAACAGGTTCAGGAACAGGCGTTGTAAGATAAGCAATAAGATCATCAACAAGCTTATCAAGTTCAGCAGCAACATCTTCTTTTGCATATGCCTCTGGATATGTCAGCTCAACCTTTCCTGCACCAACGAATGAATAATCAACACCAAGAGCATCTAAACCATACTTTTCATTCTCAAGGGCAAAGAATGTATTCACATCAGCATTTGTAACAATGCGAGGATACTCAAGGACAGTCTTTCCTTCATCTACAGTTGCTGTGAGCGTATAACCGGCATACGAATATGTTCTTACGATTGGTTCTTCAACAACTGGCTCTGGTTCCTCAACAGGCTCAGGCTCTTTCACTGGTGTCGGCTCCTCCACAGGCTCTGGCTCTGTAACAGGTTCAGGAACAGGCGTTGTAAGATAAGCAATAAGATCATCAACAAGCTTATCAAGTTCAGCAGCAACATCTTCTTTTGCATATGCCTCTGGATATGTCAGCTCAACCTTTCCTGCACCCGCGAATGAATAAACAACACCAAGAGCATCAAAACCATACTTTTCATTCTCAAGTGCAAAGAATGTGTTCACATCAGCATTTGTAACAATGCGAGGATACTCAAGAATGGTCTTTCCTTCATCAACAGTTGCTGTGAGCGTATAACCGGCATACGAATATGTTCTTACGATTGGTTCTTCAACAACTGGTTCTGGTTCCTCAACAGGCTGAGGTTCTTCTACTACAGGTTCTGGCGCCACAACAGGCTCAGGCTCTGTAGCAATTGACGAACTTACCTCAGAGATAATCTCATCTCTACGACTATCGTAGAAAGCAAGAATCATTGCCTCGAGCTCTTCTTCTGAAAGGGATTCTGGCAATTCAATTGCAAGATCCGCGATAATCGCGTCACGATACTTTGCGTAAAGTGCTCTCAGCTGCTCTTCAAGTTCAAGCACGTTGCTCTTTTCTTCTACGGAAAGATTGTCATATTCCTCGAGAATAGCAAGTATGATATCAAAAGTAACATCATCCTTGTATTTATTATAAAGAGCTATAACATCATCTTCAAAAGAGGCATTTATTATAGAGGCAATCTCCTGAGCAATTGCATCTCTTCTGCTCTCATAGAAAACAAGAATCATTGCCTCGAGCTCGTCCGCAGAAAGTGACTCTGGTGATTCAATTGCAAGATCCGCAACAATTTCATCACGATAACTTGCATAAAGCGCTCTCAGCTGAGCCTCAAGTTCAAGTACACTGCTCTTCTCTTCCAAAGAAAGGTTGTCATACTCATCAAGAATAGCAAGCACGATATCAGAAGTGACATCTTCCTTATATTTATTATAAAGAGCTATGACATCATCCTCGAAAGAGGCTTCAACCATAGAGGCAATTTCCTGTGCTATTGCATCATAGTTTTCGGAGATTCTGTTATATACAGTCTCTGTAATCTCAGGAATGTAATCATCAAGAGAAATACGACCAGCAATCGAAGTGGAGAGTTCAGAAATGAACTCATCATCAGATGCAAGGATTTCTGCGACTTTTTTTGCCATCTCCTCTTCTGAACTCAGAGTCTGAACATCTGTCTCAAGAGGTTCCGACACTTGAAGAAGGGGCTCTGTCTGCCTTTCTCTCGCTGCATCAAGCACAGAACTCTGAGAATCCGGTCTTACAGTCCACATCACAATGAAAGTGAACACCGCTATAGCTACTGTTATCGACAGCAAGACGATTCTTGTCTTTTTTCCCATAAAAAGCCTCTTCTATCAAATTTTAGCACATAGAAATGATACTTGTCGAGAAATTGTCGCTTCATCAGAATCATTGACAATAGTAATTACATTCCGTCCGGATTCGAGAAGGGAAAGCCCTATATCCTTTTGAGCCATTGCTCTGTCATGGAACTTCTCTTTTGTCATTCCATCACGCGTCAAGGCCCTCTCCTCCCTTATGCCGTATGGAGCTATCACCAGGATAATCATATCGCAGTATTCAACAAAGCCCATCGATTCCAGAAGAGCTGCATTTATCACGGCAATCTTTCCATTTCCCTCTACTTCCTTTGCTTTTCTGAGGGTCTCTTCTTTCATCCAGGGATGGGTTATCGAATTGAGCGTTTCAAGCTTCTCTGCATCTGCGAAGACAATAGGACCAAGTACTTTTCTGTCCACAGTCCCATCATCACGGAAAATAGAAGAACCGAAAGCTTTCCTGAGCTTTTCATGATTTGCCTCAAGAGCCTCATGCCCAAGACCATCTACATCAATAACAGAGAATCTATCTTCAGGAAGAAGAGCTGCAACAGTATCCTTACCTGCACAGCTTTTACCTGTAAGCCCGATAATCATCAGTGCATATCTCCCCATGACGCTCCGAACTCAAGTGAAGCACGGAGCGGAACCGAAAGCTTTACAGCGTTTTCCATTTTATCACGGACAAGCATGGCCACTCTCTCTTTCTCAGCCTCAGGAACCTCGAATATAAGCTCATCATGAACCTGCAAAAGAGTCTTCGTTGCAAAATTTCCATCTTCCAGTGCTTTATCGATGGCAATCATTGCAATTTTCATTATCTCTGCTGCCGTTCCCTGGATGACTGTATTTACAGCAACTCTCTCCGCCCCTGCCCTTTCAACCTTATTGGAACTGTTAATACCAAGGACTTCTCTGATATGACCGAAGCGTGTTCTGACAAAACCATTCTTTCTCGCCTCTTCCTCCATCCTCTCAACAAAACTCTTTACACCGGCATAACGGGCAAAGTAGCGGTCTATGAACTCTGTAGCCTCCCTTCTGGAAATTCCAAGCTCATTGGAAAGACGGAAAGCAGACATTCCATACATGATTCCAAAGTTAATAGTCTTCGCAATCCGTCGCTCATGGTCTGTAATCTCATCAACAGGACGAGAGAAAATCATTGAGGCAGTATATCTATGGACATCGGTACCTGTATTGAAGGCTTCCATCAGCCCCGGATCCTGGGAGACATCTGCCAGCACCACAAGTTCAATCTGGGAGTAATCAGCTGAGAGGAACACAGTTCCCTCATCAGGAGTAAATGCACTTCTTATCAACCGGCCTTCATCCGTCCTTACCGGGATGTTCTGCAAATTAGGATTGCGAGAAGAAAGACGGCCTGTTGCAGTTCCCGTTTGCAAGAATGATGTATGAATACGTCCGTTCTTATCAGCAAGTGCAGGCAGGACATCTATATATGTGCTCTTCAGTTTTGAAAGCTGTCTGTAATCCAGGATGTCTGAAATAATCTTTCCGCCTTCACTTCTCAAACCTTCAAGTGTCGCAGTGTCCGTGGAATAACCTTTCTGGGTTTTCTTCCCGGCTTTCATTCCAAGCTCTTCGAAAAGTACTTTTGAAAGCTGCATCGTACTGTTAAGATTGAACTCATGGCCAGCTTCTGCGAAAATGCTGGAAACAAGGGAAGAAACCTTGCCATCTATATCCTCTTTCAACGCGTTGATGCGCTCATTTGAAAGATGAATACCATGGTTCTCCATCTTTGCAAGTATCCTGATTAATGGCAGCTCGAACTGGTTAAATACTATATCGAGATTCTTTCTTTTCAGTTCCTCGGAAAATACAAGATAGAGTCTGAAAGCCATATCACTATCCTCTGCACCATAAGGAACAGCCTTTTCCAATGGAATATCTGAGAAAATCTCATCTTTTGCAACGACATCCTCATAATGTACAGTCGTCAACCCCAGATAACGGGAAGAAAGATCATCGAGATTATATATGTTGGCATTTGAATCAATGAGCCACGCTGCGATCATTGTATCAAATGCGATGTTCTTTATATCTGATCCAAGTCGCCAGATTGCCTTCAGATCATATTTCACATTCTGATTGATTACCTTCAGCTTGCCGCTCGCAAGGTAGTCATCAAAGAGAACTTTCACGTTTTCAGCAGAATTGTATTCCCTACCGCCAGCAACAAGCGGAACATAATATGCACGGCCCTTTTCATAGGAAAAGGAGAAACCGACAATAGCAGAATCCTCTTCAAGACCTGTAGTTTCAGTATCGATGGCAATCAGGCCATCATGACTCATCACAGCTTTGTCAAAGTGCTTTCTGACTTCATCAAGGTCTGTAATTGCACTATAAATACCGCGCTCTTCCTTTGTCGCCGAACTCTCATTTTCCTTAACATCTGCTACTTCCGCGTTCTGAACCTTGCTTCCAATTCTTCTCAGAAGTGAACGGCAGTTCTTTTCTTCAAAATCAGCTGCAGCAGCAGAGAGCTCAATGCCTGCAACTGAAAGGGAAGAAATATTAAAATCATCAGGAAGGGCATCCTTACGAAGAATGATGAGCGCCTTTGAAAGCTCTGCATCCGCCCTGCCCTCTTCAAGTTTCTTTCTTACACCTTTCTGCAACATATCCACATGGCGGTAAATTCCTTCAAGTGTCACATACTCGGAAAGCAGCTTGATAGCCCCCTTCTCCCCAAGACCTTTTATGCCGGGAACATTATCTGCCTTATCTCCGATGATTGACAGATAATCAACAATCTGTTCCGGTCCTATACCGAATTCCTCCCGCACTTCATCTGTGCGGAAGAACCGGTATTGAGATTCACCTTTCCTTGGTGGACGGAGGGCGAAAACATGATCAGAAACAAGTTGCAGAAGATCCTTGTCACCAGTAACCATCACAGTTTCTATTCCAGCTGCAGAGGCTTTGTCTGCAAGAGTTGCAATGATATCGTCGGCTTCAAATCCCGGATTGGAAAGACACGGGATATTCATCTTTTCAAGTGTTGTTTTTATCATCGGAACCTGTGCATGGAGATCCTCTGGAGCCTTATCCCGGTTAGCTTTATATTCCGGATACATTTCCTTTCGGAATGTTGGAGCTTTCTCATCCATAACGACTGCAAGATAATCCATCTTATATCCGGACATGAGTGAGAAAAGCGTAGAAAAGAAACCAAAATATGCGCTTATATTCGCTCCGTTTTTATCTGTAAGAGGATTTGACAGATGAGCAAAATAATTACGATAGATAACTGAATAACCATCAATAATATAAAGCCTCTTATCAAACGAGACAGCAGGCACAGGTTTCTCTTCCTTCACTACTGTCTTTATGGTTTTCATCTCTCTTTCTCTGGCAATGACTTCAGGATCAAGGTCCGCTGCGGAAAAAAGCTCATCGATCATCATCTACCTCCAGAACAAGTGTATCATACGCGCCTTTTGCACGTGGCAGGAAACGGGATTCTATCTCATTGGCAGAAGTTGCATGATTTATATGAGTGAAATAGACATCTTCAGCTCCTATCAAATCAGCAACCTCAATAGCTTCCTTAAACGTGAAATGACTCCAATGCGGCTTATCTCTGAGAGCACCTATGATTAAGGTTCTGATACCACTCAAAGCCTCTTTGTTTTCTTCGAAAAGGATATTAGATGCGTCTGTTATATAGGCAATATTCCCGAATCTGTAGCCAGCAATTCTCATCATTCCGTGCATGACAGGAATAGCCATGAATTCAATGTCACCAATAAAAAATGGTTTTCGCTCTTCAACCTCATGCTTCTCAAGTCTTGGCACGCCTTTATATGGCAGTTCCTCAAAGGCATAGGGAAAAATCCGTTCAATCGCAGAAAGGGTCGAAGGAAAGCCATATATCGGAAGCTTTTTCTTGTCTGTAAATACCCTTAGATCATCAAGCCCCATGAGATGATCTGAATGCTGATGTGTATAGAGAACCGCATCGAGTTTATCAATACCTGCCCGAAGAGCCTGTAGGCGGAACTCATAGCCTGTATCTATGACAACAGTGGTCGTTCCTTTTGTAATGCAAATTGAGGAACGCCATCTTTTATCTCTCGGATCAGAAGAGGAGCATACAGGACAATGGCAGCCTATTACAGGAACTCCATGGCTTGTTCCTGTTCCGAGAAACTCTATGCGTGTCATTGAGCCTCGCCAAGAGAAGAAAAATAATCAGAAACATTCTGCGCGCCCGATGCAATAACCTCTCCAGCTCTGTCTGCAATGTTTCTGAAATTATCTGATTTGACAAAGGAAATGACTTGATCAGCGCCATTTCCCACAGCATCAGATGCATTTTCAAGATATTGCTTCCCTTCTTCCGAGGTAAAATAATCCTGAAGTTCTGTAAGAATACCTTCCGGTAAATCCATAGCTTCAAGTGATTGAGAGATACTCTCATCGACATATTCATCTGAATTAACAGAAATGCCAAAGAATCTGATGGATACATCAGGTACAAGAAAGTAAATCACGAAGAATACGATTATTGAGAAAAAGAAGAGCCCGATCAGCCCTCCGAAAAATCCTTTTCCTGTTCCAAACATATCATTCATTCTAGCCTGAAACATGAAAGGTTGGAAGAAAGGAACAGCAGAGAAACACACTAACGCAGAAATTTCCTAACTCATTGTTTCTGCACTCCAATTCTGAGAAACATAAGAATTGTTAAAACTCAAAAGAATAAACCTGCATAATTTGAAATATGATGAATGGTTAGTTAATGTACAACAGGATTAAAATTTCATGATGAAAAAGCCCTTGAATTTATTACATATAGCTGATAAATTATCATTCGTTGTCATATAGACATCTGGGCCTTTAGCTCAGCGGTTAGAGCAAAGGACTCATAATCCTTGGGTCGCCGGTTCAAATCCAGCAGGGCCCACAACGAGAGCGGTATCCAAGGAGCCGCTCTTTATTTTTTTATAAAAAACATCAAGAAGACTTACATCTCAACAGAATAGGGAGTAATTGTCAGGATATCAAAGAAGCAAATAATGCAAGTAAGAAAAGCAGTGCGAAGTTCATGATGGAGAAAACAACCATGTACCTCCCCTTTCTGCTTTGCTTTCTGCTGAAGTAAATTTTCAATGAAATGAGGGATGCAAGAGACGCAACAGGGGTTCCAAGGCCTCCGATATCCGTACCGATGAGAACGCCTTCAAAGCTTTCAGAGAATGGTGAAAGAAGAATTGCAGCCGGAACATTGCTTATTACCTGGGAAATCGAAGCAGAAACAGCAACAGGATGTGTCTGCATAGGCATTTCAATGATCCGTCTTACGGCTTCGATATTCCTTATATTCTCACTGAAAATGAAGAAACATACGAAGGTAAGAAGAAGGACATAATCAATACGCTTGAGAATGTTCCTATCTGCTATTAAAAGGAAAGCCAATTCAAGGATAAATAGATAAGGCCATCCTATCACCCTGAAAACGGCAAGAAGAGCAATCAACAAGAAACCGAGATAAATGAATGTACGAGGCTTGTCCACCTGCCTTATCTCACGCTCTTCTGTCTCCACCTTTTTTCTTGATGAAGAAAAGAAAAGGACAAAACAAATGGCTATGAGAACCGCAGAAAGCAAGGAATATGGAAGTATTGTCCTGAAAAAAGCACCTGCACCGACATTGAAGAATGAACAGATATAAAGATTCTGAGGATTTCCCACAGGTGTGGTCATGGAACCAAGATTTGCAGCAATGGTCTCGAGAACCACCAGTCGGATCATGTAATCTTCTTCGATGTTCTCCTTATCAAGAATCATAATCGTGAACGGGACAAACATAAGGAGAGCAACATCGTTTGTGAAAAACATTGAAGAGATAAAGACAATCAGGAGCAACATTAAGGAAAGAAGCCTTATGTTTCCTGCCCTCTTCATCATAACCCCTGCAGCTGCATCGAAGAGCCCTGAGGTTTTCAAACCTTCAGATATTCCCATGAGCGAGAAAAGAAGCGCAAGAGTCCTGAAATCTATTGCCTCCAGCCATGAAATCGATGGAGGATTGAAAAATGATGATATGAGTGCAGCAATCAATGCAATTGTGAATACGGCTTCCCGTTTTATAAACCTTAACATACTACCGATTGCGATAATATACACTTCCTTTTTCTGACGCAATCGGATTGGACAGTCCTTTAAGATGGTTTATCATTCAAAGCTATGATACACATAGATAATGACTGGCAGCCACTTTTTGATGTGGAACAAAGGAAACCATACTATCTTGCACTGAGGGCATTCCTGAAAAATGAATATGCCACGAAGACTATATATCCTCCAATGAATGACATCTTCACAGCATTCCGGCTGACAAGCTTCGAAAAAACAAAAGTCATAATCGTTGGACAAGATCCATACCATGAAGAAGGACAGGCAATGGGGCTTTCCTTCTCTGTCCATGACTATGTCGATGAACCACCATCATTAAGGAATATACATCAGGAGATTCTGAATGAGGATGTAGAACAGGGGCCATGGTCAAGAGATCTGACAAGATGGGCAGAACAGGGGGTACTGCTTTTGAACAGCACATTGACAGTTGAAGCACATAAGGCTGCATCGCACGCCGGAAATGGATGGGAAATCTTCACTGACAATGCCATTCATGCACTCGGCGTGGATTCAAAACCAAAGGTATTCATGCTCTGGGGAAGCTATGCCAGAAGCAAAAAGGCCCTGATTGAAAATCCTTCTCATTTGATACTTGAATCTGCACATCCAAGCCCGCTGAGCGCTTCGAGAGGATTCTTCGGTAATGGACATTTTAAAAAATGCAATGAATTTCTGAAAGCTCATGGAGAAAAACCAATCATCTGGTAGAATATAGAGGTTTCTGGTACAGGCTTTGTTATTATACTTATATTAAGGAGACTCAGGAGTGGACATACTAAAACAGCTGAAAGAAGTCACTATATCTGTACTGCCGATTGCATTCTTCTCTTCCATACTATCTATGGCAACAGGTGTAATGGATGCATCTGAATTCGGGAAATTCATGCTCTCATGCCTTCTTGTAATCCTGGGGCTCACACTTTTCCTGACAGGAGTTGAAGTTGGTATTACGCCTATTGGCAGCAGAATAGGCTCTGCCATGACAAAAAGCCGCTCACTTCTGGTAATACTCTTAGCCGCAGTAGTACTCGGAATTATTATCACAATACCAGAACCTGATGTGCAGGTTCTCGCTTCACAGGTCAACCAAGTAAATCCCGCAATCCCCATAAAAACACTAACCTATGCAATTTCACTCGGGGTTGGCATATTCTTTGCGGTTTCCCTTGCCAGAACAGTGCTTGAATGGCCAATGAAAATCATCTTTGCATTATGCTATGCAGTCATATTCATTGCCGCATTCTTCAATACGGACTTCTTTGTTTCCGTTGCTTTCGATTCAGGAGGAGCTACCACAGGACCTCTTTCCGTACCATTTATAATGGCACTCGGTGCTGGCGTGACCGCTATCAGAAAACACGATGCAGAATCTGAGTTTGGCTATGTTGCTCTCTCATCAATAGGCCCTATTCTCTTCGTTCTACTGCTTGGAATAATATTCGGGTCATCAGAAAGCGGTGCAATAGCGGCAGAAGAGGAAACCATCATAAGTTTCTGGAATCTTTTCGGACTTAAATTCAGAGAGGTCGGATTTTCTCTTCTGCCATTAGTAGCTGTCTGCATCCTGATGCAGATATTCGTAATAAAAATGCCACATACAGAGGCAATAAGAGAATTCTCCGGTATCGTCTATTCATACATCGGTATCGTAATATTCTTCACTGGAGTTGAGTACTCTTTTTCGGACGTTGCAAAAGAACTTGGAAGCGCATTGATAAACATAAGCCCTGCTCTTCTATACGCCGCAGGATTTGTATTCGGACTATGTGTTGTTCTTGCAGAGCCTGCCGTCATTGTCCTTACCGGACAGGTAGAAGATGCAAGCAGCGGCAGGATATCGAAAAAGATTATGCTTGCCACACTAGCTCTGGGAGTTGGTCTTGCTGTCGTGCTCTCTCTTATTCGGACAGTTCACTCGCTCTCTATATGGTATTTCATTCTCCCGGGATATCTTCTTATCATGTTGTTGATGATAAAGACTCCAGGTCTTTTCTCCGCAATCAGCTTTGATTCAGGAGGCGTCGCAACAGGCCCAATGAGCTCTGCATTCCTCCTGCCGTTGGCAATGGGTGCAGCATCCGGCTCAGCATCATCCTCTCTTACCGCATCTTTTGGAATGATTGCCATGATTGCGATGATGCCGATTTTACTGATAGAAGTTCTCGGCTTGATTTACCAGGCACGTGTCAAAAAAACTGAGGAGGGACAGAAATGAGCTGGTGTACAATGATAACAATAAGCCGCAAAGGACAGGCTAAGAGCATAATGGCTGCAGCAAGAAAGGCAGGAGCCCCTGGAGGGACTGTCTGTCTTGCAAAAGGCACTGCATCCAATACTATTCTGGCGGCCCTTGGCATTGGTGACACGAAACAGGAAGTGATTACCAGCGTAATCCGCAAGGAAGATGCCGAAAACATACTGAACGCCGTGAAATCTGTAAAAGCAAAAGGCGTTGCAATGATTATAGATACAGCTCGAGGAAATCGTATGGAGGCAGCTGATATGAATTCAGAATGGGTTTTGATAGAAATAATATGTGAAGATGGATACAGTGAGGACATAATGGCAACAGCAAGAAAAGCTGGTGCAGAGGGGGGAACTGTCATCAATGCTCATGGTACAAGTACTGAGGATGATGTCAAATTCTTTGGATCACCACTTGTTCCAGAAAAAGAGATTCTGATGATTGTCATATCAAAGGATAAATCCGATGCCGTTATGGAAGCCATCAGCAGCATGCCAGAACTTAAGAAAAAAGGAATGGGCATAATTTTTAGCATACCTGTCAGGAATTTCATCAATCTCAGCGATAAGTGAAAAACAAATGCGTATGACTGAAGAGGAGTTCAGACAATACTCCCTGACAGGAAATCTCTATCGACTGATATTGCAAGTGGGAACCCCACTTGCTATCTTTGCTGTATTCAATGGTCTTTTTTCCATTCTCGATACGATGATGGCGAGCCATCTGGGAACTGTAAGCGTTTCTACTGTTGCTTATCTGAATCAGCTGCAGATGATATTGAATGCAGTGGGTTCAGGACTCATTACAGGTTCCATGATCCTTATCAACAAAGCCTATGGAGCTGGAGACAGAGAAAAAGCTGGAATATTGATGAATACGCTAGTCAGGCTTCTAGGAATCCTTTCACTGATTACTCTTGCTCTCATACCTTTTGTACCGCAGCTTCTCTTAATAATTGCCACACCGGAAGAATTCATCGCAGAAGGAACACAGTATTTCCGTATAATGCTTGTTTCTACTGTATTCAACTTTCTTATTCTCCTTTACATCAATATCGAAAAATCCAGAGGACGCACGAAGCGGATAATGGCAATCAATATTGCGACAATGATTCTCAAACTGCTTCTTACGGCTTTTTTCATATACGTTTTAGAAAAAGGCATTCTCTATATTGCACTCGCTACCCTCATAACCTATATGGTTTTCACACTATTTGCTGTCACACACATGACCAGCAAAGACAGTATTTTCAGAATCAGGCCTTCACTTATCTTCCATAGAAGCAAAGAATATACACGTTGCCTCATCGGGTTATCTTATCCAGTTGCAATTGAGGATTCGGCATTCTCTTTGGGAAAGACCGTAGTCAACTCCATTGCAGCGTCCTATGGGTCGGATATAATCGGGGCATTGGGAATATCCAATAACATCTGCGGTCTTGCTACCAAATTCGAAAACGGATTTTCAGATGCCTCAAGTTCAATCATAAGTCAGAATTATGGCGCAGGGCTGAAAAGCAGAGTTATCAAAGCCTATAAGGCAAATATCGTAATCACTCTTGCTGCCAGCTTAATAGCCATGATAATTCTTTTCATAATCAAGAATCCTCTTATTACCCTGTTCGCTACAAGCCGTACAGGTTTTGATGCTTTTTTCATGCAGCAGATAGAAAGAATTTTCATCTTTGATGTGACAAGCTGTCTTAGTCTTGCCCTGAACGGAGCCGGTATGGATTTTCTTCTGGGACTCGGGAAGACCAGGATAACTCTCATTATAAATTTCCTGAGGATATTTGTTCTTAGGATTCCTGTGCTCCTTGCTCTACAGCAATTCATCAGCGATGGAGCGACTGCACTTGGCGTCATGATGATGATCTCCAATAGCGGCATTGCAATAATAACAACCATTATCTGCGTCAGAGTCGGAAGAAAACTCTGAGAGGACTGTACAGATTTCCATGCTGATTCTAAACTCAGGCTATGAACAGCAAATACAAAGTCACAGAAGATCTCTGTGCATTCATATCATCGAGTCCGACCCAGTTCCATGCTGTGAAAAACATGGAAAACGGTTTGCTTGAAAACGGTTTTACACGTCTGGATGAAAAAGAACGCTGGAAACTGGATGAAGGAAAAGCATATTTTGTCAAAAGAAACAGCTCTGCCCTCATTGCATTCCGCATTCCTCAAAAGGGTTATAAAGGCTATTCACTTGTCTCTGCACATACAGACAGCCCTGCATTCAAGATAAAAACAGATCCGGAGATTATATCATCAGGACGCTATACAACACTGAATACAGAGGTCTATGGTGGTCTCCTGATGGCTCCATGGTTCGACAGGCCTCTTTCAATTGCAGGAAGAGTCTTCATAAAAACCGGAAACGGCATAGAAGAGCGCCTTGTGGATTTTGCAAGAGATGCAGTGCTCATCCCTAACCTTGCAATCCACATGAACAGAAAGGTTAACGATGAAAATAGCTACAAGGCACAAAAGGATATGCTTCCCATCTTTGCAGAAGGTGCAGAAAAAGGAAGATTCATACAAGCTGTTGCAGAAGCCGCAAACTGCAAAAAAGAAGAACTCCTTGAGTACGAGCTATTCCTCTATCCAAGAACACCACACTCCTTCTGGGGCCTTGATAACGAATTCTTCTCATCACCGAGGATAGATGACCTTATGTGCGCATATACTGCTTACAGAGCGATAATCGAAACAGAAGGCAATAACTATGCACCTCTTGTCTGTCTTTTTGACAATGAGGAAACAGGAAGCGGCACAAAGCAGGGAGCCCTTTCAGATTTTCTTCCTGTAACAATCGAACGTATCTCATACGCGCTTGGTTTTGATACAGAAGAAAAAGCAATGAAGACAGCCTCTTCATTCATGATCAGTGCAGATAACTGTCACGCCATGCATCCAAACTATATGGAGAAATGCGATGTGACAAACAAAGCCGTGATGAATGGAGGCATTGCCATCAAATTCAGCGCCGCTCAGAAATACACAACCGATGCACAAAGCGCAAGCTATTTACGTGCTCTGATGGAGAGGGAGAGAATTCCTTATCAGTATTTTGTGAATCATTCAGATATCCCTGGAGGATCAACCCTCGGAAATCTTTCAGCAGAGAAGCTGAGCGTGCCATCTGTGGATATCGGAGCAGCACAGCTTGCGATGCACTCTCCATATGAAAGTGCGGGAAGCAGGGATACAGAAGCTCTTCTGAATCTTTTCAAAGCTTTTATCTCAAGATGAAACAAGGAGGCCGAAGCCTCCTTGAATTATTTCTTTTAAATAACGTAGCTTATATCTTCCTTGATTGGAATCGGATAATACGCTATCTTCTCTTCCCCCATTGCATTAAGTGCATTCTCGACACTGTATGCACTTATTCTCCTGTTCTCAGCTGGAGAGAAGTAATATGTCCTGCTCTCAGCACACATACCTGTCGTACAGAGTGTTCGTTCATATTCATCATGAT
>CALXYN010000003.1 GCA_944392975.1 uncultured Spirochaetaceae bacterium | reverse complement strand
GTGCTCTTTCGAGGTTGAAGCTTAAGATGAGGGGGCTGGTGTCACATTCCTTACAAACTCCCAGATGGGAAAGAAGGAATCTCTTGAGGATACAGCAAAGGTCCTTGGCAGGATGTATGATGGAATCGAGTACAGAGGCTTTGCTCACAGTGTTGTTGATGATCTGGCGAAATTCTCGGGTGTCCCTGTCTGGAATGGACTTACTGATGATGATCATCCAACACAGGTGCTGGCAGATTTCCTGACAGCTTATGAGCATCTGGGAAAGGATTTTTCCGAAATGAAGCTTGCTTATGTCGGAGATGGCCGGAACAATGTTGCCAATGCTCTCATGATAGGAGCTGCAAAGGTGGGAATGAACTATGCGGTTGCTACACCTTCTTCTCTCAATCCTGCTGCAGAGCTTGTTGATGAATGCAGAAAATGGGCTACTGAGAACGGTTCTGAAATACTGATCACAGCCGATCCATTTGAAGCTGTTAAAGGTGCTGATATCATCTATACGGATATCTGGTGTTCAATGGGCGAGGAAGACAAGATTGCAGAACGCATTGAGCTCCTGAAGCCTTATCAGGTGACAAAGCAGCTTCTTGAATCTACGGGTAAGAATACAATCTTCGAGCATTGTCTGCCTTCGTTCCATGATCTCAACACATCCACAGCTCAGATGGTATATGAGAAGTTTGGATTGAAGGAGATGGAGGTTACGGATGAAGTGTTCAGAAGTCCAGCTTCCGTTGTTTTTGATGAGGCAGAGAACAGAATGCACACCATCAAGGCCGTGATGGTTGCAACACTTTCTGATACACTCAAGTTCTGATTAGCCTATTACCCGGAGCAGAGCTGTTTCATCTGCTTCGGGAAATTTGTTTCTGAGGTGCTGTAACAAGAGCTTTCTGGCTTCCTCCGGTTTGTAAACATCTGTTTTCTCTTCAAAGTTTGGATATATCTCTTCAGGCAGTGCATAGCGGGCAATGCCCCAGCCATAAGGTTTCCCTTCTTTTGTAAGCTTGTATTCAAAATCTGAGATCATCATGAATGTATGCATCTGGAGTCTTGTGTTTGAACTGTCAAATGCAGATTTTGACATTCTTGCTTTCAGCCTGAGAAAAGTAGAGGTTTCACTCCCTGTTTCCTCAAGAATCGAATAAAGTATTCTCTCGCTATGTGTTACAAGTCCATCATTGACCATTCCTTCGAAATCATAGCCATCGCGCCTGTAAGCCGCTAGCGTGATAAATAGATCCTTTGATATGAAAGCAGGCCTGGAGAGTATGAATTTACCATATGCACAGCCCGTTGAGTGTATCACATCACTTTTCCATTCCCATACACCTTCTCCTTTGGGAGGAAACCACACAGAAGAAAGTGCCATCTCCTCTACAGAGAATCCAGGGATAGCGGAACTGAAGAAGGGAAGGAAACCGTATCCCTCCACGATTTCCTTCATGTCATTGCTGTTTCTTATTACTGGTAATCTGCTCATTTCTTGTAGTCAAAATCTGGAATTTCATTCCATCTTTTCCTGAAATAATGTGCTGCCATTTTAGGTCTTCTGTCACGTGTAAGAAGACCTTTTCTGTTGCCATCTGCCCGCATCGGGCCCTGGATTGTGTTGAAATCTGCAAAATTCCAGGGATGTTCTCCTATCATGAATGCACGTTTGTCGAATTCCTTGTTGATGGTGTCATAATAAAGAACCTGGAATTCCTCGCTGAACATCTCAGGTGAGGAAAGATGGAAACCAGGCAGGGTATCTGCACCATACTCTGTCATGATTACTGGTTTCTCCTGTTTTTCCCAGAAATCCAGTTCAAGATTAAGTGCATATACAGCAGCCTCCATATCTCCGGAGAGGTTATACCAGCCATAATAACGGTTGATGCATACGACATCCATTTCCCTTGTTATTCTATCGCGTTCATAGTTGTTCTGGTTGCAGACGAATGTGACAGGACGTTTTCCCGGATCAAGGCTCTTTGTGAAGAGATACAGGGAATGCCAGTAGTCATAAGCAGAATCAGGGGCTGTAACTACATCTGGTTCATTTCCCATTGACCACATCACGACCGATGGATGGTTCTTGTCCCTGGCAATGAGATCTTTGATGACATCTTCATGGTGTTCTCTGAATCTGCCGATTTTATAAATATCCTCGCTTGTTCCTCCGATTCCAACAGCAGGTGTCTCGTCGATAATGACTATTCCCTCTCTGTCACATAGCTGATACATCTCTTCTGCATAAGGATAATGACTTGTTCTGAACGAGTTTGCTCCCATCCAGTGAATCATGCTTATATCCTTCATATCGAGGACGAAATCAAAACCTCTGCCATGAATGGCCGAATCTTCATGTTTGCCAAATCCTTTGAAATAGAAAGGCTTACCATTGATCAGAAACTGTATACCTTTGACGCCAACAGTTCGGATACCAACATCGAGGGAGTAAGTATCTTCCCCGAATTTCATCACTGCTTTATAAAGATATGGTTCCCCAGGGTAGGGCCACCAGAATTTTGCATCAGTGATTCTGAGTTTTCCTGATTCACCCTCAGAAGAGGCAACAGTCTTTCCGCTCTTGTCTTTTATCTCGATGGAAGCCGTTCCTTCACCAACTGTTTCAAGTGCGTAGCTGATAAGTCCATCTTTTCCATCGATTTCTGTTGTTATTGTCACATCACTGATGTAGTTTACAGGTGTTGTATAGATTCTTACAGGGCGATTTATACCTGCATAATTGAAGAAATCAAAATTAGGAAGATTCACTGGTTTTCGCCATTTCTTTGCTGCAATTACGCTTGGAACATCAGCATTGTCGGAACCGAAGAATGCTGTTCCTTCCTCGTTTCCCATTGGTAGTGTTGAGTGATTGATTCTGTTATCAACGGCAACTATGAGTTCTGTTTCCTTTCCTCTTTCTACCTTTCCTGTGATGTCAATTTCGAAAGGCAGGAATCCGCCCTTGTGCTCAAGAATAAGTTTTCCGTCAAGGTATATCTTTGCATAATGTGTTACTGCATCAAAACGGAGAACTTGCCTTTCCTTTACAAGTGAGTTGGGAATGATGAAAGTTCTTTTGTAATAAGCCCATCCACAATGACTTCTGTATTCAGGCTCCTCCTTCAAATCATTGTATGAGGCAGGAACTGCCATCAGAGTTCCGTTATCGATAAAAGCACTCTCTGCATATCCTTCTCCGTGCTTTCCATCATCAAGACGGAAATTCCATGCACCTGATAAATCAATTATACTTCTTGCTTCATTTATTTCTGGATAAAGCATGTCTTCTCCTTTTCGGTTTAATTATTACACACCGGAACGCTGGAGAAAATAACAAATGAGGTATATAAGGGATTGGAAAATATGAGAACGGCTTGAGATATCATCACCCGCAGGCGGAATCGAACCGCCATCCTTCCCTCCGGAGGGGAATGCACTATCCATTATGCTATGCAGGCAGACCATCTGGAAGTCTATGCTACATCAGGCTGATATTCAAGTATTCAGCTTAACTCAAACATACCAGTGTAGAGGTCATAGTATCGACCATGAAGGGCTATAAGTTCATTATGGTTGCCTCTCTCAATAATCCTTCCATTTTCAAGTACCATGATGGCATCTGCATTCCTTACAGTTGAGAGCCTGTGTGCAATGACAAATACCGTACGTCCTTCCATCAATCTGTCCATTCCTTTTTCAATCAGGTCCTCGGTACGTGTATCGATATTGCTTGTGGCTTCATCGAGAATAAGAACAGGAGGGTTTGCAACTGCAGCGCGGGCAATAGCAAGAAGCTGCCGCTGTCCGGCTGAGAGGTTTGCTCCATCATCAATAATCATGGTGTCGTAGCCTTTGGGAAGTCTTCTGATGAAGGAATCTGCATTGGCTATAGCTGCAGCCTCTTCAACTTCTGCATCCGTTGCCTCAAGCCGGCCATATCGGATATTGTCGCGGATGGTACCAGTAAAGAGGTGAGTATCCTGTAATACCATTCCCAGAGCCTCTCTGAGATCTTTCTTTCTTATCCGCCTTATGTCGATGCCATCAAAGATGATTTCACCTTTTTCGATATCATAGAATCTGTTGATCAGGTTCGTGATTGTTGTCTTTCCGGCTCCAGTTGAACCTACGAAAGCTATTTTCTGCCCCGGTTTCGCATATAGTGATATATCGTGGAGTATCTGATGATTCTTGTCATATGAGAAATCCACGTTAAAGAATCTCACATCGCCTCTGAGCGGAATTTCCCTGTCTCCATCATTCCAGGCCCAGCTGTCATCCATTCTTGTTAACGTGACATTCCCTTCATCTTCTTCAGGTTCTGTATCGATGAGCTCGAATATCCTTTCAGCTCCGGCAAGCGAAGAGAGAAGGAAGTTGCTCTGCTGTGTGAACTGGTTTATTGGAGCTGCTGCCTGTCTTACGAAAACAAGATAGCTAGCAAGTGCTCCCAATGTTGTTATTCCGTTCAGAACCATGAATCCACCGAAGAGAGAGACTATCATGTAGGTGAGGAAGGAAATACTGACAACAGCTGGAATCATGGTTGAGGCATATGTCTGTGCAGCTGTTCCCATTGCCTGCAGTTCCTTGTTCTTTTCCCTGAATCCTTCAAGATTCTCTTTTTCATGGTTGAAGACCTTTATGACTTTCTGGCCTGCAACCATTTCCTGCATGTAACCATCAAGTGCCCCAAGGCTTTTCTGCTGTTTGCTGTAATAACCTTTGCTTTTCTTTGCAGAGAATCGGACATAGAGAAACATGCAGAAATAGGATATGGTTACAATCAGCGAAAGCCTCCAGTTCAGGATTATCAGCATGGTCATGGTCCCCAGAATCTGAAATCCATTCTTGATTACTGCGGAGAAGCTATTGCTAAGTGCATCTGACACGGTATCTGTATCATTTGTGTAATAGCTCATGATGAATCCATGCTGATGTGTATCAAAGAATTTCAGTGGCAGTGTCTGCATATGTGTGAAGAGGTCTTTGCGGATATCAAAGACAATCTTCTGGCTTGCCCGGGCCATAATCTGACTATAACCAAAAGCTGCTAACACACCGATGATGTAGATGACTGCTGTGATGGCAACACCTTTATAAAGGGATGCTTTTCCTCCTCCGGAGACAAGTCCATCTATTACAGGGCTGATCATGTATGTTCCGAGCAGGTTGCAGAGTACGCTCATGATTACAAGCAATGCAACTAGCAGCAGCGATATACTGTGTCTTCCCATATAGGAGAGGAGGCGTTTCACAGTATACGAAAGATTTTTTGGCTTCTTTGCGCTTACAATCCTTGGCATCAGAGGACCCCTCCTTTCATCTGGGATTCGTAGATTTCCTTGTATATTCCATTCTCTGCCATCAGCGATGAATGTGTGCCAGTTTCTGCTACCTTCCCGTCATGTAGCACGATGATTGTATCTGCATCGATTACAGAAGAAATTCGCTGGGCAATGAATATTTTCGTTATTCCTTTAAGTTTATGGAGATTGTTTCTGATGAGAGTTTCTGTAGCGCTATCAACAGCACTCGTCGAATCATCAAAAATGATTATTTTAGGATTCTTGAGAAGGGCACGGGCAATGCAGAGACGTTGTTTCTGGCCGCCTGAAACATTCACACCACCTTGGCCAAGATCAGTATCAAGACCAAGAGGAAAATGCCTGAGAAATTCCCCTGCACCGGCTTTGTCTACAGCTTCCCACAATTCCTCGTCGCTTGCGTCTTTATTTCCCCATTTCAGGTTATCTCGGATTGTACCGCTGAAGAGGAGATTTTTCTGCAATACCATTGCCACATTCTCTCTTAGGGTATAGAGACTGTAGTCTTTGACATTTATGCCTCCTATCAGCACTTCGCCTTCCTCCGCATCATATAGTCTGTCTATAAGTTGCACGAGAGAGGATTTTCCGCTTCCAGTTCCTCCCAGAATACCAATAGTGTGTCCCTGCGGAATTTTAATATTGATGTGGCTTAAAGTATCTACAGAAGCGTCGGAAGAGTATCTGAAAGAGGCATTCCTGAATTCAATATCCCAGGATTTCATCTTAGTTATGGGCGCCTCTGTTTCTTTCATGTCTGGAACTTCATCGAGTACCGAGGAAATTCGTGCGGCAGAAGCAAGTGAACGGGAGAGAAGAAGAAATACGTTTGAGAGCATCATCATCGAATTCAGAACCTGCATGACATAGCTCAGAAAACCCGTCAGTTCTCCGACCTGTAGCTTTGCGTTGAGAATCATCAGTCCTCCGAAGAACATTAATGACAATACACATGTATACATGACAGCCTGGAATAAAGGCATGTTCAATACAGCCATGCTGTTTGTTCGTGAGGCTGTCTGGCAGAGTTTTTCATTCACCTTCCCGAATTTCTCTTCTTCATATTCACCGCGGACAAATGCCTTGACTGTTCTTATTGCCCTAAGGTTTTCTTCAACAACGCTGTTAAGGTCATCGACGGTCTTCTGCATGATGCTGTACATCGGGGCAACACGTCGGACGATAGTGAAAAGTACGATGCCGAGAATAGGGGTGAGAATTATGAAGGTGATGGCAAGTTCTCCATTCATGGAGAAGGAAAACAGGAGCCCAAGGACTAGCATGACAGGTGCCCTTACAAGTGGCCGGAGTCCGTTGTTGATGGTATTCTGCATTACAGTGATATCACTAGTGAGACGGGTTATGAGCGAACTCGTTTCATATTTATCGATGTTTGAGAATGCAAAAGCCTGAAGATTCTCATATTCCTTTTCCCTTATTGCAGCTCCCCATCCATAAGCTGCACGAGCTGCGAAACGTGCATAGGTTAATCCTGTTGCAAGTGCAAGCAATGCACAGATTGCCATCTGCATTCCCTTTCCCAGCATGTAGGCTGTATCTGCATTTGCAATACCGTTATCAATCAGATCTGCCATCATTGTAGGGATAATCAGCTCAAATCCTGTCTCTATAGCTACAAGAAGGCATGCGATCACAAGGTCTTTCTTGTATGGTCCCATAAGTTTTATGAGCTTTCCGATGTTTGTCATTTTTCAATCCTGACCATGTTTTCAAGAAGGCGGGCGAGAAGTGTTCTCAGGGTTTCCGCTTCTTCTGGTGAAAATCCCTGAAGCATCTTTTCTTCCAGTGCTGCACACTCATTAGACCATCGCTCTGCTGCTTTTAGTCCCTTTTCTGTAAGTTCAAGTCTATTTGCCCTGCGACAATCTTCTACTTGTGTTCTCAACAGAAATCCATTCTGTCTCAGCGTCTCTGTCATGCGGGAAATAGAGGCGGGATCCACTGAGAAATAAGAGGCGATATCATTCTGGGTACTTGCTCCGTTTGAGCGGAGAAATGTCAGTATTTTTGGTTGACCGCGACCAAGTCCGAGTTCATCCCTCACAGCCTGGAGCGTGTTCTCCTGTCTGTGAAATGTCCTGAAAAGAAGCTGATGGAGTGATAGTGCCATATATTATCCTTGATAACACAATTATTGATATATCAAATATGATAAACAATACGTTATCCAGCATCAATTGGAATTAACAATTCCCGAACTTTATAAAAAATGGAGCCCTATTTTTAGAGCTCCACCAAAGTTCATCTTGTTCTGAGATTTATTCAGTTTTTGATATTGTTACTCAGATATTACTACACCATTCTCAACAATTATTCCGAGTTCCTGATTATTAACCCGGCAACCATTGTTATCAAGAGAAAGTTGGATACAATCAGCCTCATCGTACAGAGTTGAAGCTGCATCTGAATTCAGACAGATGTCTTCCGCATTTGTTCCCTCAAAGCTGTTTCCTTCCATCTGTTCGATGATTGCATCTGCAAGGATATTCCAGCCCCTTGTGTTTTCAATAACGTTATTCAATATAGTGACATATGCTCCTGTGTTAATATATGCTGGCTGTCTGACATTTCTGAATTCACAGTTCTCAATTGTTACAGAAGCTCCTGTGCTGATTTCAAAGCCTCTTGTAACACTAGAATCACCACTGTTGACATTGAAGGTTCCTGAAAATGTACAGTTCCTGATTGTTACATTTGTCCCTTGAATAGTGAAAAGATTAAGTTGAGTAGCTGATGAATTGGTCATTTCAAAATTGAAACCGTCAATCACGATATTCTCACCATCAATATCAAAAAGATTGCTGGATCCTGCATTTTCAGTGATTGTTGCACCATTGCCAATTATTGTTATATTGCGTTTGCCTCCTGGAATTGAAAATGGTGTTGTTCGGCCTGCTGTATCAGCAAATTCCATATCGTTTCCAATTACGATAATATCTCCATCTTCGAGATCCTCCATAATTTTGGATACCTCAGTGGAATTATTGATGACATTTTCTTCTGCGTACACTGTCACATCGAAAGTTGTTCTTACATCATCATATTCAGCACTTGCTGTCTTTACACCTTGTGTGGATGTATCAACAGTCCCGATAACCGTTGCTGTGACTTCTCTTTCATTTCCGTTTTCATACTCAGCAGTTGCTTTTACTGTTGACGGAAGACTGCCATTAACTTCTACAAGAACGGTTTCCGTAACAGTAAGACTTACAACTTCATTCTTGTCCGGTCTCGGAAGTGGTACATAAATGTACTGTGTACAAGCTGTGACGAGAAGCAAGACCAGTAATATGGTCGCTGTTGCTATTCTTTTCATTTTTACTCCTTTGAAAAGAGTCCCCACAAACAGCAACGGATTCTACATGTTTTTGCATACGTTTGGAAGATATCAGAATAGGATTCTTATAGCACACCACAGCAATGCAAGTGCAAAGGCTATGGAAAAGAAGCGTTCATGCTTTTCGTAGAGATTCTTCAAAAGAGATCCTCCTATGGCCCATACAAGGCCGGAGAGGAAACAGATTGTTGGAATGAGAGTAGAAATGAGAGCTCTGTCTACAAGAGATGAAGTCATTGGTATTATGTATGCAGATATTGCAGTCAATGCTAATAGGTATACTTTTACATTCACAAGCTGAAGGAGAAGTCCTTCTGTGAAACTCGCGCTTTTCTGCTTTCCATCGAGATTCTTTTTCCTGAGCATTTTCATAGCAAGGAATAAGAGGTAGATGAAAGCAAGTATCTTCATCCATTTCTCAGCTTTTGGGATTGCCTGGTAAAGGATTTCCGCAGCGATGAAAGTTATTGCTGTAACTATGGTAATGCCTATCAGCATGCCAATATTAAGCCTCACGCCTTTTCTCAAACCCACAGCTGCAGTGTTTGCCATCGACAGAATCGTGTTCGGTCCAGGGGTGATAGCCATGGCTGTGATGTAAAGGAGGAGGTTAATCATGGTTGTATTATAAGATGTTTTTTCTTAACAGCTTCTCTTTTTGTGTATTTTTAGTGAGAATGTGTTATTCTTTTCCCATGCCGAAGAAAATTGACCACGAGGAAAGAAAGGAGACGATACTCCGCACAGCTCTAGAAGTGTTTGCAAAGGAGGGGTATCATAATTCGAATCTTTCGCTCATCGCAGAGGCTTCCGGCATATCCAGACCTACCGTCTACCAGTATTTCCACAATAAGGATGAAATCTATTACTATGCAGTTAAGCTCATTACCGGGCGGCTTTTCGCAAAGTATTCAGCTATAGCATGGGGGCCTTCCGGAGGGGATGAGATAGAAAGAATGAAAAGCATTCTCTCTGATATAATCGACACTGCAGCGGAGAATGAACTGGCTCTTATGAACCTGATGTCCGTGATGATTTCCGCAAAACGTGATGGTGTTGATTTTGCAGATGTGATTCACCATCGTACGGCTAAATTCTCAATCCTTTTCAAACGGCTTCTTCGCCAGGGTATTGATAATGGTCATATTCATCGTGTGGATATAAATGCAACAGCAGAGGCTATTTTCAATCTTTCAGAGCTGGCATGTTTCCGTATCGCTTTTTTCAAGACGTTTGACAAATCTGAAGCCATGTCAATGATTACGGATTACCTGGAAGCACTGAGAATCTGACTTAACGATTTCAACCTCCATTATTATATTTCCCATTGTAAATAGTATAGAACTCTGGAGGTTGTTATGAATTTTGATAAATTTACACTTAAACTGCAGAGCGCTATAGAGGAGGCTGCTCAGAAAGCTTCTTCGGAGAAGCACTCTGAAGTGACGCCTGCACATATTATAATCGCATTGACTGAACAGAAGGATGGCGTGCTGAGGCCGTTGTTTGAGAAGCTTGGAGTCCAGCCAGATGCTGTTATTACAGCAATGGAGAAGATACTCTCATCGCTTCCTAAGCTTTATGGGGATGCACAGGTTTCATTCTCTCGTTCTGCTGCAAGGATTCTTGGTTCATGCGATAAAATAGCAGGTGAATTCAAGGACGAATACATATCTGCAGAGCACTTCCTTATTGCGCTCCTGACTGATGAATGTGCGGAAAAGGATGCTCTTATAGCGCTCGGTGTCTCTAAGGACGAAGTGCTTAAAGCCCTGCAGGCTATCAGAGGAAATCAGCGGATTACATCTCAGGATCCTGAAGCTGGGTATCAGTCACTTGATAAATACTGTAAGGATCTGACACGTCTTGCTGCTGAGGACAAACTCGATCCTGTAATCGGCAGAGACGAGGAAATCAGAAGGGTGATGCAGGTTCTCTGCAGGAGGACAAAGAACAATCCTGTTCTCATTGGAGAACCTGGTGTAGGTAAGACTGCAATTGTTGAAGGCCTTGCAGAACGTATTGCCAAGGGTGATGTTCCTGAGTCTCTTGCAGACAAACGTCTTCTTTCCCTTGACCTTGGTTCTCTCATTGCCGGTGCAAAATTCCGTGGAGAGTTTGAGGAAAGGCTGAAAGGTGTCATAAATGAGGTTACGAAGAGTGAAGGTAAGATCATTCTTTTCATCGATGAGCTTCATACAATTGTAGGAGCTGGTGCTGCAGAAGGATCAACCGATGCCTCAAACCTCATAAAGCCTGCACTTGCTAGAGGTGAGCTGCATGCAATCGGAGCTACGACTCTGGATGAGTACCGCAAGTATATTGAATCGGATAAGGCTCTGGAGAGAAGGTTCCAGCCTGTTTATACAAAGGAGCCGTCTGTAGAGGATACTATATCCATTCTCCGTGGTTTGCAGCCTAAGTATGAACTACACCATGGCGTGCGTATTAAGGATGAAGCACTTGTTGCTGCTGCCGTGCTTTCCGACAGATACCTTACAAACCGTTTCCTTCCTGATAAAGCCATAGATCTGGTTGATGAGGCTGCTTCGCAGATCAAGATGGAAATAGAGAGTCAGCCAGCTGAACTCGATAATCTCCATCGTAAGATGCTCCAGCTTTCAATTGAGAAACAGGCTCTTTCCAGAGAAGAGGATTCCGGTTCCAAGGAGAGGCTTGGAAAGATTGCCACTGAACTTGGCGAGATGCAGACAAAGTATGACGCACTTCATCTTGAATGGCAGAATGAAAGAGAGGCTATTCTTGCTCTCCGCAGCAAGAAAGAGGAGCTTGAGAAGCTCTCAAGAGAAGAGCAGAATGCAGAACGCCAGGGTGACCTCAATACGGCTGCAATGATTAAGCATGGCAAGATGCCGGAACTTGAGCGAGAGATAAAGGAAGCTGAGGAGAAGGTCAACTCTTTTACAAAGGATGGAAGAAGACTGCTTCGTGAGGAAGTTACTGAAGATGATATCGCGAAAGTCGTCTCTGCTTGGACAGGTGTTCCTGTTGCCAAGATGATGGGTTCTGAGATGGAAAAGTATCTGAATCTTGAAAAGACACTTTCCCAGTCTGTCATCGGACAGGAGAAAGCTATTGAAGCTGTTTCCAATGCAATAAGGAGAAATAAGGCGGGTATAGGTGATGAGCACCGTCCACTAGGCTCTTTCCTTTTTGCTGGCCCTACTGGTGTAGGAAAGACACTTCTTGCAAAGGTTCTCGCTTCGTTCCTCTTCGATGATGAGAAGGCTCTGACCCGTATCGATATGTCCGAGTATATGGAGAAATACTCAGTCTCCCGTCTTATTGGAGCTCCTCCAGGATATGTTGGTTATGATCAGGGTGGACAGCTTACAGAAGTTGTCAGAAGACGTCCTTATTCAGTAATTCTCTTTGATGAGATTGAAAAGGCGCATCCTGATGTGTTCAATATTCTTCTGCAGGTTCTTGATGATGGCAGACTGACTGATGGACAAGGGCGTGTCGTGGATTTCACGAATACGATTATCATCATGACATCGAACCTTGGTTCTCAGGAGATACTGGCAGATCCTGCACATGCTGATGAGCATGTGATGGAAATCATCCGGCATACATTCAAACCTGAGTTCGTGAACAGGATAGATGAAATAGTCATCTTCAATCCTCTTGGAGATAAGGAAATCAGGAAGATTGTCCATCTGCAGCTTGAAACGCTCAAAGAACGTGTCATGAAGCGTGGTTATCACCTTGAGTGGGATGATAGTGTCGAGGAGCATATTGCAAAAGCCGGTTTCGATCCATCTTATGGTGCACGTCCGATAAGAAGGTGTATCCAGAATGAGGTTGAGAACAGTCTTTCAAGGGAAATGCTTTCTGGTCATCTCACAGACAATGCTGTGATTCATCTTTCAATGGAGAATGGTACTGTCAAGGTAACTTTATAAAGCAAGGTCTTTCCCTTGCTTTCTCTCCTGGCCGGCTTAGTCCGGCCATTTGCAAAGCTTTTCATAGCTTTCAGGGGTGTCGGTATCTGCAATGCATCCGATACCCCCTTCGTAAAATCCTATTTTATGAAAGTGAAGGTACTCCTTCATTGTACCGGAGAATGACAACAGCTTTTCTCTGTGTTCTTTTCTGTATACAACAGGATGCCCCGGTGTCTTTTCGTGTATTGCTCTTCCAATGGTGAAGTCCTTGAGGAGTGAAACGGTGTTCACAATATCGCGACTTTCAATGAGCGGAAGATCTCCGGGCAGAATGGCGAAATCATCATTCTCTACAGCTTCAATTCCGCTGAGAGTGCTCCATCTCTGTCCTTTCAGATAATCCTCTGAATGGATGAATGTCACATCATGAGAAGAAAGCAATGCTCTGATTTTGCCCTCCTCATGGCCTGTGACAACGATTTTTCTGTATGAATCTGGAATTGCGGAAAGTGTTGTTTCGATGATGGTCTTGCCGTGGAATGGCAGCAATAACTTATTCTGTCCCATTCTTTCTGATAATCCTGCGGCAAGAAGTATTACAGTCATGAAAACCATTGTATGCTACAATTGCTCCATGCAAAACAGAAAAGACCTTTCACAGCTTTTAAATCTTGCCAGGAGAATTAGGGAAAATCCACGTGAGGATTTGGACGATGCACTCTTTTATTCAATTGTCAGAGCCTGCTGGCTGGAAAAAGAGATAAGATGCCGAGAGGGCATTATCGAGGACCATGGAAAGAAATATCTGAGAACATATCTTTCGGATGGAGAAGGTGAGTGGGTTTCAATCAGACGGATTCTTCTGGATTTCACGGATCGTTTTGTAATGCTTGATGGTTTCCTTCTGGATGACATAATCATTGAAAAGGGTTTTGTTGAGGAGCTGATATCTGCAATCGATGATAGCACCATGACTGCTGTTGCTGATGATATCTCTTCATATGAGACTGCAGGAGCTGTTGTTCCTGATGAAGCACTGCAGTTTTTCCCTGACATAAGGAAATGGAATGCAAATGCAGTCCTGACTCGTCCCCGAGTCATTTACAAAGATGGAGAAAGAGCTAAGGAACGGCTTGCAATAGCTTATAGAGATGTGCTCAAGAAAGCTGCGGAGGCCAAACTGAAAACTCTTTCCATTGCTCCTCTTTCAGATTATCCATTGTCATTGGAAGGAGACATTGCATCTTCAAGCGTAAGCGTATTCTTCTCTTTGCATCCTGAAACAGCAATGGCTGTCACTTTTGTTCTGCCGGATGAGGAGAGTCTTTCAGCTTTCCTTTCTTCCGAGCATCAGGATTGAAGCCAGGATAAGAAGTGCAGCTGAGAAGAGAATTGCATGTAGTCCGAATATTCCCGAAAGCAGGGCGCCTAGTCCTGCTCCGATGGCAAAGAAAAGGATTACAGCCGCATAATAACCTGCTTTTCTCAGTCCGTTCTTGTCTTCCCCTGTAATGAAGAGAGCGGCATTCTCCATACATGATTTGAGGTTTCCTATGCACATCGTGCTTGCATAGGCATATCCCCTTGCTTTCCTGAATGATTCCACCTGCAGCGCACAAGAGAATGAGACCATTGCATTTGCTGCTTTCGATAATTCTACTGGCATGAAAGCGACTATTGTGAGCATTACTATCTCTGCGGCAAGTGTCGCATGTCTCCAGTGGAATATCCCATAGCGTTCTTTAAGGCCATGCTTGAGAAGGGCTGCAACAAGTATTCCCAAAGCAAATGACAGAAGTGGAATCAGATAGGAAAACGCTCCTCCCCAGTTGCCGGAGAAGAGCGATGATGAGAGAAGCACGATGTTCCCAGTCTGCGCATTGGCAAAAACCTTACCGCGCACTATGTAGGTATATGCATCCTGCAGCCCTCCGGAGAGCGTTATTAGCATTACAACAGCCATGCTCTCCGAAGCCTGTATTTTATTTCTGGATTTTTCTTGCATCTTCAAGAACTGTGTCTTCTGCAGATCTCTTTACCTTGCATGGTTTGATATGCCAGATTTCATCCGCATACTCTTTGATTGTCCTGTCAGATGAGAACTTCGCGGAAGAAGCAATATTGATCACAGCTTTCCTGTTCCATTCTGCTGGATTTGTCTTGTAGAGCATTGTGGCGGTCTCATGCACATCATGATACATCCTCAGGTCTGCCATCAGATAGTATCTGTCATTTCCGTATCCGAACAGAGATTCCTTAAGCGACTTGAAGATTGATGGTTCGTTGATGGAGAAATAACCTGAATCGATAAGACTGATCATTGCCTTGATTTCCGGATCTTTCTCAACCCATTCCATTGGAGAATAGGAAGGTGCAAGTGCAGATATTTCCTCTTCCGTGTGTCCGAAGATGAAGATATTATCCTTGCCGACTTCTTCTGCAATTTCCACGTTTGCTCCATCAAGAGTGCCGACAGTAAGAGCTCCGTTGAACATGAACTTCATGTTGCCTGTTCCCGATGCTTCTGTTCCAGCTGTGGATATCTGCTCCGAGATATTTGTTGCAGGAATGATTGCTTCTGCCATTGTCACGCGGTAATCAGGCATGAAGTAGACCTTCAGCTTGTCACGTACGCGGCTGTCACTTGCAATCACTTTTGCAATATTGTTGATGAACTTGATGATGAGCTTTGCATTGACATACCCTGGTGCAGCCTTTCCTCCGAAAAGGAATGTTGTTGGCTGGAATGCATCGAGATACTGGCTGTCTGTCTTCATCCTGTTGTAGATCATCAGGATATTGAGAGCATTCAGCAGCTGTCTCTTGTATTCGTGGATTCTCTTAACCTGTACGTCGATAAGAGATGATGTGTCGAGGATGAATCCGCTGTCTTTCTTGAGGAATGCAGCAGCTTTCTCTTTGGCTTTTGCCTTGACGCGTCCAAACTCCTCAACAAATGCAGCATCGTCTGCGAATTTCTTCAGGTCAGAAATCCTGTCATAGTCCGTAATCCATTTGTCTCCGATAGCATCTGTTATGAGTGCAGAGAGTGCAGGGTTCGCATCCAGAAGCCAGCGTCGCTGTGTGATGCCGTTTGTCTTGTTGTTGAAGCGCTCAGGGAAGATTGTGTTGAACTCCGGGAACATGTCCTTTCTCAGGAGTTCAGAGTGCAGGGCAGCAACACCATTTGTGGAATGTGAGCCAATGATGGAAAGATTTGCCATTCTCACCATTTTCGGATTCGATTCCTCGATGATGGACACTTTTGCAATCTTGTCTCCCTGCATCGGGAAGAATGAGACTGCATGATCAAGGAAGCGCTGATTGATCTCATAAATAATCTGCATATGGCGTGGCAGCAGCTTCTCAATCATTGGCAGCGGCCATTTCTCGAGAGCTTCTGGCATCAATGTGTGGTTTGTATAACCCATTGTCTTTACAGTAATGTCCCATGCCTCATCCCATCCAAGACCTTCTTTATCAATGAGAATCCTCATAAGCTCTGGAACTGCAAGGGATGGATGTGTGTCATTAAGCTGTATTGCTGCAATGTCTGGGAACTCTGCCCAGTTGTAATCTCCATTTCTCTTGAATCGTCTGACGATATCCTGAAGCGAGCAGGAGACAAAGAAATACTGCTGCTTAAGTCTCAGCTCCTTTCCCATATAGAGTGTGTCATTAGGGTAGAGTACCTGAGAAATTGTCTCAGCATTGATCTTGTTTCTTACAGCTTCTGTGTAATCACCGGAATTG
The DNA here is from genome assembly GCA_944392975.1 of uncultured Spirochaetaceae bacterium. Taxonomy (GTDB): domain Bacteria; phylum Spirochaetota; class Spirochaetia; order Sphaerochaetales; family Sphaerochaetaceae; genus Ornithospirochaeta. The sequence continues at coordinate 57,787 of CALXYN010000003.1, read as the reverse complement.
AATTCCTCGAATGAGAATCCTTCTGGGGATTGTGCAGACCAGAGGCGGAGTGTGTTAACGGTTTTTCCACCATAACCTACAATTGGTGTGTCATAGGCAATGCCGTCAACAGTCTCATCTGGAATCCAACGGAAGAAATCTTTACCATTTTCCCTTATCTGTTTGACTTCTCCACCGAAGAATACAGGATAAATGAGATCTGGTCTCTTTACTTCCCACGGATTTCCGTCTTTAAGCCAGTTGTCAGGGAATTCCACCTGCTGACCATTCTTGATCTGCTGGCGGAAGATTCCGTAATTGTATCTTATTCCATATCCGTAAGCGGGGTATTCAAGTGTTGCAAGAGAGTCAAGGAAACATGCCGCAAGACGACCGAGACCACCGTTTCCAAGTCCAGCATCAGGTTCTACATCCGCAAGTTCCTCGAGCGTGTATCCAAGAGATGAGAGAGCATCACGCACGGGCTTTTCAAGGCCCAGGTTTATGATATTGTTTGTCATTGCTCTTCCCATGAGGAATTCAAGTGAGAGATAATAAATTCTCTTTGAGTGTTTTGCTCTCTGTGTCTTTCTTGAAAGATCCCACTGGTGGATGATTCTGTCCCTGATAGCATATGCCAGAGCCTGATACCTTCCTTCCGGTGTCGTATGGTATACATCTGCATCCAGATTGTACTTCAGCTGTTCCGCAAAATCCTGCGCGATATCGGCCTTAGTACGGCCATGGCGTGTATTCAATGCTTTATCAGCCATTACTTTCTCCTTGTCTATCTAACGAGATAATCCGTTTTATAATAGATATTTTTCTGCAATATAGGCAATAGCATAGGTGAATATGAATTTATGATAAGAATCGGGGATAGCTTGCTGTGTTCATAAGGTATGCAGGCTGTATGTATCTTAAAACAGCAGGCTGTGAATTCAGATATGCAGATATTTCCTTCTGCATATTTAACCAAACCCTTCACTTGTGGTGTACATACCTTCCGGAGCAGATAGTTCCAGAGGATGTGGGGTAGATATACCAAGAGATGAAGGGAGACGAATGCTGAAAGAGAAAACGGTATGGAAACTTTCCTGAAGATAAGTGAGAGTCCAGGCCAAGACTAATCCTCCATGGCCTGAGAATGAAAACAGAGGCACTGCCTGGATGAACTGGGCATTGTGAGAGAGTATCCATGAAAAAACAGGGCCGAAGCCCTGTCTCAGTTCATTGCAGCATTTCTCTGCTCTGCTTTCTTTATCTTGCCGCTGATTGTCTTTGGCATCTCGTGAGTGAATTCCACGATTCTTATCCACTTGTATTCCGCAAGGCGTGAATTGCAGTATTCCTTTATCTCCTTGTCCAGGTCATGTGATGGCTCATAACCCTCTGTGAGGACTACAATTGCCTTAACAGCCTGTCCGCGAAGAGGATCAGGTACTCCGATTACACTGCATTCAAGGACTGCAGGGTGGGAGATGAGAATATCTTCGATTTCTCCTGGCCCGATACGGAAGCCTCCACTTTTGATGATGTCATCAAAGCGTCCATTGAACCAGAGCGCGCCGTTATCGTCCATCCATGCAGAGTCGCCGGTGTGGTATACTCCACCTCTCCAGGCCTCCTTGTAGAGCTCCTCGTTTCCAAGATAAGCCGAGAATATTCCAAGAGGTTTCTTACCATCTTTTGGTACAACTACGATCTCTCCGATTTCTCCTCTTTTGGGCTCACTTCCATCCTTGAGTATCAGACGCACATCGTACTGAGGGGAAGGAACACCGAGAGAACCATCGACTGCTTTCATTCCCTTGAAGTTTGCTGCCAGGAGCGTTGTCTCTGTCTGTCCGTAGCCTTCATGAAGCTCAAGCCCTGTCTTTTCCTTGAACAAACGGAAAATTTCAGGATTCAGGTATTCGCCTGCTGTAGATGTGTGTTTCAGCGAAGGAAGCTCTGGTACGCCTTTTTTTACAAGATAGCGGTAGATTGTAGGCGGTGCACAGAATGATGTCACTTTATATTTGTTTATCACTGTAGCAAGCTGTCTTGGATCGAAGTTGTCGAAATCAAAGACCATTACAGCACTGCCAACAAGCCATTGCCCATAGATTTTTCCCCAGGAAGCCTTTGCCCACCCTGTTTCAGAAACTGTGAAATGAAGTCCGTCATCCTCCGCCTGCTGCCAGTATGCCGCAGTAACGATATGCGCAAGAGGATATGTATAGTCGTGTATGACTCCTTTTGGGTATCCTGTTGTTCCCGATGTGAAGTAAAGCACCATCGGATCTGTTGCCTTTGTTTCCTGACGCTCGAGTGTGTCTTCAGCTTCATCTATCTCTTCTGTAAGATTTCTAAACCCTTCAACAGTCTGCTGTACTGTCCAGAGCTTAAGATTGAAGCTGCCTTTTCTTACAGCTTCAAGCACATGAACTGGAACATTATTGAATGGAGTGGCAACGATAGCCTTTGCATCTGAGGCATTAAGACGGTAGATGAAATCATCGGCTGTGAGCATGTGTGTCACAGGAATCATTACAGCTCCGATTTTGTGAAGTGCGACAGCCAGAAACCAGTATTCGTAGTGTCTTTTGAGGGCGACAATCACTCTGTCTCCGCGCTTGATACCGGAAGAGAGCAGCACATTTGCGGCCTTATTGCTCATCCTTTTGATATCTGAGAAGGTGAAGAAATGCTCCTCGCTTTCTGTGTTGCACCATACCATGGCACGTTTTTCAGGAGTTCTTTCTGCAATCTTGTCTACGACGTCATAGCCGAAGTTGAAATTATCAGGGTAGTGGAAGTCTATATTGATCAGACAGCCATTTTCATCAACTGTCTCGGTGCAGAATTCTTTATATATACTCATTTCTTTTCCTCTTCATAGCGACCGAATGCACGGAATCGCTGATATCTTCTTTCAAGTAAATCTTCTGTGTGTTCGAGTATCTCTATCTCTGCAGCAACTTCATCAGCAAGCTGCTTGTAGAAAGCAGGAGTGGCAAGACCTTCTTCGCTGATGACTCTTTCTGCAATTCCCATTGATTTTGCATCTGCTGCTGTAAGACGGAGGCTTTCAGCGGCTTTCGGAGCTTCTGCTGCATCTTTGTAAAGAATGCTTGCACAACCCTCAGGTGAGATTACGGAATAAACGGCATTTTCCAGCATCCAGACTCTGTCAGAGACTGCCAGTGCCAGAGCACCACCACTTCCACCTTCTCCAATCAGGATGGAAAGTTCCGGAGTTTTCAGGCCCATCATCTCCATCAGATTCTCTGCAATTGCCTCTCCCTGTCCTCTTTCCTCTGCACCAATACCGCAGAATGCTCCTGAGGTATCAACAAAAAGAATTACAGGACGGTGGAACTTCTCCGCTTGCTTCATCAGGCGAAGCGCTTTTCTATATCCTTCTGGTTCCGGCGCACCGAAAGATCTTCTCATCCTTTCGATTGTGCTGTGGCCTTTTTCGATTCCTATTACCGTAACAGGTTTCCCTTTGAGATACGCAATACCTCCAATGATGGCTTCGTCATCGCGGTATCTTCTGTCTCCATGGAGCTCTATGAAATCCGTGAACATGGCCGCAATATAATCCTGGGCTGTTGGACGCGATGTGTTTCTTGCCGTTCTTACCCTGTCATATGCTGTCATGATTTCCTCCATGCATGTGCAGTAAGTCTGCGATTATCTTCTTTTCATCCTTACGAGGTACAATCAGGTCCGCAAATCCATGCTCAAGTATGAATTCGGAAGTCTGGAAATCTCTTGGAAGAGATTCCATCGTTGTCTGCTCGACAACTCTTCTTCCTGCAAAACCTACTGTTGCACCAGGCTCTGCCATGATGATGTCACCTTCCATTGCAAAAGAAGCAGTGACTCCTCCTGTTGTGGGATCTGTCAGAACTGTGATGTACAGAAGCCCTTCCTGGGAATGGCGAAGTACAGCTCCGCTTGTCTTTGCCATCTGCATTAATGACAACAGTCCTTCCTGCATTCTGGCACCTCCTGAAACTGTCCATCCGACAACTGGAAGTGAATGTTCTGTAGCATATTCAAAGAGTCTTGTTATTCTTTCACCTGTGGCAGTCCCCATCGATCCCATCATGAAATCCGGAGACATCGCAAAGACTGCAACCCGGCAGCCATCGATTGTTGCGGTTCCGGTAATGACAGACTCGCTTTCTCCACTTGCGTTTCTTGCTTTGCTAAGTTTCTGCTGATAGCCTGGAAACGAAAGAGGATCATCCGTGACAACCGATGAAAAGAGTTCCCCGAAGGAATCTGAATCAGTCATCATCTGCAATCTCTTTCGCGCTCCAATGCGGAAATGATAACCACAGGTACATACCCAGCTGTCATTCTCCAGCGTGCTTTCAACCAGAGTTCTATGGCAGTTCGGACATGTATATTCTTTTTCTCCAACAGAAGGTTCAGCATTTCTGCCGTCCTTCTCCAGTTCATTCTGTGGTTTATAAAGGAATTTCAGAATACCCATTATTTTCCTTCCATGAAGCTGGTGTCATAGTTTCCGGATTCAAATACGGGGTTGCTTATGATTTTGAGTTCTTCCTCGATATTCGTCTTCACGCCATCGATCAGAAGTTCGCAAAGATAAGCCTTCATCTTTCTGATTGCTTCTTCTCTTGTTCCGGTAAAGACCATAAGCTTTCCTATAAGTGAATCATAATAAGGTGGAACCATTGTGCCAGGTTCGAGATATGTATCAAATCTTACAAACGGTCCTCCTGGAATATGCAGCGATTTGATGACACCCGGTGTGAGAGCGTTAATCCTGCATTCTATGGCAGAACCGCGAAGACGGACAATTTTTCTTGTGAATGGAATTGGAACACCGGCCGCTATTCTTATCTGCCATTTCACAAGGTCTACACCAGTGAGAATCTCTGTTACACCATGTTCGACCTGAAGTCTTACATTCATCTCCATGAACCAGAAATTGCCATCTTTATCCATCAGAAATTCGAGTGTACCAGCACCTGTGTATCCAATTACTTTTATTGCCTTCTCAACTTTGTCCATCAGTTCTTCTCTCATCTCCGGAGAGACAGCAGGAGAAGGTGATTCTTCTAGAAGTTTCTGATGATGTCGCTGGATTGAACAGTCTCTTTCCCCGAGAGCTACGGCATTGCCATGCTCATCTGCAAGTACCTGTACCTCAATATGGCGGGCCGGAGTAATGCATTTCTCAAGATAGACTCCACCATCACCAAAAGCGGCAAGGCTTTCTGCCGTGGCAAGAGGGTAGACCTCTTTCAGTTCTTCTGCAGAATATGCTGGCCTTATTCCTCTTCCGCCGCCACCTGAACGTGCTTTTAGCATGACAGGGTAGCCAATTTTGGATGCAGCTTCGAGGGCATCTTCAACACTTTCGAGAACATCTGTTCCTGGTATAGTGCTCAGTCCAGCTTCAGAAGCTGCTTTCTTGATACGGGATTTGTCGCTGAGTCTCTCCATCTCTTCTGCAGAGGGTCCAATAAAAGCAATACCGTTTTTCCTGCAGAGTGTTGCAAACTCAGCATTTTCTGAGAGAAAACCATAGCCTGGGTGTATTGCATTTGCTTTTGTTGCCAATGCCGCACTGATGATTCTCTCCATATTGAGATAGCTATCGGCAGCACTTGCACGGCCAATGCAGATACTCTCGTCCGCAAGAGCTGTAGGAAGGGTATCTCTGTCTGCTTCAGAGAAAACTGCAACAGTCTTGATTCCCATTTCTTTGCAGGCTCTGATTACCCTTACAGCTATTTCCCCTCTGTTTGCAATCAGGATTTTGGAGAACATACGCTCTCCTTGTCGGTGATGCAGAAAGAGAATGAAGCGGAGATGCAAAGCTTGCCGTCAACATATCCTTCTCCCTCTCCGAAATAGAAAGGTCCCATTGACCGCGTGATTCTGCACTTTGTCTCAAATGTGTCTCCTGGACGGACTGGTGCTTTGAATCGTACTTTATCCAGTCCTGCGTACACAGGAAGCTTATCGCTGCCGATTGTTCCATCGAGGAGAATGCAGGCAGACTGTGCCATGATTTCGCAGAGGATTACTCCTGGAACGATAGGAGCGGAAGGAAAGTGCCCGTCAATAAAGAATTCACTTCCCTTGACTGTATACTTTCCATGTGCGTATTCTCCATCTTTCTCCACTTCATCCAGAAGCAGCATGCTGTTTCTGTGAGGAAGTATTTTCATGATGCCTTCTCTATCCATTATGCCCTCCCGATTCTGAAAAGCGGTGCGCCATACTCAACAATCTTTCCATTCTCTGCATAGACTTCAAGAATTGTTCCACTCTCCTCAGCCTGGATTTCATTCATGAGTTTCATAGCTTCAATGAGGCAGAGGGTGTCACCCTTTTTTACGTGGCTTCCGACTTTTACGAATGGCTCTGCATTCTCTGCAGGAGCAGAGTAGAAGACACCGACCATCGGAGATGTAATTATATTTCCTTCCGCCGATTTTACTGCAGCATCTGGAGCTGGTTTCTCATCCTGTACGATATATGTTTCGCTGTGGGGAAGTATGGCCTTTCCTCCGCGTTCAAGGCGGAGCTCGTAACCATCTTCCTTTACTTCAAGCCCTGAGAGATCGAGTTCTCTCATCAGGCTTGCATATTTTCTGATAGCTTCTTCTTTCATCAAACCCTCCTGAAAGCAAGACAAGCGTTGTGTCCGCCGAATCCGAGGGAGTTCGAGAGAGCGATATCAATCTTCTTCTCGCGTGCTGTATTAGGAACATAATCAAGGTCGCATTCAGGATCTGGTTCAAGAAGATTGATTGTAGGAGGAATAATTCCTGTCTCAAGAGCTTTAAGACATGCAATTGCTTCAATGGCACCAGCAGCACCAAGCATATGTCCTGTCATTGACTTTGTTGAGCTGATAACCGCTTTTCTTGCATCCTCTTCTCCAAGAGCTCCCTTGATGGCAATTGTCTCACCTTTGTCGTTAAGCGGGGTTCCAGTTCCGTGAGCGTTGATGTAAACGCTTTCTCCTGCTTTATATCCGCCTTCCTTCATTGCTTCAATCATTGCTCTTCTGCCACCGTCGGCATCCGGACGAGGTGCTGTTATGTGGTAAGCGTCACATGTTGAACCATAGCCTACAACCTCACCGTAGATCTTTGCCCCTCTCTTTACTGCGTGCTCATATTCTTCAAGTACAAGAGTTGCAGAACCCTCTCCAATGACAAATCCGGCTCTTCTCCTGTCAAAAGGAAGGGATGCTGCATTTGGATCTGTAGCTGTGGAAAGTGCCTGCATATTGATGAATCCAGCAACACCAGGCTCTGTAATTGCAGCTTCTGTACCGCCTGTGATCACGGCATCTGCATAGCCATGTCTGATGACTCTCAAAGCCTCTCCGATTGCATTTGAACCGGATGCACATGCTGTTACTGCAGGAAGAGCTGCATTCTGACAGTTGAAGCGGATTGCTATCATACCGGCTGCCATGTTGGCAATCATCATTGGTACAAAGAATGGAGAGACGCGTCCGGGGCCTCTCTGCAGAAGCTTGTTATGCTCTGTCGTGAATGTCTGGATACCACCAATACCACTGCCGAAATAGACTGCGATTCTCTCTGGATCAAGTGTCCCGATGATGCCGCTTTCCTCAACAGCCTGTACGCTGGATGCAATTGCGAACTGAGCGAACCTGTCGGACCTGAGCATGTCAGATTTCTCCATCCAGTCGCGTGCATTGAAATCCTTAACCTCTGCATCTAGCTTTGCTTTGTAGTCTGTTGTGTCAAAGTATGTGATTTCTCCGATTCCGCAGCGTCCGTTTATCATGCTGTCCCATGCCGCATCAACGCTGTTTCCGATTGGTGTAATTGCTCCTAGTCCTGTGACTACGACCCTTCTGTATTCGCTCATTTCTTTTCTCCTTACATTGCGATGCCGCCGTCGACTCTCAGAACCTCTCCTGTGATATACGGTGAGGTGAGAAGGAACACGACCGCACTTGCGACATCGGAAACATCTCCCATTCTTCCAAGTGGAATTGTCCTGAGAAGTTCGGAGTTATCCTCTGTGATGTTCTTCGTCATATCTGTTCTGATAAAACCTGGGGCTACTGCATTGCATGTGATTCCCTTTGGTGCGAGCTCTCTTGCAGTTGCCTTTGTCAGTCCAACAATTCCTGCTTTTGAAGCAGAGTAGTTTGCCTGACCTGCATTGCCCATCAGTCCTGAAACAGAGCTGATATTCACGATTCTTCCGCCTTTGTTCCTGATGAAGAGTGCTGCTGTATGGCGGATCATATTGAATGCACCCTTGAGGTTTACGCTGAGAACATTGTCCCAGTCCTCTTCCTTCATGAATGCAATAAGACCGTCACGTGTAATACCTGCGTTGTTTACAAGTGCTTCAATATTGCCAAAATCCTTCCTGATTTCAGCAACAGTATTCTTTGTCTCCTCAAATGAAGCTACGTTGCAGATATATGCTTTTGCCTTCACGCCTTTTGCTTCGCAGTCTCTTACAGTATCTGCTGCTTCATTTTCATCGCCTACATATACAATTGCGATATCATATCCAAGAGCTGCGAGACGGAGAGATACCTCTCTGCCGATTCCTCTTGAACCACCTGTTACGATTGCTGTCTTTCCCTCAGCCATTGCTGACCTCCGAAATAATATGTCCAATGCTCTCTGCATCGGATACGTTGTATGTTCTCACATCCTTGTTGATTCTCTTTATAAGGCCTGTAAGTGTTGAACCTGGCCCGATTTCGATGAATGTGTCGATGCCTTGATTGATCATCTCTGAGACAATGGACACCCACCTTACAGGTGATTCAATCTGCTTTGAAAGGAGATTCTTTATATCTCCTTCGTATTTCTTTCCTGTCACATTCGAATAGATTGGCATCTCTGGTTCTGCGAATGTGTATTTATTAAGTTCCTCTGCAAAGGATACTGCTGCCTCATGCATGAAAGGAGAGTGGAAACCTCCTGAGACATTGAGCCTCATTGTCCTTCCTCCCTCTTCCTTAACCTTTGCCTCAAATTCTCCGATTGAAGCCTCCGCTGCAGATACTACGACCTGACCTGGAGAGTTGTAATTTACCGGATAGACTTTATCGAAAAGTGCTGCAGTTTCCTCTACTTTCTCATCGGAAAGTTTGAGAACAGCATCCATTACAGCGGGATGTTTTTCTGCTTCACTCTGCATAAGGGAAGCACGTTTTGTGACAATCCTGAAACCATCTTCAATGCTGACGATTCCAGAAAAAGCCAATGCTGTAATCTCACCAAGGGAGAAGCCTGCTGTAGCATCCGGTGTTATTCCTGCTGCTTTAAGGGCTTCGGCTGCTGCAATCTCTGTGAGGAACATGCAGGGCTGGGTATTCTCCGTTTTCTTAAGGTCATCGGCAGATCCGGAGAAGCACATCTCAAGTGTGCCAGGACGGATTGCATCCAGCTTGTCTGAGATTGCTTTTGCTTCTGCTGATGCTTCATACAAGGCTTTTCCCATTCCAGGAAACTGTGCACCCTGTCCGGAGAATACAAATGCTATTTTACCCATTTAGTAGCTCCTTTCAGAATTGGTTCAGCACCTTCGATAACTTCTCTGACAATATCAGCAGCTGGCTGTACTTTGTTTACCATAGCTGCAATCTGTCCAGACAGAAAGCATCCATGTTGCAGGTCGCCATCTTTGACAGCCTTTCTCAGGGCTCCTGTTCCCAATGCCTCGAGCTCATCATCCGGCATTCCTCCGAATTCTGCCTTTGCGTAATCGCGGGCAAATGCAGTCCTCAGAGAACGCACAGGGTGTCCAAGCTTCTTGCCTGTGACCATTGTGCAGAGATCTCCTGCCTTGATGATTTTCTCTTTGTAAACAGGACTGATAGAACATTCTTCGGCTGAAAGGAATCTTGTTCCCATCTGTACGCCTACTGCTCCGAGCATGAAAGCTGCTGCGACGCCTCTGCCATCTGCAATACCACCTGCTGCAATGACTGGCAGGTCTGTTGCGTCTACCACAAGCGGTACAAGGACCATGGTTGTGAGTTCTCCGACATGCCCGCCGCTTTCTCCGCCTTCTGCAATCAGGGCAGATGCTCCAAGTCTTGTCATGAGTTTTGCCATGGCTACTGAGGCTACGACAGGAATCACCTTTATTCCGGCTTCTTTCCATGTTGCCATGTACTTTGAAGGATTGCCTGCACCAGTTGTGACTACTGCAACTTTCTCTTCTGCTGCAACAGCTGCAACCTCATCTGCATATGGGCTCATCAGCATGATATTTACACCAAATGGCTTGTCTGTAAGCGATCTGGCTGTCCTGATTTCTGAACGTACGTAATCTGCTGGTGCATTGCCTGCAGCAATGATGCCAAGGCCGCCTCCATTGGAGACGGCTGCAGCAAGACGACCATCAGCTATCCAGGCCATACCTCCCTGGAAAACCGGGTATTTGATACCCAGCATTGAGCATATCGGGGTCTCAATCATCGATTAGTTCTCCTTGTTCTGGATGAAGGAAACAAGGTCTCCGACTGTCTCGATCTTCTTGTCAAGCTCAATTGAGATTCCAAGCTTGTCCTCAAGCTCCATGAGAAGCTCGACTGTGTCGAGTGAATCGATTCCAAGATCATGGAATGTGCTTTCCATCTTCACATCATCTGCATTGCAGTCCGTTCTCTCTGCAACTGTCTCTGCAATTGCCTTGAAGATTTCCTGTTCTGTCATGTTAGAACTCCTTTAGCGAATGCTGTTAATACAATTTGACAAAATTTGGATTTTTGTCAAGAAAAGAATTGTTAAGTTTTGATTTCTCGCGCGCGAAATGAATATAAATAGTCACGTGATAATCATCAGCTAGCAAGAATATACTAGTTAATAAAATGAACATAATATTTGAAATATGTTTGTTATTTAACATAAATGCAGAGATTTAAAGAAATCATAATTGCTTGATTTATGAAAATTAGCCTTCCTTATTAAGTCTGGATGCTGATTTGAATGCGCTTCTGATTCAAAGAAGAGCGTTGAAACAGGTGTGCATTATTTCAAATCCATGAGGTTGGAATTGGCATCAGACAGCTATTTTCGTTGACTTTTATTACGGGGGGGGGTAGGCTAACAAGGAATTGGAGGATGAAATGAAGAAGAAATTCGGAGTTGTTACTGCGCTGATGATAGTGCTGCTCTTTTCATGTACGCAATACGTTTTTGTACCATTCCCAGGACACGGAAATAACAGCTCGGAAACACGGTACACAGCATCGGAGGTCGCAAGATCTATTCCTGTTGGAGAGATTGCACGTCTTGGACTTATGGCTTCAAACAGTGATGTTGGTTATCGAGTAGAGCAGAGCATAGAGCCCAGTTCATTGGCAACAAGCTCAATCTCGGTTCTTTCCGATGGTGGTAGGAGCCTTGTTTCCCGCATATGGTTCACTGGATATGTTTATGATGAAGCTGTATTCACAACGTCCGCAAACAATCCGGTTGTTGTGACATACCCCATCATTGAAGAATCTGGGAAAGAAAAAATAGAAACTTATGAAATCTCGGCTGAATCCCTTAGTATCGAGATGCCAAATGCATCATCAGCAAGCACTGTAAGTATCAGTATCAGTGGGGAGATTACGTATAGTACAAAGCCGACAGTTACTGAGAGTGGAAATACGATTACAGTTTCAAACATACCATCATCAAGGTATTTCGAATCGACAATCGGTGAAGGTGGCTATGTTGTTAATGGAGAGAATGTATCGGTAGCTGATGGCGCAGGGATGACAGGAACTGAAGAGGAGCCTTATAGAATCAGCAAGCTCAGTGATGTAGCTGCGATCAACAGTCTGATTCAGAGCCAGCAAGAAACAAATTTCATTCTTGAAGTTGATCTTACATTGGATGAATCCTGGATTATGAATAATATGACCAATTCAGAAACAATGCAGGCAGATCCTATTACCATTTCAGCTGGAAAAGATGTAACACTTGATTTTAACAATCATACGATTACTTTTAATGGAATTCCTTCAATCTCTTACGACCCTTCAAATCCTGTATTGGTTTATCCCTTCCGTATCGAAGATGGAGGTATACTAACAATAAATAATGGTGCATCAAATTCCATTGAAGCTGGGGATGGTGGGTTTACTAATACTGATAAGAATTCTTCTGGTATTTTCCATAACTATGGGACTTTGATAATAAATGGAGGATCGTTTGAGACAAATGGTGAATCTGATCATGCAATTGTCAATAATTATAAATCAGGCAATCTTACGATAAACAATGCAAGGATATACTGCTCATTTGCAGATGCTGCTGTATATTCATCCGGAACGGCAACTATCAATAATGGATATTTTTACAGCAATTCAAATTCTCGGGATAGTAAGCTTTGGTTCTATACGATTGTCAGTGATGGGTTTATGACAATAAACGGTGGAGAAGTTTATGGAATCCAAGGAGGAATTTCTGCTGGTTTGGGGTCTTTCATCGTTAATGATGTCTATTCAGAAGTTTCTAACAAAGAGGTTAATGGCGAAATGACCAACTGTTCTTTCTACGCAATATACATTGCAGGAGAGCGAGGAAAGGCATCTTCTGTCGTGAATGGAGGAACATTTATCACAGATGATAAAGCTGCATTATGGGTAGGAAACAGTAATGAGGGAGGAGATGGCGGAATAATGGAAGACGCTGCCGTTGTTGTAAATGGTGGAAGGTTCAAATCAGGCAAGCAGTCTTATGATGTACAGGTATCCTCTTCTTTAGCAGACCTCTCTTTAAATGGTGGAGAATTTGTGCATAACGTTGTTTATGATATGGATACAAACACGACCAATGAAATCATGAATTATATTTCAGAAGGTTATCAGCTTATAGAAACTGGAGATACTGAGTATATTTACGAGGTTGTGCCAAACGCCTGAATTATTAATTTCAGAAATTGATAAGGGCTGCTAAAAGCAAAAGGCTTTTAGCAGCTTTTTATTATACAGATAGTTTGTTTTGTGGAAAATGAAAGCGTTCTATTCAGCTCGATGAAGCTATTGCGTAATTTAAAATGATGTACCACTTTTTGTTTTTAAAAACGAAAAAACTGATAGTTTAATATGCTAGGATACGAGAATTGCTTCGGATATGTTTTCCTTTTTAAGTCCGAGAATAGGGGATGGTTTTATTTGTGTGTGTTGGGTGGGATAAATGCATATTGGTAATTATAATCAAATTATATAGTCCAAATATGGAATATTAATTTTTATTTATATTGCAAATAGACTGTTATTATAGTAGAAAAAGTTCTCTTAATTTTATTAGCTTGTTTTTATATTACTTGCTGGTATTATATCGTTATATGACAAGTGTGGATTATCATGTTCATTCTTCTTTTTCTCCGGATGCACGGGATGATATGAGAAAAATGGTTGAGAAGGCAGTTTCCCTTAATCTTGAGGAGATTATGTTCACAGATCATTTTGAATTCCTGTCTGATGGGAGGCCGGGGAGATTCTGCAGCAGCGTGGATTATATTCCTCGTATTGTTGATGAGGTGATCCGGTTAAGGGATGAATATGCAGGTCGTATCTATGTTGGGCTTGGTCTGGAGATTGGCCAAATGCAGTTTGCAGAAAAAGAATCAAAGGAGATTGTGAATTCTTATCCCTTTGATTTCATCCTTGCATCGTATCACAAAGTCCATGATGTCGATCTCAGTTGTTATGATTATCTGAAAACGGATATACAGAGTCTGGTGCATGATTATCTTGAAGGACTTCTTTTGATTTCGGAACGTGCAGATTTCGATAGTCTTGCACATATTGATTTGGTAAAACGGTATGCACATCGTCAAGGTATCGAAATAAGAATAGAGAAAGAAGAGAAGATAGTCAGACGAATTCTGCGCCTGCTTGTTGAGAGAGGAAAGTTCTTAGAAGTCAATACATCTTCTCTTCGTCAGAATTTTGAAGAATGTCTTCCTTCCGATGAGATTCTTTCCTGGTATGCAGAAGAGGGGGGAAATTTTGTTACGCTTGGTTCTGATTCCCATAGAACTGATGATATTGCATCGGGCATGCAAGAGGCGGAAAAGCATATTGCAGCGTTTGGCCTCAATATTCTAAGAAAATACAGAAGAAACACGGAGGTTGTATGAAGCTTGATCAGAATTCTTCTATTCCTCTTTATGAACAGCTTAAGAATGATATCAAACGAGATATAAAAGAGGGTGTCTTTCCTGCTGGCTCAAGAATGCCAAGCGAGGACGAGCTTGGAGAAAAATATTCCGTCAGCAGAATCACTGTGCGGAGGGCTGTTAAGGAACTCTGCGATGAGGATTATCTCATCAAAAAGCAAGGAAAGGGCACTTTTGTTCTCGATAATGCTTCTATTCCTGTGACTGTCAGTCAAGGATTCCATGATGTATGGGAAAAGAAAGGTAAAAAAGTCACAGTGGATATCGTTGAGAACAAGGTTATCAAGCTTGAAGGGGAATATAGGGACCTTCTGAACCTTCGGGCAGATGATGAAGTTTTTTTCATCAAACGTGTGTTGAAAGCTGATGAAAAACCGATGATGATTGATATCGCTTATATTCCTCTGAAACTTTACCCTAATTTTCAGAAGCTTATGGAGACAGAGGATTCAATTTACAGGCTTTTGAAGAAGCGTTATGGTTTCCATCCTTACTATTATTATAAGGTGATGAAGATAAAGAAGGCTGATAAAGAGTTCTCAAAACTCCTCGCCTGTGAGCCCGGAACACATCTTTTTGACCTTTTCAAAATCTCTTATGATGCCGAGCGCTGTCCGATATATCTTTCCATAAGTTATTCCCGTGGAGAGGATGTTTCATATGTCATCACAGGCAGTGAAGATGATGACGGTGCATACAGCGGTTTTAAGTGGAGAGGATAGTTTATATTGCTTACTAAATAGCCTCCTACCAGGAGGCTTGTTTTATGTTAATAAATAATTTCTTTATTTATATATAGTTAAAAAGATTTTAAGATTTTTGTTGACAGCTGAAATGTTTGCTTTCATTATATAACCATATATAACGTCTTATGATTATGGAGGATAAGATGAAAACAGAACATGTTGCCGCAATTGAAGCTGCTGTAAAGGCAGTGGCTGGAAAGAAGGAAATCAATCACATCTATTTCGTAGCCTGTGGAGGCTCTCTTGCATTTATGATGCCTGCACAGTATATCTTTGACAGAGAACTTGATATCCCTGCAAGTTTCTACCCATCAAATGAATTCGTATACCGTGCACCGAAGGCTCTCGGAAAGAACAGCATTGTTATCACATGTTCTCACTCCGGAAACACTCCAGAGACAGTGAAGGCAACGGAAGTTGCTAGGGAAAAAGGCGCAACTACTATTGCTTTATCACATCTTGAAGGCTCTCCACTCTGGAATGCTGCAGAGTATCCTATCCACTATGACTGGGGAAAGGAAGCAGACCCCAGTGATCTCAATAAAGGCGTTCTATATTCTCTGATTTTCAGAATTCTCAATGTTCTTTCACCTTCAGAAAAGTGGGATAAGGCCATCAAGAGTGTTGATGGACTTGGATCTGCTATTGAAAAGGCCAAGGCTCAGTATGCAGAGACCGTTCGTGAGTGGGGAAGAAAATATAAGAGAGAAAAGCTTATCTACACAATGGGAAGTGGTGCTTCATATGGAGAAGCATATTCATTCGCGATTTGTCTTCTGATGGAAATGCAGTGGATAAATGCCTCCTGTATTCACAGTGGCGAATACTTCCATGGTCCATTTGAGATAACGGATTTTGATGTTCCTTTCATCATCATTCTTGGAAGAGGTGAGACAAGACACCTTGATGAGAGAGCATATAACTTCTGCAAAAAGTACAGCAACGAAATCATGCTTGTCGATGAGAACACATTCGATATGAGTGACATAGCTCCAGAGGTTCAGCCATATTTCGCTTCGCTTCTTTCTGGTGCTGTGCTGAGAAGCCTTGCTGATGAGCTTGCCTACCAGAGAGGTCATGACCTCGGAGTAAGACGCTACATGTGGAAGATGGAGTACTGATTCTAGGAAATAAGGAGATAACGGATGAAAAAACTGATATTAATCACATTAGTTCTCATGCTTTCTATCATTCCGCTTTTTGCAGGCGGAGCATCGGAAGGGCCAGCAGAAGGACAGACCGAGATTTATTTCTTCCACAGATGGCCAAATGATCCAAAGAACTCAATGTTCAATGCTCTTCTTGAGGAGTATATGGCAGAGAATCCGGATGTTTACATAACAATGGATTGCATCCTCAACGACCAGTATAAGGAAAGAATCAGAATGGTTGTCTCTTCAGATGACGTACCTGATGTCTTCTCTTCATGGTCTGGAACATTTGCAGAGGAAATGATTGATTCCGGAAATGTTCTTGCTCTCAATGATATTTATGAAGCAGATCCGGAGTGGTCAGGAAAGATTGCATCTGCAAGTGTTGCTGGCTTTACTTTTGATGGTACTATCTACGGTATTCCATGGAGTCAGGATGGAAAGGTCTTCTTCTATAACAAGGCTATTTTTGAGGAACTTGGACTCGAAGAACCTGAGACATGGACTGAGTTTATAGCTCTTCTGGATACTCTCAAGGCAAATGAATATGAGACTCCTCTTGCAGAAGGCCTTGTCGATCAGTGGGCAGTCCT
Organism: uncultured Spirochaetaceae bacterium; assembly: GCA_944392975.1. Lineage (GTDB taxonomy): Bacteria > Spirochaetota > Spirochaetia > Sphaerochaetales > Sphaerochaetaceae > Ornithospirochaeta. The sequence continues at coordinate 41,146 of CALXYN010000003.1, read as the reverse complement.
GCATTATCTTGGAACAATCCTTCAGAGGATGATTGATCCGGAAGTACTTGCCTCTGATTACAACCCTGCAACTGGCGAATTTACGGATCCGATGTATGTAACAGCCCTTGAGAAGTGGCAGCAGCTTACTTCTTATATGGGAGAAATTGCTACTGCAATTGATCATGAGACAGCAAGAAATACTATGTTCGCAACAGGCGAGTCTCCAATCATGTATCTGCAGTTTGCAGAAATCCCGCAGCTTGAGCAGGTACTTCCAGAAGATTTCGAGTATGGATTCTTCAACTTCCCAGCATTTGAAGAAGGTCTTGGAGACCCTGAGGCACTTACAGGTGCTCCGGAAGGATTCATGATCAGCAACAAGGCTGAGAACATTGATGCCTGTGTTGATTTCCTCAAGTGGCTCGTAAGCCCTGAGCGTGGCGCTATTCTCACAAGAGATTGTGGTGATATTTCATCGGTTGATGGAGCACTGACAGACGAGACAGCCCTGCCAGAGCAGGCTGAGGCTCTGAAGATGATTCAGGAAGCTTCTTTCCTTGCACCTTGGCTTGATAACGCATGTGACGCTGCTGTCTATGTTGTATTCGGACAGGGTGGCCAGGCAATCGCTTCTGGTGATGCTACACCGGAAAGCGTCATGGTACAGGTTCAGGAAGCTGCTGCTTCAATCAGATAAACGTTCTGTTTTTCATGAGGCTGGCATCTCCCGATGCCGGCCTTCTTTATTAAATATCAAGGAGGGACCCCATGTTAACGCGAAAAAGGAATTTCGGAGCATTTCTTTTCTGTGTCCCCGCATTGCTGATTCTTGCTGTTTTTGTTTATCTCCCGCTTTTCGAGAACATCATTTTCAGCTTTCAATCATTCACACTTTCAGCGAAAACACGTGAATTCGTCGGTTTAGATAACTACAAGGCTTTGTTTTCCGATCCGATAATAATGCAGTCATTGTTCAATAACGTCCTCTATGCTGTCATCTCGATAGTGATGCAGGTTGGTTTCGGTCTTGTGATTGCCGCCGTTCTTGAGGATGTGGTCTTCAGAAAGACCGAATCGTTCTTCCGGACAATTTTCTTTATACCGACATTGCTTTCAATGACGGTAGTCTGCCTGCTTTTTGAATTTGTTTATAATCCTCAGATGGGTCTTTTGAACAGTTTCTTAGAACTTATCGGACTCGAGGAAGCAACTCATATATGGTTAGGTGACAGTAGTCTGGCAATGCTTTGTGTCATCATGGTGTCACAATGGCAGAGCTATGGTTATATAACAATGCTTTTTATTGTTGCCATTCAGAAGATTCCTTCCGAGCTTTATGAGGCTGCAATAGTTGATGGTGCCGGAAAGCTGAGAAGATTTTTCTCAATCACATGTCCAATGGTACGACAGATGTTCTTTGTAACTATGGTGACTACTGTTGTCGGTGCTTTTACTGTATTCAATGAACCATACATACTCACCGGTGGTGGACCAGGGACCGCAACGATGGTTCTTTCACTTCATATGTATCAGACAGGATTTGTAAAGAATCAGATGGGTTATGCTTCAACCATCGCAATGCTTATCTTCATCATTACAGCGGTTCTGTCTTCAATCCAGTTCTTCTCGTTTGGAAAGGAAAGGGAGGGTGACAGATGAAAAGTAAGAGAATAATACCGCGTTCATTTTCCGGAATCCTTGTCTTCCTTTTCCTTATAATTCTTGTTTTCCTGATTATCTATCCGCTTTTCTGGATTATCATTTCATCGTTTAAGGATTATCAAGGAATATATCAGGATGTCTGGGGCCTTCCCGATGAATGGCATTTCGAAAACTATACCAGGGCATGGGATAGGGGAATTTCACAGTATTTTGTGAATAGTATTATTGTCACGATTGTCACACTTGTAGGTGTAGTTTTTGTGGCATCCGCTGCATCTTTCGGTATCGTACAGCTGAGAGGAAAACTTGGTAATATCGTATTTCTGATTACGATGGGGTGTATGCTTCTGTCTCCTCAGGTTTGTGTATTGCCTCTTTTCATGTTGCTGAGATCTTTAGGCCTGAATGATACTTACTTCTCCATGATTTTCCCGTATATAGCATTCAGATTGCCTATTTCAATCATGCTGATACGTTCATTTTTTGTAGGAATTTCAAAAGAGCTGGAGGAAGCTGCTGTGATAGATGGTGCATCTCTCTGGACGATTTTCTCCAGAATCTATGTACCGCTTTCAAAGCCTATTATTTCGACAGTGATCATAATGACTGTCTATTATGCTTGGAACGAATTCATGTTCGCGACGATTCTCGTTGACAGCTCTGCTTTGAGGACAATTCCTGTAGGTCTTATGGTATTTAGAGATGGACTGATGACAGAGTGGGGCGTCGTAATGGCTGGAATGGTCATCTCCTGTATTCCGCTCATCGTTATATATCTTTTCATGTCGAAGAGTTTTATCCGCGGTCTTACTGCCGGTTCTGTAAAGGGGTGATTTATGAAACTTTGTGCTGTTGGTGATAATGTCTGTGACTGCTATGTTGATGAGGGGGTATATTATCCTGGAGGAAACAGCGTCAATGTTGCAGTCAATTGCAAGAAAAATGGTTGCAGCGATGTCAATTACATCGGGGTTTTCGGCGATGATGATAAAGCTGATTACATCAGAAAGTGTCTGGAAGAGGAAGGTGTCACCACCTCCCGTTCCAGAAAGGTTTATGCACCTTCTGCTCAACCTCGGGTAAGACTTGTAGATGGAGATAGGGTCTTTGAAAAAGGTCCCCGCGATACTTGTCAGCATCTCTTTTCACTTCATATCGTACCAGAGGATATTGAAGTGATAAAAAAATATGACTGTATTCATTCATCATGCTATTCGAATATCGAGAATGAGCTGCCAGTACTTTCTTCATTGCTTGAAGTTGCTTTTGATTACTCTGACAGACGTGATGATGAATATATTGCCAGAACCGCACCGTATGTGACTTATGCCTTTTTCTCCGGTTCTGATCTGAGCGATGAGGCGTGCCATGATCTTATACGACGGACTCATTCATATGGCGCGAAGATTGTCGGTATCACACTTGGTGGAAGAGGGGCAATGTTTTCTGATGGAAATGAAATTCTTCTGCAGGGGGTGAAGAAGGTTGATGTCGTTGATACAATGGGGGCGGGTGACAGCTTTATTGCAGGTTTCCTGACATCTTATTGTGGTAAACGCAATCTGAAAGAGGCTCTTGAATATGCAAGTGAGAGAGCTGCTCTGACTTGCCAGATTCCTGGTGGGTGGGGGCATCCTCATTTGCTTTAATCCTTGTTTTCTCTTTTTAGGCTGTCCATTCACGTGGATGGCCTTTTTTCTGCCTTCACGTCATCAAATCGTTCTATAAAGAGGAAAATCGTTCAATTGCCGAGTTTTTGTCCAGCCCTGAGAATTTAGGTGTAGACGATTGATCTTAAAGGAGGTCAGATATGAGGAAAGCTTTAGCGCTTCTTCTTGCGTTATCAATGGTCGTATCTCTCTTTGCTGGAGGTTCTAAAGAGAGTGGCGATGAGCAGATCGTAATTGAGTTCTGGACACACGAAGACGTCAACAGACAGGCTCTTGAAGATAGATATATTCAGGAGTTCATGGAAACGCATCCAAATGTAACAGTTAATGTTACTAGACAGGCATCGACAAAGCTTATCGAGCTTGTACAGACAGCATTCGCAGCTGGTGAAGGCCCGACAATGTTCAACCTCTCAATCAGCGATGAGTATCCGTATATTGTCGCAGGACGCGTAGCCCCTGTTGATTATGAAGCTGCAGGATATGCAGATGCACAGGCTATCAAGGATGCATATCTCGATGGAATGATTGACCCAGTGACTTATGATGGAGAAGTCTATGGTCTTCCTCTTGAGCTTACTAACTGGTGTATTTTCATCAACAAGAAAGTATTCCGCAGCGCTGGTCTTGACCCTGAAGTAGATTATCCAAAGACATGGGAAGACATGGTAGAGCTTTCTGAAAAGCTTGTTATCCGCGATGGTGATATTCTCGTCCGCAGAGGCTATGATTTCAGATATCCATACTATCTTGAGACTCTTGTACCTATGGTTGAGCAGCTTGGTGGAAAACTCGTAAGCGATGATGGCACAGAGGCTATTATCGGCGAAGAAGCATGGGTGAAGGTTCTTACATTCATGCAGCAGTGGGGTCCAAACGGACTTAACCTCGGTTCTCCTACATATACCAATGCACGTTCTCTCTTCAATAAAGACAACAACGACATCGCAATGGCTACAACAGGTCTTTATCAGGAAGCAAGAATCAAGGCTGATAACCCTGAGTTCTATGATTCCGGAGAGTGGATGGTTGTTCCGTTCCCAGTATTCGAAGATGCAGTCAATGATGTTGCAGCTTGCTATTATGGCCACTATTACATGGTTAATGCAGATGCCGATGAGGCAACACAGAAGGCAGCTTGGGAACTTATTGCATACATGCTCTCACATGGAGAGGAGTATCTTACAGAAGTACAGCTGATCCAGCCTACAAAGGCTCTTATGGAATCCGATGCATATAAGAGTATGCCGTATTCCGATGTATTCCTTGGCGATTTCGAGAGAGGCCACGTTGTATATTACGGCGCATCTTCCGCTGAATTCCAGGCACAGCTCAGAAATGCTGTTGAAGCAGTTATGCTCCAGGGTGTCACACCACAGCAGGCATATCTGGACCTTAAGGCAAATTGCCAGGAAATTCTTGAAGAAGCCTGATAATCTCTTCTGCCCGGGGCAACCCGGGCAAGCTATAAGGAGGATGATGTGGGACAGAAAAGCTACAGCATCGAACGTAAACAGGCTAAATGGGGCCTTATATTCACAATTCCTTGTCTGATTTTCTTCGCAGTTTTCAGTTTTTATCCTATTATTAATGCCTTAATAACATCTCTTACGAACAGAAGGGCAATAGCTAGGACAAGCGAGTTTGTCGGCCTGGAAAACTATATTTACATATTTACAAAGGACAACGGCGGATTCCCGCTTTCAAATTCAATCAGGGCTACACTTATCTTTACCATCGGAACATTCATCCCGATGATTATTGCCTCCCTGATTATTGCAACATTCCTGATGCAGCTCAGAAAGGACAAGTACAGAGGATTTTTCCAGCTGATGTACTATACTCCGGCTGTTCTCTCTTCGGTTGTTGCAGCTTCTATCTGGATGATTATCTTCGATCCAAGAGGTCTGATGAATCAGATTTCCAACTTCGTAATGCATACATCCGGTGTCGATTATAACTGGCTTGTCGATTCGACAATGCTTCAGATATCGACAATGATGATTTATTTTTGGAAATACATAGGTTATTTCGTGATCCTCTTCATAACAGGACTTGCGGCAATACCTAATACAATCTATGAGGCCGCAACGGTAGATGGTTCTTCCCGATGGCATACATTCTGGAAAATAACTCTGCCTTTGCTGAAGCCTACTACTGCGATGGTTTCAATCATGGCAATGCTTCAGTGCCTGAAGACATTCAGCACCCAGTACATGCTTCATCAGGGCGGTTCATCAAGATTCCCGATAGACGTCATTACGATGAATATCTACTTCACCGGAATCAGGAACGGACGTCTTGGCCGTGCAAGCGCCATGTCTATTGTACTTTTCCTGATTATGCTTGTTTTCACGTACATCCAGCTTCGTCTGACACGTTCAAGCGAAGATGTTGAGTATTGAGAGGAGGAATAATGAATAAGTTTGTCGGTAAAATAACGATAGCTGAAGTCCTCATCTGGATTCTTCTGATTCTTGTGTTCCTTTTCACCGTTACTCCAATCATCTTCATGGTCGTTGCATCTTTCATGGATGCAAAGCAGATTTTGGCGATGCCTTTTTCCTGGATTCCATCGCGTGAATACTTCACGAGTGCTGACAGGACGTTTTTCACGAATTTCCAGAAAGCCATTATGGGAAACAATGATAACCCGGTATTCTTCCGGAATCTTCTGAACTCCCTCATTGTGGCTATAACGGACAGCGTAACAACGGTATTCCTTGCTTCACTTTGTGGTTATGGACTTGCAAAATTCAAATTCAAAGGACGCAATCTGATATTCCTTGCCATCATGTCTACGATGATGATTCCATTTGAAGCAATCATGATTCCACTTTATATGGTAGTATCTGGTATGAAGATGATTAATACGTATCGTGGCATGATTATACCTTTCATGGTTTCTGCATTCGGAGTATTCCAGATGCGTCAGTATCTGCTGACATTCCCATCTGAGTATCTCGATGCGGCAAGAGTTGATGGACTTTCGGAACCACGTATTTATTCCAGCATAGTCCTTCCCAACTCGAAACCTGTCATAGCTACTCTGGGAATCCTCTCATTCCGAAATCAGTGGGATAACCTCCTTTGGCCACTTCTTGTTGCTCAAAGTGAGACAATGAAAACCATCCCGCAGTACATCACGAAGTTCAGTGAAGAGAAGATGACTGATGAAGGTGCTATGATGGCCTGTGCATTCCTTGCTTCGATACCTATGTTCATCCTATTCTTCTCTTTGTCCAAATACTTCTTGGGTGGTGCGGCGGTATATGATTCGCGTAAAGGCTAAGGCTTTTATATATCTTCTTTTTATTCTTATCCTTCTTCCCTCTTGTTCAGGGGAGAAGGATGATTTTGTTACAATAGAATATTGGACACATGAGGATGACAGCCGTAAAGTTCTGGAAGAGCGGTTGATTGAAAGTTTTGAGAAAGAGAACCCTGGTGTGAGCGTCATTCGTACAGAGTACGGTTCTGCAGAGCTTGTTGATATGATTTCAGCTTCATTTGGTGCGGATGATGGCCCGGATCTATTTAATCTTCCATCGGAGGAGATATCTGCGCTCCTTTTGAATGATAAACTCGACCCTGTCGATGCCGCGTCCCTTGGTTATGATTCCATTGAAAGTTTGAAAGATGCTTATATCCAATCCTCGTTTTCCACTGTGACAAAAGATGGTTTGATTTATGGCATACCATTGGAATATACAATCTGGTGTTTATATGTAAACCGCACTCTTCTTAGCAATCATGGGTTCAATCCGGATAATCCTCCTGCAACCTGGGAAGAGCTGATGGAGATTGCAGAGAAACTGACGATTCGTAAGGATGGAATCCTTGAATGCCGTGGTTTTGATTTCCGATATCCTTATTATCTCTCATTCTTCGTGCCAATGGTACGACAGCTTGGAGGGGATATATTTGCTCCGGATGGTAGTGTGATTTACAACGACGATGCATGGGAAAGAGCACTTTCCTTTATGTACGAATGGGGCCCATCAGGAAGAAATCTTGGCTCTCCTACATATGCTAATGCCAGGGAGCTTTTCAATTCAGAAGGCATAGCCATGTGTTTGTCTGGTCTTTATCAGGAAAGCAGACTACTTAGTCAGAACCCCGAGTTCTATGCTTCCGGCGATTGGATGGTTGCACCATTCCCGGTATTTTCAGATTCTGTATCAGATGAAGCAGCTTCTCCATATTTCCATTACTTTATGGTCAATTCTGCAAGTGATGAGAAAACAAAAGTGGAAGCCTGGAAGCTTGCCGGTTATTTTGCGGCACATGCGGAAGAATACCTTGACGAGATAGGTCTGATAATGCCGTTGAAACGCATTACTGACTCTGATTTGTTGCATTCAAAACCATATTCGGACGTATTCATAAACGATGAGAAACGCAGCCATGAAGTCTATTCAGGGCCACATGCTTCAGAGCTTCAGAGCCTCATTGGTGAAGCAGTGGAGTCTGTAATGCTCTATTCTGTTCCTCCAGAGAAAGCCGTACAGGCATTGAGAGCTTCTGCTGAAGAGCTACTGAAGTGAGTTCCTGTATTCTGTAGGTGTCTTGCCGATGAATCTGCGGAATATCTTTGTGAAATAACCTGGTGTAACGAATCCTGTTGCAGTTGCTATTTCTGTAATATTCATTCCCGTATCATGCAGAAGTGAAAGCGATTTGTTTATTCTCACGATATTCAGATACTGCAGAAAGTTCATTCCTGTCTCTTCCTTGAAGAGGGTGGAGATATAGTTCTCAGTCACATGAGTCACTGCAGCTATGTCCTGTAACCCGATACTCTCACTATAGTTCTCATAGATGAAATCGATAGCCATCCTGATTGTATGGTTCTTTATTTTTCCTGGAAGTGCGATTCCATCTGTTCCTTTGATGATGGCTTTTTCAGTCTTCTCCTCTTCAAGGATCATGTCGCGTAGCTTTTTCAGCGAATCCATTAGCTCTGTACTGTCTACAGGTTTCTGAAGATAATCAAAAACACCGAGCCTGATGGCTTTCTGCATGTAATTGAAATCTGTGTATCCGGAAAGGATTATCCCATGTTCTACCGAGGCGGCTTCCAGCATCTCTAATCCGGTCTTTCCCGGGAGTCTTATATCCGTGATTACGATATCAGGATTAAGCTCTTCTATGATCCTTTCTCCATCAATTCCGTTACCAGCAGTTCCCAGAACCTCAAACCCGTAGTCTTTCCATGGTATGGAGACTTTTAGTTCTTCAAGTATAAGAACCTCATCTTCTACAAGAATGACTCCAAGTCTTCTCATCTCCCATCCTCCTTTGGCAGCTCAATTCTGATTTCTGTTCCTTTACCGATTTCAGAATGAATTTCGAACAGGAAATTAGTTCCATATCTTAATTCGAGCCTTCTCCTGATATTATACAGCCCTGTATGTCCTTCGTTCACGATAGCTGCAGAAAGCTTTGAGGTGTCAAAGCCAAGTCCGTTATCAGCGACAGTGATTACAACTTTATTTCCATCTTCCCGGATCGCAATGTTTATATTCCATTCTCCGGTTTTTTCTTCCAGTCCATGGATGACTGCATTCTCTGCAAGTGGCTGGATTATAAGGCGGGGTATGGTGAATGTACTGAGTTTTTCATCACATTCAATGCTGTAATGCAGCCGGTCTCCAAATCTTATTTCCTGGATCATCAGATAGCTTTCTGTAAGATCCAGTGCCTCTTTTACGCTTTCATCCGGGGCATGATTGTCGATTGTGTATCTGAGAAGCTTTCCCAGTCTCACAGCAATAGTATAAATCTGATCTTCTCCATGAAGCCGTGCAAGTGCCTTGATCGTGGAAAGTGTATTGAAAAGGAAATGCGGATTCAGCTGGCTTTCAAGAGCTTTTCTCTCTGCCTCAGCTCGTTTTGCCTCTTCTTCCCGCTGCCGTTCAATAAGGGTCTCGATGCGTTTGACCATGATGTTGAATGTTATTGAGAGATGGTCAAATTCATATATCCCTGTTGTGTTGAGCTTTGTCGTGAAGTCGCCTTTCTCAAAACGTTTCATCCCAGATGTTATCAACGAAAAACGTTTTGAGATCGAACGGGAGAATATGATTGTCAGAAGCACGGATACGACAATTCCTGCTGCAAGGCTAAGGAGGAAGTAGAACATCACAGAGCGGAATCCCATTGCCACATTTTCCATGTTTATTACTCCAACAATCGATAAATCCGTGTCAGCTATCGGTCTGGCAATAAGATTCTCTCCTTCTTTGAGTGCTGGAAATGATGAGAAATCACCATGGTTCTGTGGATGCAGGAGCGAGTATGCCTGATAGGAACTGCTGTCCGTCAGAATGAGATCTGAAAAGAATCCATCGCTCCCTATGTATTGGGAAAAAGCATCTGTATATACATCTATAATCGCATATCCATAGACTCCGATGCGGCGAAGAAGTGAGAATGCAATCTGATGGCCGTTCTCAATTCTATGGTCAGAGAGCGAGATGAACCAGGGTTTGTGTTTGTTCACATTCCTCTCTGCAAGAGAGATTATATTCGTTTCATCCCATGCGTTGCTGTGTGTTCTTGTATCATATTTCTCTGGAAATTCGTGTGTGGATATCCTTACATTACCATCGGATGATACGATTGAAAGAGAGGCAAGATAGGTATCTCCAGACATTACAGAGTATATGTCGGAATATATTGCCCTTGCGCTGTCTCCTTCAGGTTGGATTCCGCTTTCGATTGCAGTCAATATACGGCTGTTTGTAGCAATGAGGTATGATTTATGTCTGTAGTCCTCAATGACAGACTTTATGAAACCCGCGTCTGTTTCGATGAGGATATCTGCCTGGGAAGTCAGAACCCGCGTAAGTGTCTCTTCTCCAGAAAGAATGTAGAAAGACAGGAAAATGATGAAGGGTACAAGCATTACCGTCAGGAAGTAGAGAATCAGCCTTTTTGATAATGTCTGTTTGATTCTCATTTCCTTGTAGGTACCTCCGCATATACCCTGAAGATACCGTTTTCTGCAGTGACTGTGATTTTTCCATTCATACGGGCTACGGCTTCTTCAATGTTCTTTATTCCAAGACCGTGGTTCTGTTTATCAGCTTTTGATGATATAAAAGATCCATCTTCATTCTTCTCAATCTTCTTTTCATACCTGTTTGTGACGGAGAAGAGTAGTTTTTCGCCGTCATCAAGCATTTCAAGCAGTATTTTCTTGTCAGGTGGATCCGCTTCAATAGCATTGTCCAAAGTATTGGAAATGAGTGTGCAGAGGTCAATTTCCGTATCATCTGTTTTCACTGTTATATCTGCTTTGATATCAAGTTCAATTCCCAGAGATTCAGCCTTCTGCTTTTTGTAATTGAGTATTGCGTTTATGAGAGTGCTGGGTGTGTACTGTTTGGTGAGACCGGAGAAACGTGTTCCGATTTCTTTCAGGTAATCCATGGCCTTATCGTATTCACCTAAGTCGAGGTATGTGGCAACGACCGTTAGATGATTCATTATATCATGCTTTATTTTCCGTATTTCCTGCTGCTGTGCCTCTATGCCCTGATAATACTCACTTCTGGCGGTGAGCCTTGAATTCTCTTCTGCAAGTTTTGCACTTCTTCCCATCTGGTAAAGAAGGGGGAAAATGACTGTTGACAGCGCGATTGAGAAAAATGTCAGCATTTGAAGGAATACAAGGTTCCTAGGTGGACTGGAGACAAGAATCAGGACTATTACCGAAGGAGACAGAGCAATAAAAGTGGAGTAATTCCACATTCTCTTGGTAAAGAACTTGAGAAGCATGCTGTCTGCTACCTGTCTGAAATAGACTCTGAAGATGCTGAAATACAGGAATGCGAGAACAATGAGGAGTATCGCTATGAGGGTTGTTATTCCAATCGGAATATTGCTTCCTGCAATTCGTTTTATCCACCATGAAGAGAGAAATGACCAGGAACCGATGACTGAAAAGAAAATTACGGAGAATGTTATATTTTTTTCCTTCTCTTCATTGAAAAAGAGAAAAATGTAAATAAGGAAGAATATGTACGATACTATGTACGTCTGTACGAAATCGGGAACAATCGGGAAGAGACAGATGAAATATAAGAGGGCAGTTCTCACAAAAACGGAAAGGCGCGATTTGAATCTTGGCTTGAGAAAGGCCGGAAGTGCTGCGCTTATGTTCCATGCAAGAATCAATGACAAGAGTAAATGTAGAACCGCAATCATAGAAAGAGAATAGCATAAATGGTCGTATTGCCATAGTACAGATTGATTGCCTTTCTTCTGTTGGTTATTCTTTTTCTATGAAAGTAAGGATTATAGGGGCAGGCGCTGTGGGCGCTGTTGTTGGATACAAGCTTTCCCATGTTGCAGATACGGCCTTCATTGTCGATGAAGAACGAAAGAAAAGATACAGTGAGGGTTTTATAATTAATGGAGAACATGTCTCTTTTTCACTTAAAACCAAACAGGAGGCCGATAAAGCAGATTTACTGGTTTTCGCTGTCAAGAACATGCAGCTTGAGGAGGCTATGGAAGAATCTTTCCCGTTTTCTGGCCCCAGAACTACAATCATATCGCTTTTGAATGGAATCGAAGCAGAGGAGAAGATTGCTTCCGTTTTCGGTGAAGAGAAGGTATTGCAGGCTTTCATAACGGATCTATCATCCAATCACAGCGGACAGGAAATTAATTGTTTCTCTGGTAGTGGTACAATTGTATTCGGCGAAAAAGACAATGAAAGGACGGAACGCGTAGAGCGCATTGCATCTCTTTTTGATGATGCCGGTCAGCAGTATGTCATCCCTGATGATATTCTTCATGAGAAGTGGTGGAAGTTTATGCTTAATACCTGCTTCAATACTCTCTCTGCGATACTTGAGGCAGATTATGCTGCAATTTCCATGAATAATGACTTCATCAGGGCTGTGAGAATTGTTGCAAAAGAAGTACAGAGTGTTGCTGGCAAAGAGGGTGTGAACCTTTCTCAGAATGATGTCGAGGAGATGATTCGGAGAGTCACGAGACTGCGTGATCACGGAAAGACTTCTATGTTGCAGGATGTACTTGCAGGCAGAAATACTGAAAACAGATATTTTGCAGGAGCTGTATCAAGGCTTGGTAAAAAGCATGGAATGGAAACGCCTGTTTCTGATTTCATCTCAATATTGCTGGAGGCAAAGAGAAAATGTCTTTGACACCGGATAAAGAGAGGGCTGTAAATTATGAAACACTTTACACGCTCACTTCAGACAGGGAGAGAGCTTATAAACTGACAATGGCTCTTCCAGATCCAGAAGCTCCTTTTGGCGATGCTGTATCTGTTATTTCCGAACTTCTGGAAAAGAGAAAAGAGGAGGTTGTTTCATTAAGAGAGGAGATAGCCCTCTCTTTTGAAAATGAAAGGATAGCAACCAAGGCAATTTTTCCTGAATCTCCATTGTTTCCACATGAATATGGGGAGTATTTCCCAGTAATTTATGCATCTGGGAATCTTGAACTTCTCAAAACCCGTACATTGACAATTCTTGGCATGCTCCGACCTTCAATGCAAGGACGGTATGATGCGCTTCAGGTGCTTTCATATCTCATTTCAGAGGATGTTACTGCCATACTCACTCTTGATGACGGTATTCCTTTTCTAGTAGCAGAAAACATGCTTTACAGAAATGGAAATGTCATTGCAATCCTCTCAGATCCGATTTCACGGTGTTCTTCAGCAAACGAGGCAAAGCTTAGAGCCAGGATCTATGCATCGGGATTGCTCCTTTCTGTCTTTCCTCCAAGTGTCAGAAGCGAAAGGTGGCATGTCGTTGTAAGAAACAACTTCATCGCTTCCATCTCAGAAAGTGTTTTTCTTGCAGAAGAAAAGGATGGTGGTCCATCCTGGGCTGTATTTGACAAGGTTCTTGCAAGAGGAGGAAGAGCAATGCTCTCCTCGTCGATGCTTGAAGTTCCTTCCTACACCTGGGCAGGTCGTCATATAGAGAGTGGTTCTCTGACATATTCTTCTGAAAAAGATCTCCGGCGATTGCTGCCGAAGAAAGTAAAGGCCAGTAAAGAGCCTGACCTTTTCTCTTGACCCAATAATTAGTGCTGAATAGGATATAGCGGATAAGGATAAAACTGATGAAGGACATCACTGCAAACCAGCTGAGAAAGCTTTATATCGATTTCTTTGTTTCAAAGGGACATAAGCAGATTTCGGGAGCATCGCTCATTCCGGAAAACGACCCTACGGTTCTTTTTACAACTGCGGGTATGCATCCTCTTGTTCCATATATTCTCGGAGCAGAGCATCCGGCAGGAACGAGACTTTGTGATTACCAGAAATGTATAAGAACTGGTGATATTGACAGCGTAGGTGACCCACACCATCTCACATTCTTTGAGATGCTTGGCAACTGGTCGCTTGGCGATTATTTCAAGCAGGAAATGATAGGCTACAGCTTTGAGTTTCTGACAAAGGTTCTCGGCATCCCTGTCGACAGACTTTCCGTCACAGTCTTTGAAGGTGATGATGAAGTGCCACGTGATACAGAAGCAGCTGCAAGATGGGAAGAACTTGGTATTGACAAGAGCCGTATCTACTTCATGCCTCGCGAGGATAACTGGTGGGGACCGGCAGGAGAAACCGGACCTTGTGGACCTGATTCCGAGATGTTTTTCGATACAGGACGCCCTGCATGCGGTCCTGACTGCAAGCCAGGATGTAAGTGCGGTAAGTACTTTGAGATCTGGAATGATGTTTTCATGCAGTACCGCAAGGAAAAGGATGGCACGTTCCATGAAATGGACAGAAAGTGCATCGATACTGGTATGGGCATCGAGAGAACCGTTGCAGTTCTTCAGGGCAAGAAGAGTGTTTATGAGACAGAGGTGTTCCAGCCTATAATCCATGAGATTGAGGAACTTTCAGGTAAGAAATATGGAGAGAATGAGGATGACGATATCTCAATCCGCATTATCTCAGATCATATCCGTACCTCTGTTTTTATCCTTGGAGACCAGAAGGGTGTTGCACCATCTAATGTCGGACAGGGTTATATCCTCCGCCGTCTTATCAGAAGGGCAGTCCGCCATGGCAAGAAGATTGGTATTGATCATCCGTTCCTCTCTGGACTTTCAGATGTTGTCATCAAGCTTTATGGCGAACCGTATCCAGAGCTCCTTGATCATGACAAGTTCATTCATGAAGAGCTTGAGAAGGAAGAAGAGAAATTCTCAATTACTCTTACAAAGGGTGAGAAGGAATTCGAGAAGATGCTTCCAAATCTCCTCAAGGGAAAGGATAGGGTTATCTCCGGCCGTCTTGCATTCCGTCTTTATGATACATACGGTTTCCCGATTGAGCTTACGAAAGAGCTTGCTGCAGAACATGGCTTCACAGTTGATGAAGCAGGTTTCCATGAAGCTTTCGAAAAGCATCAGGCACTTTCCCGTGCAGGTGCAGAGAAGGAGTTCAAGGGAGGCCTTGCGGATCATAGCGAACTTACTACAGCTCTGCATACAGCAACTCATCTCCTGCATGCCGCTTTGAGAAAAACACTTGGCACTCATGTAGGACAGAAAGGTTCAAATATCACTGCAGAAAGACTCAGATTTGACTTCACACATCCTTCTCCGATGACAAAAGAGGAAATCCAGACAGTTGAGGATCTTGTCAATGAACAGATCAAGCGAGACCTTCCTGTTACAGTTGAGACGATGACACTTGATGAAGCTAAAAAGGCAGGAGCCATTGCATTCTTCGATTCAAAATATGGAGAGAAGGTTACTGTCTATACAATTGGAGATTTCTCCAAGGAAGTATGTGGAGGCCCCCATGTCACACATACCGGAGATATGGGACATTTCCATATTCTCAAAGAACAGTCATCTTCAGCCGGCGTGAGAAGAATCAAGGCTGTCCTAGAAAAATAAAAGGAAAATATCCAAACATATTTTGCGGGAAGAGCTTTTGCGTTCTTCCCGTTTTTTCATTCAGAGCATCGACATTGTTCAGACTCCATACTCTTTGGTTTCCTTGTGCTATAATTCTCTTACAGTTTTTTCAGGGGAAACAGAATTGCAGAACGGAAAAATGGATGGTATGAATTATGCTCCTGTCTTTGCGGGCGTAACTGAGAAAGTGGTGGCTTCGGGAGAGTTCCGATTCTCTGTCATTGGCCTCGATCATGGTCATATCTATGCTATGACTTCTTGTCTTATAGCCGCAGGTGCAGAGCTAGTAGCTGTTGCGGATGAAAATTCTGAGAAAATAAAGATTTTCCGAAATAAGTATCCTCAGACCGTTGTCATGACTGAGGAGGAAATCCTGAATGATGGCAGTATAAATCTTGTTGTGAGCGCAATCCGCCCTGATAAGAGAGCAGCACTTGGAATCCGGGCAATGAAGAGCGGTAAACATTTCTTCTGCGATAAGCCGGGAATGCTCAAGATGAAAGATCTTGCGGTTGTCCGAAAGGTTGCTTTGGATACAGGCATGAAATACATGGTCTACTTCGGAGAACGTGTGCATGTAGAGGGTGCACTCTTTGCTCAGCGTCTGATTGATAGTGGAAAGCTTGGAAAAATTGTGACAGTCACTATTCTTGCTCCGCATCGTCTGAATCCGTCTACAAGACCAGACTGGTTCTTTGACCCGGAAAAGAATGGTGGTATTCTTGCAGATATAGGTTCCCATCAGATGGAACAGCTCCTTACATATACCCATTCAGAAAGTGCGGAGATAAAATACAGCGCGGTTGGGAATATGGCACATCCGGACTATCCTGAATTCCAGGATTTCGGAGAGGCTGTGATTGATACAGATAGCGGAGCTTCCTGCTATGTTAGAGTAGACTGGTTTACTCCCGATGGCCTTGGCGCATGGGGAGATGGACGAGTATTTCTCGTTGGCACAGAAGGTACTTGTGAAATACGTAAATACATCAATGTAGGTGCTGACAGAATGGGAGACCATGTATTCTTTACCGATAAAGATGGTGAGCAGCATTATCAGGTGACGGGAACAGTTGGTTTTCCATTCTTTGGAGCGTTCATTCGTGACTGCATTGATGGCACAGAGAATGCAATGTCTCAGGACCATGTGTTTGAAAGTATCCGTTTGGCTATCGAGGCTTCTGATAAAGCTTCAAGATTGAAAGGACTTAGGTAATGGAAAAGAAATATGGTTTTGGAATAATCGGTACTGGTTCGATTGCTGCCGTACATGCGACAGCAATTTCGTCTCTTGATAATGCAAAGCTTGTTGCCTGTTTTAACATCAATGGCGAACATTCTGATGCCTTTGCAAAAGAGTATGGTATCAGGAGTTATCATGATATCGACTCATTTCTTGCTGATTCCGATGTGGATATCGTGACAGTAACAACCCCCTCAGGCGCGCATCTTGAACCTGCACTGGCTGCAATAGAAGCAAAGAAAAAGGCTGTAATTGTTGAAAAGCCTCTGGAAATTACCAAAGAGCGGTGTGAGAAGATGATTGAGGCGGCAAAGGCCAATGGTGTTATGCTTGCAGGTATCTTTCAGTCCAGATTCCATGAGGTTGCTCGACTTATAAAGAAAGCCATTGATGAAGGACGGTTTGGCAGAATTTCCATTATCGATGCCCAGATAAAATGGTACAGAACACAAGATTATTATGATTCTGTCGGCTGGCATGGAACCTGGAAAATGGATGGTGGTGGTGCGCTTATGAATCAGGGAATCCATGCGATTGATCTCCTTAGATGGTTCGGAGGCGATGTCAGCCGTGTTTCTTCTCTTTGCAAGACTATCGGTCATGAAAGAATCGAAGTTGAGGATACTGCTGGCGCTGTACTTGAATTCAAAAGCGGAGCAATTGGAGTAATCGAAGGTACTACGGCATCTTTCCCTGGCTTTCTTAAGCGTGTTGAGATTTCAGGAACAGATGGATCTGTTGTGCTCGAAGAGGAAAGTCTCAAATTCTGGCAGTTCAGGAATGAGAAACCAGAGGATGAGGAAATCAGAAAAAAGTATTCTGATTTCACATCAACAGGCGGCGGTGCTTCTGACCCGAAGGCGATTGGATTCCATGGTCATGCCCTGGCATTCAGTAATGTAATTGCTTCTCTTGATGCAGGAGTACAGCCTGAAATTCCAGGAGAAGAAGCTATGAAAGCCGTTGAACTGATTGAAGCTGTTTATAAAAGTTCTCGGGATGGTGGCTGGGTCTGGCTCTGACATAATCAGGCCAAGCTGTCTATTTTATACAATATAGCCGTGAAATTATAGGGGATGTGATGAATATCGAATGGAATGCTGAGAAATACACGGAAGATTTTTCATTTGTTCACCAATACGGTAATGATGTAGCAGATTTGATTGACCTTAAAACCGGAAGCACGGTTCTTGATCTCGGCTGTGGGAATGGCGCCCTGACAGAACAGCTTAAAAACAAGGGATTCCATGTTATCGGTATTGATTCCTCTGAAGAACTGCTGAACATTGCCCGTAGAAACTATTCTGATACAGATTTCATCAAAGCCGATGCCACATCTTTTTCACTTGATGAATCAGTGGATGCGGTTTTTTCCAATGCGGTATTCCATTGGATTGATAGCGATAAACAATCTTCGATGCTTCACTGCGTATATAACGTACTCAGAGATAATGGGCAATTTGTTTTCGAATTTGGCGGGCAGGGGAATAATGCACTCATTCACAAAGGGCTGGAAAAGGCGTTTCTGAGCTATGGCTATTCCTATAAAATGCCATTTTACTTCCCCTCAATCGGGGAATATGCTTCTTTACTTGAAAACGCAGGTTTTAAGGTCAGATACGCGGTGTTGTTCGACAGGCCGACAGTGTTGAAAGGAGAACATGGACTTAGGGATTGGATTGATATGTTTGTGAAAATCCCATTTCGTGTTGTTGCGAATCCGGAAGATATTGAGAATATTAAGAGCATGGCTGTCAATGAGCTAAAACCTGTTTTGTATAAGAACGGTAAATGGTATGCCGATTATGTAAGAATACGGATGAAAGCATATAAAGCCTGATTCAGGATGAAGATCTTGATTTCATTGTCTTGTTAATGGATTAACAAAAGGCTTTTCTGCTTCTTTTTCAGTAAACAGCAAAGAGCTATCTTAATACATCTTTTTCAGAATGAAATGCACTGTTTTCTGTGGCAGAATCCGTAGGAGGAGCATCAAAAGCGAATATTCAAATCCGATTGGTTTCCTTATTGGTGGATTCTTTTGAGAGGCGGCTTTCAGTGCTGCTTTTGCAACGGTTTCAGGACTTCTTCCATTCTCTTCATCCTTTTCCATCCTGCTTATCGCTTTGTTCGCCTCTTTCTTGTACATCGATGTTTCCGGGATGCACTTCTGGCGCTTTGAGGTGAAATCGGTCTTTGTGTCTCCTGGTTCAAGAAGCACGGTTTTGATGCCATGCTCAGCGCCTTCCATTCTCAAGGCTTCCGCATAGGCTTCCAATGCATATTTTGAAGATGAGTAATGACTCTGGAATGGGATTGGTACACGTCCTGCGATACTTGAAATGAATATAATCAATGATTTTCTGTTTTCATGGAGCAATGGGAGAAACACGTTGTTTACAAGAATCGGACCAAAGTAATTAACATCCATTTCTCTTTTTGCAAGCTCGACGGGAACATCTTCTGCACTTCCTGCGATACCGAAGCCTGCGGCATGAATGATTATACCTAAACCTGGAATTTTGTCCTTGAGAAGCTGCAGGGAAGTCTTGTCTGTAACATCAGCTCTGAGCTGGATGAGTTTTCCATTTCCGATTGCTTCTTCTTTCTCGCAGATATTTCTGCTGATTGCGTAGACTGTATATCCATTCTGGGCAAACAAAAGAGCAGTTGCTCTGCCAATTCCACTGGAAGCACCTGTAATAAGTACAGTGTCCCCATATGCGTGACTCTTCATAATCTGGATAATAGTCTCTTAGCTTGAATCAGTCATCACTGCGGAGATGGAATTCCACCCCGTATTTTTTGTCGAAATCTTCCTGATTCTTCTTCAGCATTTCCGAGGCCAATTTTGCAGCTTCTTTCTGGATAGACCGTTTCTGGTCCTCACTGAGAAAAAGCTCGTCATGGCTTACATTGAAGAATTTTGTGATGTTATCCATCATCTGTCCTGTTGTGAACGATTTTCCTGATTCGATATCTCCAATCTGCTTAGTGGATACATCAAGCACTTCTGCCAGTTTTTCTTGAGTAAGATGTTGTTTCTTCCGCAGATTTCTCAGATTGTTTCCGAAGATAACCGCTGCTGTGCTTGTCTTTGTTTTCACATAGAGGAGTGTAAATGTGCTGAATCTGTATAACAATTAATCTAAATCTATGTTTTATCTGTAAAAATATAACCTTTAAAGTTAGATATTTCCCTGAAAATAAAAATATACCCATGGATGTCACCCCATGGGCGTTTATCATTTCTCTCTTTTTGTTTCAGTGGCAAGCTGTCCGCATGCTCCACTGATGCTCTGTCCTTTTGAGCGTCGGATAGTATAGCTGATACGCAGTTTCTTCAGGTCGTTCTCAAAAGCTTTTATCTCATTCTCCTCAGGCGCTTTAAATCCTAACTCCGGTACTGGATTCCATGGAATGAGATTTACAAGTGCATCGAGGCCTTTACAGAACTGAGCAAGTTCTTCTGCATTTCTGTGCGATGTATTCACATCTCCAAGCATACAGTATTCGAGGGTAATCCTTCTGTCCTGATGCCGTTGGAATGAAATAAGTGCATTCTTCAGTTCATGAAGGGGATGGGCCTTGTTTATTCTCATGATTGAAGAACGTGTCTCGTCATCTGCTGATACAAGAGAGACAGCAAGCCTGACAGGAATATCGAGTTCAGTGAGCTTCCTGATCCCTGGTACAAGTCCGCAGGTGGAGATTGTCATCTTTCTATAAGATATTCCAAATCC
Organism: uncultured Spirochaetaceae bacterium; assembly: GCA_944392975.1. Lineage (GTDB taxonomy): Bacteria > Spirochaetota > Spirochaetia > Sphaerochaetales > Sphaerochaetaceae > Ornithospirochaeta. The sequence goes on along the minus strand of CALXYN010000003.1, from coordinate 20,915 downwards.
GTCTTCTCTATGAAGCTCTTTAATTGCGTCCATAGCAGAAGTGAAATTGGCCAGTGCTTCACCCATGCCCATGAATACTATGTGGCTGATTCTTTCTCCAAGGGCAGAAAGATGTGCAAACTGCTCGATTATCTCTCCTGTAGTGAGATTGCGTACAAGACCCATTGTACCTGTCTTACAGAATGCGCAACCCATAGCACAGCCTACCTGACTCGATAAGCAGGCTGTATGCCTGTTCTCTCCGTCAGAGAGACGCACGCATTCGATTATGTCTCCATCAGCAAGTTCCACAGCCAGTTTGATTGTTGATTGGGCTTCTTCTTTTCTGATCACCTTGCTTGATAGCGCGCTTCCTCTTTCTGCAGAAAGGCGTTCTCTCAGTGCCTTGGGGAGGGAAGTCATTGCATTGAAATCAAAGACGCCTCTTATCAGATTCTGGTAGATAATCTTTGCCTGAAACGGTTTCTCAAGATTGAGAATTGAAGCTATTTCCTCATTGCTTTTACAGAACAGACTTTCCATCATCTCTCCTAGAACATCGAAACAATAGCGATGATGACACCTGTGATGCCCTCTCCACCAAGAAGACCTGAAGAGATAAGGGCTGCGCCTTCATCGGCTTTTGCTTTGTTTTTCATGGCTTTCTTTACAATGGCCATTATAACAGCACCGAGTGCCATTGCCGAGGATATGTATGTCGGAAGATACACACCAAGACCAAGGGTTGCAGATGGAAGCTGGAGAAGATAGAGAATAAGACCTGCTGCTACTCCGATGAAGAATGCAACAGAATCCGTAAGGCCACCAGCCATTGCCGCTACTGCAGCAGCCTGAGGGGCTGGAAGTTCTGCAGATCCGAAACCACCCATTGAGTTTTTCAGTACGATGAGAGCAAAAGCCGCAACAACAGCACCGATGATTCCGCCAATTCCTTCTGCCATTATCTGGTAGCGAGGACGTGTTCCAATCAATGACCCGCTCTTGAGATCATTCATGACATCTCCGGTAAGACCGCAGGCTACAGCAACAACGCCTGCAATGGAGAATGCTGCTGCAAGGGTGGGACTCAATAACGCAGATATTCCAAGAAGTACGAGAATAGCAAAGACTTCCATCGGATTCACACCGGTCTGCCCTGTAAGCATGCCGGAAAGGTATGTTGTCAGATAGACTCCCACAATCAGGAGAATTCCCTCAAGAATCGTTATTTCCGTAGTGATTGAGAGTATCAGAACAGTAAGAATGCAAAGTGCGATAATTGCAATAAGGACATTCTTGGGTATTGGTGAGGCCTTTTTACTCTTGTCACGCTTGAAAAAGGAGATTATTGCCTTTACGGCAACGCCAAGGCCCGTTCCAATCATCAATCCGATACCAAGATTGCTTCTGAATGCATCTGCACTAGCCATTGAATCGAAAAGTCCTGTAGCAAGTCCTATTGGTGTAAGTATGAAGTAGCCGAGAACAGCACCTCCAAACCACATCAGGGCAAGGACTGGGCCAATGATTGCGCCGATTCCTAACGCCATTGGTGATACCCATACAGAGAGGGCGGGGAAAAGAGAAGAACCACCGAATACAGTAATAACAGAAGGAATTTTTCCGAGTCCATCACGGATGAATGTGAAGAGGGCAGAAGCCCCAAGTGACGTGAAAAGCACAGGAGCACCTTTCCCTTCCTTTCCTGCAATGAGCGTGTTGTAAGCCGCTTCTCCCATCGGATAAGGGAGTTTTTCACGTTCTATGAAACTTGAACGGAAAATGACTGTGAAGATAGTTCCAAGAACTGCTCCTGTGATGGAAATTGCAAGGATTGTCACAATTGAAAGAGATGCAGAGGGATCCGTCATCCAGAGTCCTGGGAGTGTGAAAGCGAGGCCTCCCGCAACCATTGCACCGGCACTCATGAGAGTATGTGTGCAGTTTATCTCCTCAAGTGTTGAATTCTTCGCTTTTCCAAGAATGGCCATAGAAAGCACGGTTACAAACACTGTAGGCCATGGAAGTGCACCCATGCGTAATGCTACGTACATACTAGAAGCTGTAATGATAATCAGGCCAATGATGCCAACGGCAAGCCCTCTTATAGTAAGTGGTGATTTCTTTTCATCCATGGCAGGGGATTCTATCCGAAGAACAGAACTTTCGTCTACATAGTGTATTATTTGATATGGGACGCTGTACTTTTTGTTTTTCTTAACGTAGGATTATTTATTAGAATTAATTAGGAGGTGCTTTTGTGAAAAAGAAAGTGCTTATTCTCCTCGTTGTTGCTGTTCTTGCAATAGCTCCAGCTATGGCAGCCTCAAGAGGATCTTCCGATGACGGCTCTTTCGGAATCGGTCTTAATCTTGGAACTAACACCGGTCTTGGCATGAAGTTCGGTATGGGAAAATTTGACGTAATTGCAAACATTGGTATTGATGCACTTCACATTGGTTCGAATGGCATCGGACTTGGTGGAGACGTTGGCTTCAATTATGAAGTCTATGATATTGATATTAAGGGGCCTCACCATATGCCAGTAACACTTGGTCTTATGATTCCAATGGGATTTTTCTTTGGAGACCCGTTCAATATGAATCTTGGTGTTGTGCTTGTTGCAGGACTTGAATATCAGATTCCAGATGTACCACTTCTTTTCTATCTTCGCTTGGGAGGAGGCATTAACCTAGAAGTTACAAATGAATGGAGACTTGCCGGCCTTTTCAATGGTGGAATTGGTGCACTTTGGATGTTTGATTGAAAAATACCGTTTTATTTGAGGACCGGACTTGTCTGGTCCTTTTTTTATCTTCTTTTATATTTACCTGCAAGTTCCTTTCGGATTCTTGCAGTAATGGTTATGAATGTGTCTCCGTAATCGATGCTTCTTATTGCACCATCCTTTGCAATCCTGCCGATTATATCACTTTCAAGAGGTTCAGTTATGGTGATATCCATATAGCTTTCATTTGTAGCCATCGCCATTGCTTCTAACAGCTTATCAATCCCTTTCCCTTGTTTCATGCTTGTCTCGACAATCATATAAGGCTCTCTTTTCAGCGCTACATATGAAATATCATCGTGGATTTCATCTGTCTTGTTGATAACAAGGATTTTTACTTTATCGATTGCGCCTAAGTCTGCAAGTGTTTCCTTTGTCTTTTTCAGACACCCATAGGCATCAGGATGTGAGGCATCTGCTACTATAATCACGGCATCTGCTGATAATGCTTCCTCAAGCGTTGAAGAGAATGCTTCAATCAGAACCTCTGGCAGATCTGAGATGAATCCTACTGTATCCGAAAGCAAAGCTTTCTGACCATTTGGAAGCTTCAGGGCTCTTGTTGTTGTATCCAGCGTTGCAAACAGCTTGTCTTCTGCTAAAACACCGGCATTTGTGAGTGCATTGAGGATTGTGGACTTACCCGCATTTGTATATCCAGTAAGCGCGAATGAGAAAATTCCGTTGCTTTCTCTGACCTTTCTCTTTGTTTTCCGGATAGCCTGTACTTCTTTTATCTCCCTGTCCAGTGTTCTGATTCTCTGGTCGATGAGCCTTCTTTCCAGCTCTATCTTCCTTTCTCCTTCACCTTTTGCTCCTCTGACGCCGCCTCTTTGCTGAGACAGATTGGCTTCCCTGTTCTGAAGCCTTGGTCTCAGATACTCAGCTTCTGCCTTTTCAATCTGCAGTCTTGCCTCTCTTGAGTGAGCATTCTGAAAGAAAATAGAGAGAATCACAGCTTCTCTGTCAGAGACAGGGATGCCAAGCCTGTCTTCAAGATTCTTCTCCTGGCGGGGTGATATGAATGTATTGATGACAGCTTCTTCTGCATCAAAAGCCCTTGCACACTCCATTGCCTCTTCTGCCTGCCCAGAGCCGATATATGTGGAGACATTTATGTCCTTGACTGTATATGTCAGGGAGCAGACAACTGTGAGGGATAGAGTTTTCAATAGGCTTTTTGTTTCATTTTCCCTCAATTCGCAGAGACGCTCATCTTCTCCCTGCTTTCTGATGTTTATCAGTAATACGCCCATCATGGCAATTGTAGCACAACAAGACTCTCGATGGTATTATCGTGGCATGAACAGACTGCCACATTGGGATATGACAGAAATTTATCCATCGCCTTCTTCAAAGGAATTCATTGATGATATCAAGAGCGTAGAAAGAATGGGTAGGGAGCTTGTCTCCCTTATTGAGGAAAAAAAGCCGCTTGAGGAATTGATAGCATTCAAGGATCAGTGCGATGCAGTGCTTATTACACTTGATGCGTATGCCAATGCACTCCTTTCGACAGATACGGAAAATACTGAATACATAAAAGCTGTCGGCGATGTTGAGAATGCGGCTGTTATGTATCAGCAAGCGGAAGATGTCTTTCTTCGCTCAGTGGCAAAGAGGAAAGATGAGTTTAATTCTCCGGTTCTGAAGCCATGGAGAAAGTATCTTGAGGATATTCTTGTTGAGGAGTCGCACCTCATGAGTCCTGAAGAGGAGTCTCTTGCTGCAGAGCTTTCCCGTTCAGGTTCTTCTGCCTGGGAACGCCTTATGGCTACTGTAACCTCAACCATAGCAAAAGATGGGAAGACACTTACAGAGCTGCGTCTCCTGGCATCTGACGGTGATAGAACCGTAAGAAAGAGTGCTTATGAAAATGAGATTGCACTTTTAAAAGAGCATAAAGTGGCGATTGCGGGTGCGCTTAATGGTGTAAAAGGTACTGTGTTATCACTGGAGAAGAGAAGAGGTTGGAAAGATCCTGTAGATAGGGCTCTCTTTTCTTCTGCAATCGACCATCAGATTCTCGACAGCCTCATCGCAGCACTTAAATCATCCCTTCCTGTCTTCCAGGATTACTTTCATACAAAGGCTAGGCTGCTTGGGATTGATAAGATGGATTTCTACGATCTTTTTGCACCTGTTGGTAATTCTGAAAAGAGTTATTCATACGATGAAGCTAGAGAGATTGTCGTATCGTCCTATTCCTCATTCTCTCCAGAAATGGGAGCTTTTGCGCGCTATGCATTTGAGCATAATTGGATAGATGCAGAGCCCCGTTCTGGAAAATCCGGTGGTGCATATGATACATCTTTCCCGAAAGTTGGAGTCAGTCGTGTTTTCTGTAATTTCGATGGAAGCTATGGCAGCGTCTCCACACTTGCTCATGAACTTGGACATGCCTTTCATGATTCTGTTGTGAAAGATCTTCCACCATCGCTTTCAACATATCCGATGACACTGGCGGAGACAGCTTCGATATTTGGAGAGATGCTTGTTTTTGACCATGTTCTGGAAAATTCGGAAGGAGATGAAAAGCTTGCTGTCATCGAATCTTTTGTCCAGTCTGCAGCCCAGGTCATTGTGGATATCTATTCAAGATTCCTCTTCGAGAAATCAGTATTTGAAGAGAGGAAGAATGGGGAAATCAGCGCGGACAGGTTTTCAGAATTGATGCTTTCGGCTCAGGAAAAAGCATATGGAGATGCCATTGGTATAAAGCATCCTTATATGTGGGCAGTCAAATCCCATTATTATTCAGCATCATTGTCATACTACAACTATCCATATGCGTTCGGAGAACTTTTTGCACTCTCGCTTTATTCCCGTAAGAATGAGAAGAATTTCTTCACTGTTTACAAAAACGTTCTTTTGAATACTGGAATGAAAAGTGCTGCTGAATGTGCTGCAGTTGCCGGGTCTGATATAACCTCATCATCTTTTTGGGAGAGTGGTATCAGTTTGATAGCAGAATATGCAGAGAGGCTGAAGTCATGGCTTTGAGAATTGAGAAAATGGCATCTGAGGCTGTTGGTGTTGCTCATGAAGATGGTAAGACCATACTGGTAAGAGGAGCACTTTCAGGAGAACTTGTTGAATCTCGAGTAGTAGAGTCAAAACCTGCATATTCCATAGCAGAGACTGTAGGTATCATTGAAGCATCTCCGCTGCGCATTGAACCCCGGTGTCCTTATTATGGCATCTGTGGCGGCTGTGATTTCCAGATTGTCTCTGAGAAGACCAGTGCAGATATAAAGAGGGATATCCTTGTTGATAATCTTCGGCGAATAGGGAAAATTGAAGATATTCCAGAAAATATTCCAGCTTATTACGGTTCTTTTTCGGGGTATCGGCACAGAGCCCGTTTCCATGTGGATATTGCAAGAGGAAAGTGCGGATTCCTTGGCAGAAAATCTTCCTCGATCATTGAGCTTGACTGTTGCCCAGTGATATCTGATCGTCTTAATGCTCTTTTAAAAGAGAAAAAGACTCTTCTGAAAGCCGGTCGTGATGCAATGTTTTCAAATCGTGTTGATAGGGTAACAGGATTTGCAGAAGTAAGTGCATTTGACGGTGATGATACCTTAACGCTGGGAAAAGATGAGGTGACAATAACAATTTCCGGTATCGGATATCGTGTAAATGCCGATGTTTTCTTCCAGTCAAACCCATCTCTGCTTCCACATTTGCTTTCTTTTGTAAAGGAAAATGCAACAGGTGAGAGCCTCATGGATCTTTACAGCGGGGTTGGTACGTTCTCAGCATTATTTGAAGGAAGTGGAAAGCGTGTCTATGCGGTAGAGAGAAGCAAGGGGTGTCTGGAATTATCCAGAAAGAATGCTCCATCTGCGCTTTCTTTTACAGCTGATGTTGCTCTTTGGGGAAAGAAAAGCGGACGGCATGTGGATACTGTCATAGTCGATCCTCCTCGTACAGGACTTTCTGCAGAGGCGCTTTCTCTTATCCTTTCGTGGAAACCTGAACGGATTATTTACGTCTCTTGTAACAGCTCAACGCTTTCCCGTGATGTGGGAAGAATGACTGGTTACAAAATAATGAAAGCCTCAGTTTTTGATTTCTATCCTGGCACTGGACATGATGAGAGTGCTCTTGTTCTAGATAGGACTTGATTTATTCAATATGATTTTCATTTGAATTGAACAATAGGCAGAAAAAGGCTTAATGGGGGTATAAATCAAGTAATTTCTTTTCAGAATGAGAGTTGCTGTCTTTCATGCTCTAGGACACTGTGTATAGTAATGAATGTACTTTCCTTGACTTTTAGCTTTATTCAGAAGATATTATCAGTAACTCTATATTTATAAATAGGAGAATATGATGAGCATTATCGAATTTATCGAAGCTAGAGAAATCCTTGATTCCCGCGGTAATCCTACCGTAGAAGTCGATGTCATCCTTGAAGATGGTTCCATGGGCCGCGCTGCTGTTCCTTCCGGAGCATCTACTGGTGTACACGAAGCAGTTGAGCTTCGCGACGACGACAAGAAGCGCTTTGGTGGCAAGGGCGTTCTCAAGGCTGTAGACAATGTGAATAACATCATCGCACCAGCTATCGAGGGTATGGATGCTCTTGATCAGGTCGCTATTGACCGCGCAATGATTGAGCTTGATGGAACACCTAACAAGGCTCGCCTTGGTGCTAACGCAATTCTTGGTGTCTCCATGGCTGTAGCACGTGCTGCTGCTGATTTCCTCGGACTTCCTCTCTTCAAGTATCTTGGTGCTTATCATGCATGTGTACTTCCAGTTCCAATGGCAAACATTCTCAATGGTGGTGCACACTCTGATAACAAGGTTGATTTCCAGGAATTCATGGTTATGCCAATCGGTGCTCCTTCCGAGCGCGAGGCTGTAAGATGGATTGCTGAAGTATTCCACGCACTCAAGAGCGTTCTTAAGGCAAAGGGATACAACACAGGTGTTGGTGATGAGGGTGGTTTCGCACCAGACCTTCAGTCCAATGAAGAGGCTCTTGATGTCATCATGGAAGCTATCGAGAAAGCAGGTTATACCGCAGGCCGCGATGGAGATTTCATGATTGCTCTCGATCCTGCATCTTCCGAACTTTATGATGAGAAGACAGGTAAGTACACACTCAAGTGGACAACAGGCGAGCAGCTTTCTTCTGCACAGATGGTAGAGCTCTGGGAGAGCTGGGTTAACAAGTATCCTATCATCTCCATCGAGGATGGTATGGCAGAGGATGACTGGGAGGGCTGGAAGCTTCTCACAGAGAAGATCGGCGACAGAGTACAGCTCGTTGGTGACGACCTCTTTGTTACAAACACAGAGCGTCTCAAGATGGGTCTTGAGAGAGGAGTTGCTAACTCAATTCTTATCAAGGTTAACCAGATTGGTACTCTTACAGAGACATTCGAGGCTATCGACATGGCTCAGCGCAATGGTTACACAGCTATTGTTTCCCACCGCTCAGGCGAGACTGAGGACAGCTTCATTGCTGACCTTGTAGTCGCTCTCCAGACAGGTGAGATCAAGACAGGCTCCATGAGCCGCTCTGACAGGCTTGCAAAGTACAACCAGCTGCTCAGAATCGAGGATTACCTCGGCGATACAGCTAAGTATGCAGGTCGCGATGCATTCAAGGTTCTTTAATTAATAACCTGCTTGCAGAGGATGGGTCCGGTAGAGATATCGGACTCATTTTTTTTTGTCCCTCTATATAATCTTCACATTCTTCACATTCATTTCCGCGAGGCTAACCCGTATTGGGTATACTCATTTTAACAGTTGTTATATGCAAACCACTTATAAGATAAGAAAACGAACAACTATATAGCAATCTGTATTGTTATGTCGCCGAAAAACTACTGAAAAAGATATAATTTTTATTGTGTATCTAATGTGTTGAATGTGAATTTAACTTGACAGTTGAATGAAACGGTTGGTACAATCTTCACAAGAATAACGGAAAAGGGGAATTTTGGACTCAATTTTGATGTTCACCCCAAATTTTGGAGGAAGTAATGAAAAAGGTACTTGTATCTCTGCTCGTTCTCGCTCTTGCAATGACAAGCGTATTCGCAGCAGTGAATTTCGGTGGCGAATTCGTTGGTGGTTACAACTTCAACTACAACAATGATGAGTGGACATCCCATATCATGGGACAGGACGGAACAGGATCACATACAACAAAGCTCAACCTCAGCTTTGCTGATGAGAATGGTCTTTGGGAAGTAAAGACAGAAGGAGAGATGGTTGCTGACAAGAGATTGGCCGGTGACATCTCCATCGATATGATGAAGCTTTTCAATGCAGAGTCTGATGTTTCTGTAAAGTTTGGTCTTGCAATGAATGATGAGCAGACAGTTCTCAGAGCATATTCCAACCAGTCTGGAAAGAACTTCGACAGAATCAGAACTGCTGCTAATGGACTTTGGGCAAATGTAAATGTAGCTTATGGTAACCTTGTTCAGGTACAGGTTGCTGGTGCTCCAGAGTTTACATCCGCTGCAGATGATGAAGCTGAAATTGATGGTGAAGGTGGTGACCTCGTTATTTCTGCTCTTACAAATCCTCTTGATGGTCTCAAGGTATCTGCAGGTTGGGTTCTCAAGGGAGATGGACAGAACGGATCTCTTAATGATGGTGCATTCACAGCAGCTGCTGATGTAAACGTTGCAACACTTGCTGGTCTTAACTTCGACCTTGGTGTATCCGCTTCTTATATTATCGGTTTTGCTGATGGAGCAGCACAGACAATCGCAGCTACAGTTTACGGTGGTGTAGATCTCGTAGATGCATATGTTGAGTATTCTGCAAGCATTACAGATGCTGCTACAAAGCACTACCTCGTTGCTGGTGCTAACCTCAACGTTGTTGAGAACATGATTCTTGACGTATTCTTTGGAGCAACTGATCTCGAGAACTTTGGTGATACAGTGTTTGTTGGTGGTGACATCGGATATACACTTCAGAATGTTACATTCAAGCTTGGTGTTGAGTATGCTAAGGGAGCTGCTTTCAGCTACGACCTTCCTGGTCTCTCAATCGTACCACAGGTTTCTGTTGCATTCTAATAGAAAGTTACAGGTATGTAATAAAATGGCCGCAGGAGACTGCGGTCATTTTTTAACAGTTTTAACTTTTGTGGATAAAAAGCTGAAGTAATAGCTTTAGTATTTGTTCAAACTGTAATTTCGATTTGGTTGTTTTCTAAATCAACAATACAGCTTTCATAATATCCATCTCCTGTTGTACGAGGACCGCTGAGAACTTCATAACCATCTGCTTTTAATTGCGATGTCAATTCATCAACTTTTTCTTTACTTCCTACTGAGAAAGCAATATGTATAAAACCCGTTCTTGCAACACTCTTTTCTTTGTCATCCATATCTGGCTTATTCATTATTTCCAGTCTGGATCCGTTTCCAAATGAAAGAAAGTAGGAGCGGAAATTTGTATTCTTGTTGTGGTAGCCATCGTTTGAAGTAGCACTGAAGTATTTCTCAAAAAATGATTTTGTATTCTCCAGGTCCTTTACATACATTGCTACATGATCAATTTTCATAAACATTCCTTTCTTAGTGACATCTCCAATGATTGCTTCCTAGAGAAAATTGGAACATCAGATTGTTTTATATTACCACGACGTCTTGATAGGGTAGTAATATTCTGGTGTATGAGGGATTTGTTAAAGCTTTGCTGCAGATACTACCTTGTGGACCATTGGAAGAGAATCTGCTGAAAGGAATTCAATTTTGTAAAGAGGCGAGACAGCATGGGGCAGATATCGCATTGTTTCCTGAGATGTGGAGCATTGGATATAATATTTCTGGATCAGTGGAGGATTGGGGCGAAAAGGCAATTTCTCTGGATAGTGATTTCGTCTTGTCTTTTTCAAGACTTGCTAAAGAACTGAACATGGCTATTGGTATTACTTTGCTTGAAAAACATGAGAATGGTCTTCGGAATACTATTGTACTTTTTGATAGATTCGGTGAACGGAGACTTGTTTATGCAAAGGTACATACATGTGACTTTGGAGAAGAACATCATCTAACACCGGGTGATGACTTTTATGTCACTGAACTGAATACTGAATGTGGTGAAATAAATGTTGGGGCCATGATCTGCTATGATCGGGAATTCCCAGAGAGCGCAAGAATCCTTATGCTGAAAGGTGCAGAACTGATTCTTGTACCGAATGCCTGTCCAATGGAAATAAATCGTCTTTCGCAGCTCAGAGGTAGGACTCTTGAGAATATGCTTGCAATAGCTACCTGTAATTATCCTGAAGGGGTCCCTGATTGTAACGGATATTCTAGTGTTTTTGATGGTGTTGCTTATCTTCCCGATGTCGAAGGATCGAGGGACACCTGCATATTGCAAGCTGGTGAAAGTGAAGGTATTTATGTGATTGATCTGGATATCAGACAACTTCGGAAGTATCGGGAGAATGAAGTGCATGGAAATGCTTATAGACATCCAGATAAATACAGAATGCTGATAGATCGTAAAATCAGTTATCCGTTCATCAGGGATGACTGCCGTAGATAATGCATTAACAAAATCTTATGTGAGAAGATCCTGTTTTGCATGGAAGAGGATCTTCCATTTTTTATGACATCAATAATTCAGAAATAACGATTTTCAAAATGCATTTTTCTGGTTTCAGTAATTATGGTTTTGATGAATGAATCTTTTGAATTAGTATATGCTTTGCGGTCGTTAGGGTACTCCATTGCAAGAGACATTTTAAGTTCATCGTAAGCCTTGGCTTTTTCTGAATGAGTGCATAGATAATCTCTGAAGAGTATATAATTCCACCAGGCTTCTCCATTCCATGTGATAAAGTGGATGTGATGGGTTCTTATATCACCGTTACCCATGACAAACAAAAGTTGCCCTGGTATATCTTCTCCATGAAAGATAATGCCATATTTGCTCAGTTCCTCTCGATATTCCAGAACCTCATCAAGGGTTCTTACTCCTACCGCAATATCGATAATTGGTTTTGCATGAATACCAGGGGATTGATGTGCTTCCTACATGTTGTACCCCAACAGCACTTTCTCCGAGAATAGAGGAAAGTAGCTTGGCGCACTCTTTTCCTGCCTCTTCCCAGTCTTCCTGATGTTCCAGAAGTATTACTGTACCACGCTTAAGGCCGATACTCATGTGAACCCTCCGATTTTACCAATGTAATAGATTTTGTTGTTCGAGCAAAGCGTATTTTGCAGTGATATCAGGGTGTTGTTTTAAGTTGATTATTTCTATGATTACGTACTTGCTGATATATTTATAAATGCCGATTTGGAGCTTTGTGAACATTCTTTATGGGCATTTTTGTGGTTTTGGGATTGTTTTCTTGGCTTTTCTGGCTATTACGAGAATTATTTAGTAACGTACAAACCAGGTACAGATGACAAAATCAATTTCAAGAAGAGCCGCATGTGATTTTGTATGTAACATGCATTGTGGCATGTTATATTCTATTTAAAGGGTTCATTATGAAGAAAAAAGAAGAATTACCAGCTTGTCCAGTGGCTACTACTGTGCAGCTTATAGGAAGCAAATGGAAACTGTTAATCATGAGAAATCTTCTTGTATGTCCCTGGCGCTTCAATGAGCTTGCGATCGCTTGATGGAATCAGTCAGAAGATTCTTACCGAAAGTTTACGTTCTATGGAAGCGGATGGAATTATAATCAGGACTGTGTTTCCTGAAGTTCCTCCTCATGTTGAATACTCTCTATCTGAAGTAGGGGAAAGTATGAGGCCGATAATAGCTTCAATGGAAGCATGGGGAAAGTACTATAAGGAAAACCTGAAATCATAAGGTACCAGCCTCTTTGTACATCAATGTCTGGAAAACCATTCTTCCTAAAACTCGATACACCCAAAGACTTGCTTTCAGCGAACTCCACAAGATCAGTGCCTTCTGGTTTGTTATATTTGGTAGTATCACCAAAGTGGCCGTGTAAACACCGTACCAACTGTCAAAGTGAAGGCTGAATTTCCGGGATAGTTTCCTATGCTTACTATCCATCTCATCTCTTTATAAGTCAGAGAACTGATTACTGTTTTGCGAGGATATCTCCATTCCAGAGTTTTTCAAGAAAATTCTTCCATGGAAGTATGAGGATACCATCATCAAGCCTCCTTGGACTGTCTTCCCGTGATACGACAATGTACTTGGAGAAGATGCCTTCTTCCTTGAGCTCCCTCAGATTTGCAAGATGCTTGTCAGTAATATTTTTTGCACTCTTTACCTCGATTGCAACTTCATCCCCGATGATGAAGTCAACCTCTCTCTTTCCGTCGCTGGTACGGTAGTAAGTGATATCTGTATTGTGCAGTCCTGTATAGTCGATATATGCAACAAGCTCCATTGCGATGTATGTCTCGAATAGCGTACCATATTCAGTCATTGTCTCTGTTGGAACTGTTATATGTGCAAGGCTTCTTGCAATTCCCACATCGAAGAAGTAGAAGCGGGAAAATGATGTTTCCTTTCTCTTCTTCGTCTTCCCATAGGGCTTGATTTCCCTAACCATCAATGTATCGAGGAGAATCTTGTACCAAGTTTTTATCGCCTGACGGCTCACCCCCACATCAGAAGCAAACGCAGAGAAATTGATCTGCTGTCCGTTTGAGAGTGCAGCCTTTTCTAAGAAGTTAATGAATCCTGGCAGGTCGTTGACTTCATTCTCAAGCTGAATCTCAGTCTCCAGATATAAACCTTCATATGCCTCAAGAGCTTCGTCAGCCTCTGCTGGGTATAGATACATTTCAGGCAATAACCCCGTTCGGAATATTTGTTCAAGAGAGTAATTGTCCCCGTTCTTGATTTCTGGATAGCAGAGAGGATGCAGTTTCTTCTCAAGCGCACGGCCTCCAAGAAGATTGACTCCTCCGGTCTTCAGTTTACGTACGCTTGAACCGGTCATCAGAAATACAAGATCCGTATCTTCAATGAACTGGTGGACTGTATATAAGAGCTTAGGTGCTCGTTGGATTTCATCTATAACCACAAGTCCTTCTGTAAGTCTTTCTGCTCTAAGTGTTTCTTCAAGAAGAGCGGGATTCCTGACAATGCGGTAATAAAGAATATTGGAGAGTAGATTCCAATAGAGTACTGGTTTCCTGACTTCATTTTTCACATACATAGACTTTCCGCACATTCTCGGGCCAATAATGAATACCGATTTCCGGTCAAGGATCCTGTCCAGATCAATGTAACGCTTTATATACTTTTTCAAGATTTTGCCTCTGCAAAAATCATTATATGACGAAAAATGAATTTCATAAAGTCGATATTTAGATAAAATCTACTATTGTAAATTCATTATCCGAAAATAAATTATCATTGGAAATTAGATATAAGTCCTTGTCATAATAATCTGTAGTTTCAGACTATATCGTATTTTGTTGTTTAAACTAAAAAATTTTTTTTCCACAATTTCTGCATTTCAGTCGTTTTTTCCCAAAAGTCACAAAAAGGTAATCTAGGTCACAAAAAAGTGCGTTCTTGTTTACAGAAACCAATTCAATATACTGCTTTTCGGAGGCTGAAAATGAATGGATATGGTTTCTTTTCTATCATTCCGATAATCATTGTTCTCATCATTGCATTCTGCAGGAAAAACGTCTTCCTGGCTCTTGTAGCGACTTGTCGTTTCATCGGTTGTTGTTGGATTTGTAACTGGAGATTTTCTTTCCGGTATCAATGCGGTAGCGAATGTCTTCACATCGTCAGGTACTGCTGCAACCACATTTTTCGTTCTCATCATGGGTGGCATAATGTCTGCAGTATCCAGAGCCGGAGGAGTGGAGGGGTTAGTAAGATATGCGACAGAAAGAAAGAGAATCATAACAACCAGAAGAAGGGCTGAACTGCTTCCATCAATCCTTGGATTGCTTCTCTTTGCTGATGGAACGAGTTCAATCACAGTTACATCAATGTCTGGAAAACCATTCTTCCGCAAGTTCGGTATACCAAAGGAAAGACTTGCTTTTATAGCAAACTCAACGGGATCGGCTGTCGCCTGGTTTGTTCCCTTCGGAAGTGCTGCGGCGGTGCTTGTCTCATTCCTTACGCCTGTCATGAATAATCTTGGACTTGAAGAAAATCCATTCTCCCTCGTACTGAGAGCAGTTCCTTTTCATTTCTTTGCAATCGCTTTGATTATTGTGCTCTTTGTAACAATTATCACTGGAAAGGATATAGGACCTATGAAGAAAGCGGATTCAGATGCTCTCTGTGATGATAATGAAGCTGTTTACGATACAGATATTCCTTCTGAAAAGAAGCCTCTTGCAAGGAATATGGTTGTTCCTCTTCTTTTTCTTGTTGCATCCATATTCATGCTTCTTCTTATAAGCGGAAATGGAAACATAGCTAATGGGGATGGCTCAATGTCTGTATTCTCTGCAGGAGTACTTACTCTCATTTTTTCAGCTTTGTTCTACAGAATTCAGGGTATTTGTACAGTGGACAGATATATTTCATGGGTTATTGAAGGTATGACAGGGATGTTCTCACTTACGATGATACTAGTTCTTGCATACTCATTCAGCTCAATGCTCTCTGTCCTTGGTACTGCTTCATACATTGCATCATTTACTGTCTATCTTCCGGGTTCATTCATACTTCCAGCATCCCTTCTCATAGCTGCTGTCATTTCATATGCAACAGGAACAAGCGGAGGAACTGTAAGCCTTCTTGTGCCGATACTCATTCCAGTTGCCTATGTTTCAGGCATTCCTCTTCAGTATATGATTGGAGCCATAATCTCAGGATCTGTATTCGGAGACCAGAGTTCCCCTATATCAGACAGCGTGATTCTCTCGTCAACAATGACAGGGACTGAGATCATCAATCACGTCAGAACTGAGCTACCGTATACGCTCATTGCGCTTCTTATGGCTTTAATAGCCTTTGCAATACTTGGTTTCACTATTTAGGAGGGGAAAAATGAAAAATAATATTCTTGATAAGCATCTTGTAATCGATAAAGAGAAATGCATCCATTGCGGATTATGCGAGAAAACCTGCTGGAACGGGGCGCTGAAACTTGGAGAAGACAGGCTTCCCCATATGGAGATAGATCATCTTACTGATGAATGGCAGATGTGCTGGGAGTGCCAGCGGTGTCTGGCAGTCTGTCCGACAGGTGCTCTCTCCATCCTTGGAAAGACTGCTGATGACTGCCTACCGCGAACAATGATACCAAAATCGGAAGAGATGGAAGCTCTTATAACAAACAGACGTAGCTGCCGCTTATACAAGGATCAGAATGTCGATAAGGCTCTCATAGACCATATTCTGCATATCGCAGGCAACTCACCGACTGGAAGCTGCAATCAACTGGTAGAGTATACAGTCATAGACGATAAAGAGACGATGAAGGAGTTTGCCGAGCTTTTCCATAAGGAACTTTTTGATGCTGCTGACAGAGGTATATATCCTGGAAGATTCACAAAAGAGGATATTGCATTCTTCCGTACAAAATGCGAAGAGGGTGAAAGTTTCATGTTCCGCGGTGCTCCACATGCACTTTTTGTCCATGCTCCAATCGGAAGAGGCGAATGGGTCTATGACACTCAGATAGCACTTACATATGTAGAATTGCTGATGGAATCATATGGAATCGGGACAATATATGTCTCAACGCCTGGCGCGGCACTTTCAATATGCCCGAAGGCCAGAGCTTTCCTTTGTATACCTGAGAACCATTACATTACTGTACCTCTCGGATTTGGATACCCTGCATATACATTCAAAAGAGGGGTATCACGCAGCGATGCTTTGAAGATACATCATCTAGGTGAGAAAGCTGTTCCTCAATTCTGAAACAGTTACATGATGGAAGTGCAATGTTTTTCAGGTATAGGAGCAGTGTGGAATGAGGATCCCATCTGAGCTGATTCCTTATTGTCCCCATTGCGGCAGCCATATGACTGTTAATCTTCGCTCCGATGACAATTTTGTTGAAGATAGGGGATGGCATGAGGCTGCAGAGAGGTATCAGAAGTTCGTTGATAATCATAGAAATGGAAAAGTTCTATACCTTGAACTCGGTGTCGGATCAAACACACCAGGGATAATCAAATTTCCTTTCTGGAAGATGACATATTACAATCGCGATGCGGTATACGCCTGCATAAATTATGGAGAAGCATGTGCTCCTCGGAAAATTGCAGATCGCGCAATCTGCATCAATGGAGATGCAGGAAGTGTGATATCTGATCTGCTTGCAGACATAGAACTACTGAAGGCAAGGTAATTCTTTAAGCTTATAGGATGAGCCTGGCAACAAAAGAGGCATTATATCCATACACAGAATTGAGCATTTTATGTTGTTCTGAGACTCGCAATGTTTTAGATTTCTGATATGACACTTGAGAGAATAGATAGCAGGGATATAGGGGAAGTCATGGCAATAATTGAAGATGCCAGGACATTCCAGCTTTCGTATGGGAATAAGCAGTGGGCTACGGAGTATCCATCAGAAGAGCTTATCTCATCGGATGCTAAGAACGGTATAGGATACAAGGTACTCATAGATGGAAAGATTGCCGGGTATCTTGCCATTGTTGATTATGACAGTGCATATGATGAGATTGATGGTGCGTGGATGACAGATGGAAAGTATATAGCGCTTCATCGCATTGCCTTCTCATCCTCATTCCGTGGAAAAGGGCTTTTCCCTGCGCTCATCAATGGATGCAAGGCTATCGCGGAAAGCCGTGACGCGTTATCTATACGGATTGATACCGACAGAAGCAATATGATAATGCAGCATCTGCTTCCGAAGCTTGGATTCAGACATACTGGTTATGTTCTGTTTGAGGGGGACAGAAAGCTTGCTTATGAGTTTGTACTGTGATTTCCTGAGGAACTTGGAATCAATGGTGTGCTGAGGAAAGTCGATTCGATAAGGAAGTTCTTCCTCTCACTTTTCCGTTTCTATGTCACTGACTCACTAGTCAGAATGCTTATTCATCTAGATGTAATATCGTTGCTTTTGATGTCTTAATGAAGCTATTGAAGTTACATAATATGTGATATCACACGAACTGGGATATTATTATCAATATAACACGGATGCTTTCATGATAACTTGCCTGTGAGAGGCTTCGAAAAGCTGAAAAATGAGATGTTCTGGGGGAAGGAAGTCACGATTGAAGACTTCCTGGATAGGGTCGATGCCTACATCCACTGGTACAATGGAGAAAGAATAAGGATGTTACTTGGAGGTCTCATCCCACTTGAGCTCAGGTCGAAGAAAAATTATCGCTTAAGTCCAAGAAATCGTCCGCATGCCCCTTACCAATGCAGAGGAACTCAACTACTCCAATATTGCAAGTGATGTGATGAGTAGGGGATCGATAACCGAATGGTACGGCATTCTTTATGACACTATGATCGGGTTCTCTATCACTCCATATACAAAGACGAAGAAACGAAAGGCCGTTGAGACTGAACGGTTCTACTATTTCGATGTTGGTCTTATACGCTTCCTGCTTAGACTTGGTGATATTGTCGATACAGAGTATAGCAAGTTGTTTGAGACATACATTGCTGAAGAGCTATCGGCATACCTCGATTACAATAAACGTAAGGAAAAGTTGTCGTACTAACGTACACGTCAGTCCTTATTTGAAGTTGGCTTTGTTGATGAAATTGCCCTTGATGCAAAGACCACGAAACTTGTGAGTGAGAAGAAAGATTTTAGAGGACTGAAGGCGCTGAAGGAAGAAGGAATATTCAATAAGTACATCGTTGCCTCTCGTGACAGTATCCCAAAAACAACGGATGGCGGAATAACCCTTCTGCCATGGAATCTTTTCCTTTATTGGTTATGGAACGGAAAAATGTCTAATCCTTGATTTCACTCAGTCTCAATGTTTATTCGCAGCTAAAATTGAATTAAAAATGCGGATAGACGATAAAATATTTTTGTATTCTTGTAGTTTTAGAGTGATATGCTACAATTAACTCGAACTAAAATTGCGGATTGATGCAAAAATACGTTGCTTGTAGAGGTGTGCAAAATGATTATTGAACGCAGGCGTTATCTTGATAAGCTTATTTCAAAGAAAGATAACGGAAGGGTCAAAGTGATTACTGGCATTAGAAGGTGTGGTAAGTCTTTCCTGCTTTTTAATCTGTATCATTCATATCTAAATTTAATTGGAATTGCAGATGAGAACATTATCGAGCTTGCATTGGATGAAGCTGCAAACGCAAGATACCGCAATCCTCTTGAACTTGATGCATACATACGAACCAAGGTATCTGATAAGAGCAGTAGATTCTATGTATTTCTTGATGAGATTCAGTTCGTAAAAAAAATTCAGAATCCCTATCTTGATGCCAATGAAGCAAAAATCGGGTTTATCGATGTCATACTTGGACTGATGAAGCTGAAGAATGTTGATCTCTACGTCACTGGAAGCAATTCGCATATGCTCTCTTCCGACATACTGACAGAATTCAGAGGGCGAGGCGATGAGATACACATACTCCCCCTCTCATACAAGGAATTCCATGATGCATTTGAAGGAGAAAAACGGTATGCGTGGAGAGAGTATCTCACATATGGTGGGATGCCATACGTGCTATATCTGACGAGCCATGAGGAGAAGAGCAAATATCTCAAGGATCTTTTCGAAAACGTATATATCAAAGATGTTCTGGAACGTAACCGTATACTGAATGACAAATCCATCCTTGAGGATCTTTTGAATATCATATCATCATCCGTTGGTTCTCTTACAAACCCGACAAAGCTTTCGAATACTTTCCAGAGCGTCAAGCATGTGCAGGTTAATGCAAATACGATCAGCAGATATCTTGATTGCTTCATAGATGCTTTCATTCTGTCGAAGGCTTTCCGCTATGATATCAAAGGGAAGAGATATATAGAGACACCACTTAAATACTATTTCTCTGATGTTGGACTTCGCAATGCGAGGCTGAATTTCAGGCAGCAGGAAGAGAATCACATTATGGAGAACATCATCTACAATGAGCTTATAGTAAGAGACTTTGATGTTGATGTCGGGGTAGTCGAATATAACTTAAAGGATGAAAATGGAAAGAAGATTCGTACCCAGTTAGAGATTGACTTCGTTGCAAACAAGGGAAACAGACGTTACTACATCCAGTCTGCGTTCTCCGTAGATGATGAGGCAAAAAGGATTCAGGAGACAAATTCTCTGAACAGGGTGGAGGATTCTTTCAGAAAAATTGTGGTTGTAAAAGATGAGATCATTCCTTGGTATGATGAGAAGGGAATATTATATATCGGAATAGAAGAGTTTCTTCTTGACGAAAAAGCTATTGATAGCTGACAGGTTTAAAAAACATTGCAACTTCTACATCCTGATATTGAAAGGTTCCGGTTGAACCTGAATTTCCAAATATGAACTATGAATTAGTGTGTATCAAAAATAATTCCTTTATTAGAATAGAATAGTAAATATCGGTTCTGATTATCCTAGTTAAGAATATTAAATATGTAATCTTAATTGATACCTGCATTGCATTGAGTACACTGAAAAAGCATAAGGTGGGGTTGTGCAATAGAGGTTCTTGCTTCGGGCAACTGCTCGGATGCTCAAGATTGGCGTAAAATCCGAGAAATCGACATCAGAAAGCAATAAAAAAAGTCCTAACAACGTAAGGAGTTAGTTTCTTCGTGAGAGACGGGGCTCGAACCACGACCCGTCAAAATTAATCACATTAACCCTATCTACATAGATACCTATCACATTTCAAGATATATTTCAACCCCGAGAAATTGAATTTCTCTCTCGTGCAGGTTAGTTACATTTTCAATTAGTCAGCCCTGGTGATGCAATATCACTTGCAGATTCATCACCATCATTATGACTTGATTCATTGCAATTCATGCAGTTGTATTCCACTCATATGCAAATGAGTTTCGTTTGCAATTGTCAGGGCTCTGAAGCTGTCATCTATCAATGAAACACTGCAATCCAAGAAGATATAGGAAAAGGTCATCTTCGTATGAAAAATTCCGATTTCTTGAGCATTGAAGTTTCATGTTGTGCAGAACAAGGATTTATATTTTCCTTCTGTGCAAAGAATATTCATTTTAAACCTGTTATTTCTTGTTTTTTTATTACCAATCGCC
>CALXYN010000002.1 GCA_944392975.1 uncultured Spirochaetaceae bacterium | reverse complement strand
ATTGCACGATAGTCATCGGCCTTGGCCTCCCTTTCAAGCCGGTCCTTTTCCGCAAGTGCGGCATCCTGCTCATTATGAAGATGCAGAAGATCTTCAAGCACGTCCAATATAATGGAAGGAGTATCTTTATCTATCCATTCAGAGCCTTTATCGTAGAGGTAGCTTCCATAACTGACGAGTGCCTCTTCCTCTGATTTCTGCAATTCCCTGATTCTCTCTGTCTCAGAAATTTCCGAACGTTCGATTTCTCTGGCTTTCTCTTTCTCTTCCGCGAGAGTCTTCTGTGTTTCACTCTTTTCTGCATCCAAGTCGGTGCGCAGCTTGCGTTTTTCCAAAAGACGTCCAAGCACGGCAGTCGCATTTTCTCCGTTTAAACCGACCCCGCTTTTGAGAGCTATCTCTGCATAGGATATGAATCGCCCCTCTTCTCCCATTTTACGGACCTTTGCCTTACCAGAACCAAAAAGACGTGAAATTACAGAAGAGGATGTGTCTGATTCAAGTTTTCTGTCAGTCTCAACATCATCATAAACGATTCTATATGTTTCTTTGTCGAGAAGGCCGAATGAGCATTGCTCATAAATCATGGCCCCAAGCCTGATTGACAGCTGGCGGCTCTCCTCATCGAGCTCTTTACATGTTTTCAATATGCTCTCAAGCTTTTCTTCTTTAGCTCTGTAAGCAGCAAGAAATGATTTGGAATCATCAAAAGCAGCCTCAGCATCATCAAGCTTTGAAGAAGCTGCCAGCGACGCCTCCAGCAGTTTCACCCCCACTCTCAGACCAAGGACTTCATGCTGGGATACAGCCTCAATACCAAGACGAAGCTCTGAATTACGGATACTTTCTTTTATACGTTCTACTTTCTCTTCGATCTCTTCCAGAAGCTCATCAATTGCACTCATGCTTATAAATGTAACAGGCTTTGCAAATGTTGACAAAGAGCTGGTCAGAATCTTATTCTTTTCGAGACTATGTCAGTCCGCATGAACTTATCGGAAACTGCATGGTATTTGCCCTTAAGGGCATATTTTCACGCCTATTGTTCAGGCAAATTTGGAGCAGACAATGGAAGAAAAGACCAGCACTCCACTCACAGGAGATGCATTGGAAAAAAAGATTGATGAGCTTCTTCAGGCAATGAGAAGCGCAGATCCGGCTGAACTTGAGAATATCAAGAGCATAATCAGGAAGAAAGTCAGGTTCTTCGACAGAATGTCACTTGCCGCAATGCTTCTGAAGATAATTTCGGAGGGAAAAAGAGAAAGCGACAGAGGACAGAGAAGAGTGAAAAGCGAGAGGCCTGAAAAGAAAGCAGAGCCGCAGACAAAGCCACAGGAAACAAAAGAGAAAGCTGAAAGAGCAATTCCAGAAGGTGCGAAGACACTCTATCTCAATATTGGAAAGATGAAACATCTCTATGCAAAAGATCTTTCAAAACTCCTTCAGAATGAACTGGAAATCACACGCGAGGACATCTACCAGATCCGTGTGCATGACAAGTACTCTTTTGTCACGATGAGCGCTGAAAACTGCGAGAAGGCAATTGCAAAGCTGAATAATCAGGCTATCAACGGCAGAACAGCAAAAGTGACATATTCTGAAAAATGAGAATACAGCCATTCACAGCAGGGCCTTATGGTACCTGCTGTTATATTGTTTATGAATATGAAGGCAACAACGCAGTCCTCATTGATGCTCCATATCCACTCACAAAGCCGCTTTCATTCGTGAAGGAAAATGGCCTCAGACTTGAGGCAGTCTATCTTACTCATGGACATTTTGATCATATATTCGGACTTGCGGAAGCTAGAAAAGAGATAAGTGACCTCTCGGTTTACATCGAAAAAGAAGATCTGCAATATGTGAATGACGGATACAAAGGCACATTGGAGCTTCTCTCATCCTTTGATCCATTTTTCCTCTCAAGATACGCATCAGGGCTAATTGCGGAAATGCCTGAGGACATGATGATTTACGG
Organism: uncultured Spirochaetaceae bacterium; assembly: GCA_944392975.1. Classification (GTDB taxonomy): domain Bacteria; phylum Spirochaetota; class Spirochaetia; order Sphaerochaetales; family Sphaerochaetaceae; genus Ornithospirochaeta. The sequence continues at coordinate 75,393 of CALXYN010000002.1, read as the reverse complement.
AGAAGAAGCTGGGCCATTCAGGATCATCAGGACACCGGGTCACACAGAAGGATCTGTATCGCTCTATTCTGCAGAGGAAAATGTGCTCTTTACAGGAGACACCCTCTTTGCAGGCAGCGTTGGTCGTACGGATATCGGAGGGGATCAATCAAAGCTCTTTTCTTCTCTGAAGCTTCTTAGCGCTCTTCCCTCAGAAACACTGGTATTTCCAGGCCATGGCCCGATGACAAATATAGGGACTGAAATCGCTTCCAATCCCTATATGAAATGATTACATTCCTATTCTTTCGTTCTGAGACTTGCAATCTATACAGAGAACCGCCTCAGGTATAGCACGAAGCCTTCCTTCTGGAATCTTCTTACCACACTGAAGACAGTAGCCATACTTGCCTTCACCAATACGCTTGAGAGCGTTCTCTATTGCCTTAAGCTTTTTAGCATCCATTGCATTGAGAGCTTCCATCTTGCGGTACACACCTTCATCTGAAGCAAGATCACTCGAATCACCGCGACCAGAAGAGGCCTGAGCCTCGGAACGGAAGTCATCACCTTCTGTGTTAAGCTTCTTCATCAGCTCATCACGCTCGTGAAGCAGCCTCTCTTCCATTTCCTTTGTGAACTCATCCATTTTCAACACCCCTTTCGTTTTAGAAATCGCCCTTAATCTGCACAAAGAGGAGTACATAGTCAAGAGTAAAAATGCGTAATTACTGTGTAGTTTCTCACTTCTTTAGAAAGTCCACGTATTTTCGCGAAAAATGTACAGTCATTCCAACAACGAAAAGGTAAACGAGAAAAACTACAACACGTACCCATACGGGACCAGTATAGACAATGCCGAGAAGCAGGAAGCCGATTGTCATTCCAGTAATAAGAATGACAATCGAGATAATGAAACTTGTTCTACTCTTTTTCTCAGCCATTAATGAAAGCCTTTATCTCTGCAAGAAGATCATCATATTCTGTGACAAGTTTCAGATCCTTCTCCTCCTGCAGAATCTTCTCAGGTGCTCTGAAAAGACAACCAGCATCTGCTGTATGTATCATGGCAAGATCGTTGTAGCTGTCACCAGATGCAAACACCCTGAAACCAATAGACTGAAGGCTTTCTACAGATTTCTTCTTACCATTTTCAATCCTCATTCTTATATCAGCAATCATATTGTCACTATCAACGACAAGGCTGTTGCAGAATATCGTGGGATGACCAAGCTGCCTCATCAGAGGAAATGCGAATTCAGAGAATGTATCGGAAAGAATGATAACCTGTGTCAGGTCTCTCAGCTCATCAAGAAATGCTTTTGCGCCATCAAGCGGTTTTATTGTAGCGATAACATCCTGTATGTCCTTAAGCGTGAGATTATTCTTTTTGAGAATATCAATGCGGTAAGCCATCAGACGATGATAATCAGGCTCATCGCGCGTTGTGCGCTTCAATGCTTCTATTCCTGTCTTCTCTGCAAAGGCAATCCATATTTCAGGAACAAGAACTCCTTCAAGATCCAGTGTTACTATCTCCATCTGCAAATCCTCCTCGTGTGATTATCTACGGTAGAAGAATAATGGTCAACGCTGTATGATGCCTATATGAATGCACGCCTTCTCTGCCTTATTTCATTCATTACTGGCGCAATCATATCGGTAATGGTCACATTTAACACGGAGCTTGGCACACTGACTACAAATGAAGTGTCAATAACCATAAATCAGATAGTCGGGATAATAACACTCACTATCGTAATGTTATGTTTCAGAAAAAATGAAACAATCAACCCGCCAAGGAAACATGCTCCATGGTATCTGTGGGGAGGCGGTATTTTCGGCCTTGTCGTAATCACTTGCAATTACTTTTCAGTAAGAGGCGCAGGTACAACCATTGCAATGGCCTCTGCTGTCTTCGGACAATGCGTGGCTGGACTGGTTTTCGACCTCACAGGCCTGATGGGTATGGAAAAACGCCATGTCGGAATGAAGAAGACTCTTGGAATCTTTATATCATTCATCGGTATTATCATCATGCTTTGTTTCTCTGGAGAATCGATAAGAATCACATACGCTCTGATAGGAGCTAGTGCCGGAATCATAACGATGATCCAGATGGTCTACAATTCACGGCTTGCTGGTTTGAAAGGCGCTTTCTTCTCTGCAAGACAGAATGTGATTTCAGGACTCATTGGAATACTTCTCTATTCATTTGCCGTAATGCCGGAAGCGACAATCACAGGATGGAAAGCTGTGCCTGGAATCCCGATTCTCATTCTTGTCGGCGGCGGAGTCCTCGCCTGTTTCGTTGTCGTATTTTCCAATACGGTGATTCCAAGGATACCGGCAGCAACATCATCTGTCCTGATGTCTTCGGGTCAGGTTCTTACGGCAGCCATACTGGATGCTGCACTTTATAATCTCATGCAGCCTTCTCTGGTAATCGGTTCACTTTTGATGATTGCAGGAATAATAATCTCAAATCAGTCCTGATGCTCAGGCATCTCTATATCATCATGCTCTTCAGGACTCATGTTCTTCTTCCTGCGTTTTGATTTCTCAAAGCGTTTGCGGTAATCCCGGCCTTCTGAAAGCATGATGGCAACAGGCTTCAGGGAAGGAATATTTGCAGAGATAATCTGGATGATTGATGTAAGAGGAACAGAGAGGAACATACCGGCAATACCCCAGATATATCCCCAGATTGCAAGCGAAATGAGGATTACAAATGGAGAGATGTTCAGCTGGACGCCCTGAAGTCGTGGATCAATGATATTTCCCAGCACCATCTCAATTGAGACCATCAACAGAGATACATAGATTACATAGCCCCAGTCAGGAGAGAACTGGATTATTGCCATTATGATCGTGCCAGCTGTAGAGACAATGGAACCGATTGTAGGAATGAAGTTGAGAATTGCAGCAAGAACACCCCAGACAAGAGCAAAATCAAGGCCCGTGAGCACAGATGCAAAATAAAAGAGGATACCAGTTGCAACGCTAATAACGACCTTGATCAGAAGGTACTTCGACATCTGCCGGTTCATCCTCGAAACCATCTGCCCTGCTCTCTGGGCCTTTCCTCGGGGGAAAGCCTCCAGAAGCTTCGGAAAGATGGTCTGGCGCTCCATGATGATAAACAACAAATATACGTAAACGAGCAACGCATCTGACAGGATACTGATGAATTTACCGGAAATTGAGGTAAGAGAGGCCATCATAATGCCATACCAGTCGATATTCAGATACCGTAGTATAGAAAAAGAAGCCATATCATCAACATCAAAGTATGGGGCTATCATTCCGGATACATATCTGTCAAAAGACTGTATTCGCGACACGTATGCAGGTATACCGTCTGCCTGTATAAGCATGTTAACCATAAGGAAGAACACATATACAAAAAGCACGAACACAACCAGGACAAACAGCATCACGATAATCATTGAAAGGAAACGTGGGATTCTCAGTTTATCCATACGGGAAAGCAATGGACTTACGAGAACGAAAATAAAGAATGCAATGACTATCGGAAGAATAAAATCCGCACAGACTTTGAGGATAAACAGGAACAGTACAATAGCTATGAATGCAAGAATATTCCTGCTTTGTCTTTTCAATGTGTCTTGCGGGCCTGGATTCATGGCATGATTGTAGCCTACTATGGCAAAAACTGGCAATATGCTGTACTCTCCGCAATATGAAAACAGAGGGTTATCTGGAGCGTATAAGGATAGTTCTGGTCGATACTCAGGACGGAGCGAATATCGGGTCAGTATGCCGTGCAATGAAAACAATGGGAATCACGGACCTCGCCATTGTCAGTGACAGGGAATATGATGAAGACAGGGTAAGGACACTTGCACTTCACGCTGCCGATGTATGGGAGAATGCAAAGCGTTTTCATACCCTTCAGGAGGCTCTGGAAGGCAGCATTTTCACAGTTGGAGCCACACGCAGAAGAGGAAAGTTCCGCAAACTGAGCGCCTATTCACCAGAACAGCTTTCAGAAAAGATTTCCACACTGCCAGAGGGAAGGATATCCATTGTGTTCGGAAGGGAATCAGATGGACTCAGAGACGATGAGGTCGCAGCCTGCTCTTCCATAGTCACTATCCCGACTTCGGAGAAATTCCCTTCTCTCAACCTTTCGCAAGCTGTGCAGATTATCTGTTATGTACTTTTCAGAGGCGCACTTGTATACAAGCAGGGAATGACAGCTGTGACTCATGAAAGGGTCAAGGAAGCTGCAGATGAGATGACAGGACATCTCGAGAGAATGGGATACTTCAAGATGGCAGATGAAGAGAAATGGACTAACCAGCTGCTCAAGGATATTATAGAACGTGCCTCCCTTTCAGGAGAGGAGCTGAGACGTTTTGAGAAGATTTTCAGAAAAGCTGAACTGATTGCGATGCACAAGAAGGTAGAAGCATGATGAACCATCCATTTCTCTCCCCTATGCCACGTGTCGTCGCCCACAGAGGAGATTCAAAATATTATCCGGAAAACACAATTCCCGCTTTCATCTCTGCAAGAGAAATCGGTGTGGATGTGATTGAAACCGATGTCCATCTGACAAGGGATGGCAAAATAGTAATCTGGCACGATCCGACCCTTGAAAGAAACACTAATGGAAAGGGCACAATTGAAAGCCATACCCTTTCAGAACTGAAAGCGCTCGATGCGGGATACACATTCACAGAAGACGGCGGAAACACCTACCCATTCCGTGGCAAAGGCGTGCAGCTTGCAACACTGGATGAAGCGCTGAAAGCACTTCCTGATACAAGATTCAACATCGACCTGAAAAGCCAGGAAGAGGAAATAGTGGATTCATACCTTGCTGTCATCAGGGAAAACAGGGCAGAAGAAAGAGTCTGTACGGCCTCTTTTCATCTGAACAACCTGAAAAAGCTGAGAGCAAAGGCTCCGGAACTGCTTACATCTATATCCACTCTTGAGGTGATACCTCTTCTGATGAAACAGAAGATGCATTTGCTCCCAGAACATTTTGCAAGGAAAATCATCTTCCAGGTTCCTGTGAAGCAGTATGGGATAAAAGTAATCACACCATCATTTGTGAGCGATATGCATAAAAGAGATGCTGTGGTGATGGTCTGGACAATAAACAATGAGGAAGAAATGGAATATCTCTATTCCATAGGTGTAGATACAATAATGACAGATGATCCAAGACTGCTTATGGCAACGGCAAGCAAACTTGGAATCAGAAAATAAGGGAATGGCTATGGCAAGTAATGTTTATTTCACGAATCTGAGGACCGGATTCAATAATTCTCTTTTGGACAAGCTCAGAAGAGTCATGGAAAAGGCAGGTTTTGGCGACATCGATTTTGAGGATCACTATGCAGCAATCAAACTGCATTTCGGAGAGCCCGGCAATCTTGCATTTTTACGTCCAAACTGGGCCAAGGTTGTTGCTGATGAAGTAAAGAAAAGAGGCGGCAAGCCTTTTCTCACAGACTGCAATACACTTTATGTGGGAGGAAGGAAGAATGCCCTCGATCACATGGATACAGCAATGGAAAACGGATTTTCCCCTCTATCAACAGGCTGCCAGATAATCATTGCCGACGGTCTAAAAGGAACAGATGACGTAGAAGTCCCTGTAGATGGCAAATACGTACACGAGGCAAAAATCGGAAGAGCCATCATGGATGCAGATATCATCATCTCGCTCAATCATTTCAAGGGCCATGAGGCTACAGGTTTCGGAGGCGCGTTGAAGAACATCGGCATGGGAGCTGGCTCCAGACGAGGAAAGATGGAGATGCACGCAGCAGGAAAACCGAATGTAATTGCAGAAAAATGTATTTCATGCCATCGCTGTGAAAAGATCTGCGCCCACGGAGGACCTGTATTCACATCCGGAAAATGTGTTATCGACCATAACAAATGCGTGGGCTGTGGTAGATGTATCGGAATATGTCCAAAGGATGCCATAGTTGAAGGCACCAGCAATTCAAATGAAATTCTCAACTGCAGGATGATGGAATATGCAAAAGCTGTTCTTCAGGACAGGCCTTCATTCCACATCTCTATAGCTATTGATATCTCTCCAAACTGCGACTGCCATGGAGAAAATGATGCTCCAATAGTTCCAAACATCGGAATATTTGCCTCATTTGATCCTGTTGCTCTCGATCAGGCCTGCGCAGATGCAGTCAACAGAATGCCGGAGAATCCGGGCACGATGCTCTCTGAATCCGAGCATGGACATCATGACCATTTCGACGATGTTCATCCGGATACAAACTGGAAGCAGGGTCTTGAATATGCAGAATCGATCGGACTTGGAACAAGGGAATACAATCTGATTACTGTAAAATAATAAAAGTGAAAATGGGGTTGTTGCACGAGGATGTGCAGCCAACCCCAAATCTCTGTATTAAATATTTAATACTTATTTCTAGAGTGTATTAGGATCCAGATTTGCCTGCTCAATGTCCTTGAAATACCTGTATGTAGAGACTTTCAGCTCATCACATGCACTTTCGTCGCAAATGATTATAGCCCTGCGATGCATCTGCAATGCAGAACATGTCCAGGCCTGAGAAACACCATCTTCGACTGTATGCTTCAATGCGCGTGCCTTATTATGTCCATTTACAAGAATAAGGACTTCCTTTGCATCCATTACAGTCTGAACTCCTACTGTAAGGGCTGTTGATGGGACATCTGAAATATTTCCGCCAAAGAACCTGGAATTCATCACTTTCGTATCATATGTAAGTGATTTCACCCTTGTCCTTGAAGAAAGAGAACTGAATGGCTCATTGAATGCGATATGGCCATCTGCACCGATTCCACCCAAAAAGAGATCAATCCCACCATAAGAGGCAATCTTCTCCTCATAACGCTGGCACTCAGCTTCCACATCCTCTGCATTGCCATTGAGAATATTTGTATTCTCCGGATTGATATCAATGTGATCAAAGAAATTCGTATGCATGAATGTGTAGTAGCTCTGTTCATGATCTCGTGGAAGTCCCACATACTCATCCATATTGAATGTAACGACATTCTTGAAGGAAATGTATCCTGATTTATTAAGCTTGATCAGTTCCTTATATGTTCCAAGTGGAGAAGAACCAGTAGGAAGTCCGAGAACAAATGGCCTTGTCTCCCCTTTTCTCTCATGCTCTTTAATGCGCCAGGCAATGTATCTGGCTGCCCATTGCGACAGTTTCTCATAATCTGGTTCGATTATAACTCTCATGCGTCCTCCTTCTTTAGAAGGATAGCATCCATCAGCATTGTAAGCAAACCCAAATGCATCTCAGCGGCGGCTGCTATCTCTTTCCCTTGAAAGCGTACTGGACTCCTTCCCTGTGATATGTTCTATCTCAAGCTCAATAATGGAAAAGGAGTTCCAGCTTTTCCCGATTACATTTTTCCTGTGCTCTTCAGTGTCATCATAGGCATATTTTAAAGAAAGCTTCATGATATCCTGATATCGCCTTTCCTCATCCTCTACAATCGTGACTCTGCCAAAAACTATTACACTCCTGTACTTCGTCGTATACTCGAGAGGAACAACATCATCTGATGCAACTACACAAAAGGATGCTTTTTCAGATCTTCTGACAGCATCAATTTTATGGCCGGCAAGTGCCGAATGGAATATGATACGGCCATCATCATATACATAGCTTATAGGAAGCGCATATGGATAACCATCATCGCCAGAGAGCGCAAGAACACCATGAGAACCTTCTTTTAGAATATGAAGCGCTTCTTCTCTGGGAATCTCCTGATTCTTTCTTCTCATAGAACGGAACATTTCTGCCCCCTATACAATGATTCCGGAAGCGACAACAGTATCATCGTCATACACAACTGCACTCTGCCCAGGAGCTGCACCTTTGACGAAGGAAAGGAAAGAAACCCTGAAACCGTTTTCTGTCTTCTCCGCATACGCTTCCTTCGGTTCTGCCATGCTTCTGATTTTCACCTTATAAATCTTGTCCTTTTCAAAATCCTCATAGGCTCCAAAGACTGCATCAGATGCAATGACAGAAGAACTATGAGTACTTGGCTCAGGCCCGACAACAACAAGATTCTTATCAGGAACAAGTGCAATTACATACAGCGGCTCTGAATATGCAATTCCAAGCCCTTTTCGCTGCCCGATCGTGTAATGCCAATAACCGTTATGATAGCCGGCATGATGGCCGTCTTCGAAAACAATCTCACCCTTTCTGTCCTCTGCAGAAAGGAGGTCAGAATAGTCACCGCCGTAAAAATCCTGGCTCTCAAACTGTCCCTTTTCATGGAAACCAAGATATTCATCGATTTCCCTTATCTCTGATTTAAGGTAATTCCCAAGTGGAAAACGCACTATGGAAAGCTGCTTCTGGGACAGTCTTGAAAGAAAATAGCTCTGGTCCTTTTTCCCATCTCTGGCTTTTCTTAACGCATAACGGCCATTTGAAAGCTTATCTACTCTCGCATAGTGTCCGGTTGCAAAACAATCGAAATCAACAATCGATGAAGCATAGTCAAGCATCGCGCCGAACTTGACTTTCTGGTTACACCATATACATGGATTCGGAGTCCTGCCATTCATGTACTCTGAACGGAAATTATCAAGGACAGCGCTCTCAAACAAATCAGAACAGTCGACAACGTGATGCCGTATTCCAATACGTTCCGAGATTTCCTTTATCTTTTCAAGATCCTTTGACTTATCAGGGCTGTAACAGCTGTTCGCTGACATCGGAACAGGATACGGAGAATCGGACTTCCAGATCAGCATCGTGATGCCCTCAACTTCGTATCCTTCTTTCTTAAGCAGATAAGCAGCAACGGAGGAATCGATTCCTCCAGACATTCCTACTAGAACTTTCACAAAGCCATATTAACACATCAGGAGAATAAAGACTCTATCTCCTTCTTATAAAGCTTCTGGATCTCGCTCCTCTTTACTTCCTGCTTTGCAGAAAGCTCCCTTCCGACCTGGAAAGCCTCAGGAAGAATCCTGAATCTTGAAACCTGCTCAAACGCTTTGAATCCACGTTCCTTGGAAACAAGACGCATAACCTCAGAAGCTATGAGATGCCTGACTTCCTCCATGCCATCAAGGTCTGCCCTGCTGATATATGGAATCTTGTTGTCCTTAAGATAGCGTTCAATACTCTTCTCATCAGGAACAATAAGCGCGCCAAGATATTTCTCATCCTGTCCGACAACAACAGCCTGAGCAATATATTCACTCTCCTGCAGAGCAGCCTCAATCGGAACAGGTTCGATGTTTTCTCCACCTGAAAGGACAATTGTATCCTTAACCCTGCCTACTATTGCGAAATCGCCACGATATTCAAGGATTGCAAGATCTCCTGTATGAAGGAATCCTTCGCTGTCAATGATTCTTGCAGTTCTCTCCGGATCTTTGTAATAGCCCTTCATGACCTGAGGGCCACGGACAAGGAGCTCTCCCTTCTCACCAGGAGGAAGAACGTGACCATCTTCCGTGCTTATTACTTTCAGCTCAGTTCCAGCGAAAGGATGCATGAAGCCTCTTACAGCATGAGGATAACTCTGAACACCGATTACAGGAGCCGTTTCTGTCATGCCATAACCATTGAGAAGCTTAACACCGATTGCTGAGAAGAAATCATCAACATCCTTGCTCATCGAGCCACCGCCGGAAATACCAGCGATGAAAGACGATCCGAACTTATCCTTGATCTGGCGGAATGCAAGCTTGTCTCCAATGCGGTAAACAATTCCCAGAAAAAGATATGGAATAAAGCCAAGAATCTTTCCCGGTATATCAGACGATTCCTTATAACGAGGACGGAGACCGAACACCATATCTTCAGCTTTTCTGTACTTTCTGGCTGCCGCTACGAAGAATGAAAACATCTTCCTTTCAAACGGAGTCTTTGAACGCATAGCCTGATTCACCCCGCTCTTTACAGTTTCCCAGATTCTGGGAACTGAGCACATGAGTTCTGGGTTTATTCTCAGAAGATCAGTGAGCATGATCTTGCCAATTGGCTTTGAGTAAGCAAGCACCCCTGTCTCATATATTGAGACATACTGGATAATGCGCTCAAATGAATGCCATACAGGAAGAACGGAAAGCCATTTCCAACCAGTCTTGAAATCAATTATCTTATCTATCTCTCCCAGCTGGTAGAGCATGTTTCTGTGAGAAAGCATAACACCCTTCGGAAGTCCTGTAGTTCCCGATGTGAAAATGATGGTGGCAGTATCATCATCCTTTCCAAGGGCTATCTCGCTCTCAATCACCTTCTGTCCTTCCGTAGTTGCAAAAAGAGCATTGCCCTTTTCAAGAAGGGATTTGTAGCTGATTACAGAAATGCCACCACGCTCCTCTTCTTCTCCGTCAAACACGACAATCGTGCGAAGTGATGGCAGATTGGAAGAAATGCCGAGAATCTTCTCTTTCTGTTCATCATTTTCTGCAAAGGTCAGCTTTGCTTCCGTAACAGAGAGGATATGCTCAACCTCATACGGCATCGCATCGCGGCCACGAGGAACATCTGCTCCTCCCAGGGCAAGGATTGCAAGATCTGAAGCAAGCCACTCTGGCCGGTTATCGCTGATGATACCGATGTTATCACCACGCATGACACCCAGTTCAAGAAGAGCCAGAGCAACTGCTCTCACTTCCTTCTGCAGTTCCTTATATGTCTTCGGAATGAAAGCACCTTTGGCAGTCTTACCCATCTGCGCAACAGCATTAGGGCTTTTTGCTACGATGCTGTCAAACATCTCCACAAGTGTATTGAACATATCCCCACCTCTTTATTTTGACATTTTTTCTAAATATGTCAAAAACATTATAGTTTAATTTCGAGTCCGTCAATAGCCAGAGGTGGAGACGGCATCATTTTGACTGTTTCAACGGCAGCTTTACAGTAAACACACTCCCTTTTCCCAAAATGCTTTCCACTCCGACGCTTCCACCATGAGCAAGAACAATTTCCTTCACAATGGAAAGTCCAAGACCAGCTCCAGAGGATGCAGAGGAATTACGGGAAGAATCAGATTGGAAAAACCTGTCCCAGATTTTATCGATATGCTCTCTGGAAATACCAATGCCATCATCCTCCACTTCGATTACAGCCTCATCATTTCTTGCGTTGATTCTGAGAATAGCCCAGCCGTTTTCCCTTCCGTAGGTAATGGCATTTGAAATTAGGTTTATCATCACACGTGCTATCATGCCCTGGTCAGCTTCAATCATCACATCCGGCGCAGTCTTTGCAGAAAGCATTATATGTCTCTCACTGGCTTTTTCCTCCATCGTCGAAAGAACCATTTCTCCAAGCTCCCCAAGATCAAACGTCTCTGGATGCAGCTGAAGCGTACCTTTATCAGAGCGAGCGAGCGTCAGGAGCTCTGATACCAGCCCCGACATCTTCTCAGCCTGTCTTGAAATGATTGACAAAGCCTCTTTCATCTTCTCTTCATCGCCAGTGTACCCGCCTGCATAATCTGTCTCTGCAAGTATGACGGCAATCGGTGTTCTGAGCTCATGAGAAGCATCCGATGTAAACTGCTGTTCTTTTTCAAATGCATTTTCAATTCTGTCCAGCATACTATCAAAAGCAGAGGCCATCTGATGAATCTCATCCTTGCCTTCTCCCAAAGCAATACGCTTAGACAGATCATCCGACCCCGCTATTTCCCCTGCTGTTGTGATGACCTTCTCAGCAGGTTTCAAAGAACGTCTGACGATTATATAACCACCAAAAGCAGCCAGAATAACCACAAGGGGAAGCAATATGAAGGCCAGAATCTGCATTGATGACACAAATAGGCCCATATCATAAGATCTATAAGCGCCCCTGATGAAAATGCCGTCTGCAATCTCAAGATCAAGGTAATACCATGTTCCGCTCTCCCCCACAGGGCTCTGCAGAACACCGCTTCTGAATTCTGCATCGGGTGCATCGTCTGGGAAACGTCCTTCAAAAAAACTTCCATTATCCCAGATGGAGATGTACACGCCATCATCATAGAAGGAGACATCATCCATCCTTATCCTGCCATCTCTTACCATGATATCCTCAGCAGCATCATTGACAGCCTCTTCCAGATTCTCTATTGCCTCCCTTCTGGCAATGGCTCCACCTCCGGAAAAAAGAACCAGAAGCGTGATGATGACAAGAAAAGCCATCCATATCGTATACCAGATGACTATGCGCTTTTTTATTGTCAAATTCCTTCTCCTTTAATCATGTATCCAGATCCCCGTACAGTATGAATGAGTTTCACACTCTCCCCCTCATCGATCTTTTTCCGTAAGTACCGGATATACACATCCACAACATTTGACTCGCCATCATAATCCCAGGACCATATATGTTCTCTGATACTCTCGCGGCTAAGTATCGCACCTTCATTCCGCATCAGAAACTCTAGTATTGAAAACTCCTTTGAACTGAGCTCTATCTCCCGTCCCCTTCTCACAGCCCTATGTGAGGATGTATCAAGAGAAAGATCTCCCACCTGCAGGACGGAGGATTTGTTCTTACCATCATTTCGCCTCAGAAGAACCCTCATTCTCGCAAGGAGCTCCTGAAATGCAAAAGGTTTTACAAGATAGTCATCCCCTCCGCTGTCAAGACCACGGACCCTGTCGGAAACAGCATCACGAGCTGTAAGGAAAAGAACAGGAGAAGTACCTCCTTCCGCCCTATAACGTTTGAGGACTTCAAATCCGTCCATGCCGGGCATCATCACATCAAGAAGAACAATATCGTATGAGGTTGTAAGCATGTACTCCAAGGCATTCTTTCCATCGAAAACGCTGTCTACAGCGTAGTCTTCATCGGCAAGCCTTTTAGCAATGATACTATTCAGTTCCCTCTCATCTTCAGCTACAAGAATGCGCATTCATCACTCTCCTGTCCATATTATTCTACAAAAAGATTAAAGAAAAATGAGAGGATCGCATCACGTCTGCAAGGAATATCTCTTTGGTATCTTTCCCTCCTAAATGTGCTATACCCTTGATTCTCTGTGCCCACTAAAAAAGTTCAGACACGTCGGTCAAATCGAGCATCACCAATATGAGGAACAGATGATATTCGCATCAGATGCATTCATGAAATGAATATTTTCCCTCATCCTAGATAGTTAAGTGGATTCCCGATCAAAAACTCCTCCAGAGGAATTGCCAGCGAACCAGCATCAGCCTTTGCTGATACGGAAAATACCTTGCCCTCTGGGTATCTTCTCAGAAAAGTATCCATGCCACGCCCATATGTCCTTTCTCCGCTTTTCACTTCAAATGCGACTGCAGAATATTCATTGTACAGAACGAAATCCACCTCATTCTGCTTCTCTCTCCAGTAGCCAAGACTGACATCTTTCCCTGTTACCGAACTGAGAAGATGCGTCCCTACCGCAGATTCCACAAGACGGCCCCAGAACGTGCCATCTTCCTTTGCCCGGGTAAAATCCACGGGGTGTCTTGATAACAGCAATGCATTGTTAAAAACCTGGAGCTTAGGACTGGAAGAACGCTTGCGGACCTCGCTCCCCGAATATTTCTGCAATCCTGCAAGGAGACCGCTCTGCCTGAGCAGGTCGAGATAGTGTGCCAGCGTTGTCGTGTTTCCTGCATCAGACAACTGTCCTAGCATGTGCTCAAATGGTATGATCTGTCCGGAATAATATGAACCGAGTTCCATAAGCTGTCTCAGAAGTGCCGGTTTCTGGATGGGAGTGAGCATGAGAATATCCTTTGTCAGGCTCGGTTCCATGATTGAATCACGTATATATGCCTTCCAACGCTTCTCATCTCCTATGAGGTCGGCAGGTCCTGGATACGATCCGAAGTATATGAATTCATCAAGCGAGAAACCGAACACACCCTTCATCTCACCGTAAGACCAAAGAGGAACCGGAATCAACTCAAACCGTCCATGGAGGGATTCGGAGAGCCCCTTCATCAAAAGGAGCCGGGATGAACCTGACAGGACAGCCTTCACGGTTTCGCTCCAGTTGGCAATCTTCTGGATTTCATCAATCACGACCAGCGCTTCACCGTACTGCTTTGCAAGGATTCTGGCCCTATCCCATATGCTCTTAAGCCATGTCTCCCCCGAAACCATGATGTCATCGGCCCTTTCAGAGACATATGGAATTTTTAGCGTTGATAGAACGTCAGCGATGATTGTGCTTTTTCCAACCTGTCTCGGGCCATCAAGAACCTGTATGAACCGTCTCTTCTCTCTGATACGGATTCTGAGCATCTCCGTGTATCTGGTTCTCTCCATATAGGCTCTTTTTATTTATCTCAAATCATTGAGATAATTATCTCAATCCATTGAAAAAACAACGACATGGAGCAATAGATTCTTCAATGCCATTCTTTTCCATATCATATGAGGCATATCAATTTATATCCGATTCTTACGGACATGTTATCCGCTACTTTCAGCCTTCTTATCCGTTTCCACTGTCAGAAAACAATAAGATTTTCCGGATAGACCCTTTTGTAAAATTCATGGCAACTTTATTCATAACATAGTTGCTGTTATAGCCTTTATCATTGCAAAAGCCTCTCACCTTTGCTGAAAGCATCGAAGAGAGGCTTCTAGTTATTAATCTTTACTGAAGATAATTAAGTGTGTTCTCTAATCATACACATTCATTGATTTACTTCAATGGAAAATGATTCGTATTTGATATTGGAAGCAAGTGTGCAGATGGACAATCAGAACCGATTTCCTTTATGGTTTCACTGTCACACCAGTAAGAGCTGCGAAATCGTTAAAAGCATCAGATGCGATATCACCATCTCCAATGATAGTAATGCTCTGGAGCGTTGTCTTTATGCTTTCTCCGAAGATATCGACAAGCTTACCGGTAAATGATGCTGGTATTGTGAGTGATGTTATCTCAGTACCTGCAAAAGCATCTTTTCCAATAGAAGTAACTGATTCAGGTATCACAAGTTCTGTTATACCTGTTACACTGAAAGCACCGTCTCCTATTGAATTAAGACCTTCCGGAAGTCTTACCTCAGTAAGGTTTATGGCCCCACTGAACGCATTATTGCAGATTGAAGTGATTCCTGGCTCGAAAATTACTTCAGTCACTGCATACTTCGAAATATCTGTAAGAAAACCACAGAATCTGTCTGCTTTCTTGCCATTAGGGAGTTCGATATCATCAGGCACTCTTATCGTGTGTGCCTGAACATATGCAGCTACTCTTATGGCTCCGCTGGAATCAACGACAAGATACGGATAGAGCTGCTGGTTTACAGTCTCTGGATGAGTTGGACAGGCTGTGAATATAATAGCTATGATCAGCGCGGCAATTACCGCCAGTATTGTTCTTTTTCCCATCATTTTATCCTCAGAAGTGGCATGAGATGCCGAGCGACACCGGGTGGAGCGCATATGTCTTACTTGAATACATTGAGTCGTCGTATTTTGGCTGATAAGTGAAAGTTCCCTCTGCTTTCCAGAAGAATGACCAATCCTCTGCAAAACGCCAGGAAACGCCCATATGAACTCCACACATTAGGTAATAGCCGTAAACATCCTCAAGGAAGGAGAAATCAACACCGATTGCTCCCCCAAGGAACAGGGATACATTTCCTATAGGAAGGATTCCAGTAATGGTTGCCAGAACCGGGACCTGCATATAGAAAGCATCATCGGAAAGGATTGAACGCAACGGATCGTAACCATAGAAACCTGTCTCAAGGCCGACAGAGAGATATGGAATGATGTTGTATGTATATACAAGAGAAAAACCGAAACCATACTCAGACATGAATTCAGAAGCAGGCATTCCTGATATCGAGGTATTACCTCTTCCATGGTAGAAATCAACATACTTGAAGCTGTATGGACTGACGGAGAAGGAAAACGAGTGCTTTATCTTCTTCCACTCATCATCCTCTTCTTCCACACCTGTCTGGATAGCTGGAGGAAGCACGGAAAGAGCCTCTTCAACTGTTTCAGAAATGACAGGGACCTCCTCTATTTCAACTGCTGTTTCTTCAGAAGAATCTTTAATAACAGCAGGCATTTCTTCTGCTTCAGCTACAGACTCCTCAACCACAGCTTCAACAGGTTCTTCCATCTTACTTATGACAGGAACGGCAACCGTTTTCTCTGCCATAAGGGAAGCCATGTATGCATCAAGATCACTCTGCAGGACAGCAATAGCTGTTTCTCTTTCGCTATCGGAAAGATTGTATGGATGAATTATGGTTGCAACACCATCAGCAGCACTATATGGAACATCGACCCCATTCCTTTCTGAGGAGAAAGCAAGGAAAGCCGCGGCATCATCTGCGCTTACGATATCAGGATATGCGATTTCCGTATGATCTGGATAGGATGTGACTTCAGCACTTCTGTCGCTATAGACAAGACTTCCGAGAACAGTATCAGGAACAGTTTCAACTGCAACAATATCTGCTGCAGGCTCTGCTTCTTCAATAGTTGCAATAACAGGAGGAATCGCAGCCTCTGCAGATTCATCAGCTATAACTGATTCCGGAACTTCCTCTACAGCTGCAGGTATCTCATCTACTGCAACAATAGGAGCTTCAACCGCATTGTCATCACTGTTACTACCCCTTGTGAACGATACAATAAGCATCACGATGAGCGCGAGAGCAACTGCATCAATGACAATAGAAAGCCCTAGACCTGTTCTTTCTGATAGACCAGTGTTCCTGAAATAATTTAGAGGACTTCCCTTAGCTGCCGTCTGGGTCGTAGTGCCTGAGACGGTACTAGAGTACCCCTCGTTTAGACGAACATCTCTCTTTCTGTCCATCTTCTTAGAGCGCATTCTTGTTACAGAGCGCAGCTTTGGTTTTCTGTTGTATTTTCCCATATTTATGCCCTGATTGTAGGAAAAGTTCCAAACGCCATCCCCATGACTGGCTATTCCAATTCAGTTTTTACCACGAAAAAGGACTGAACGTCTATTGCAGTAGTGACCTACTCTCCCCCCTGCCTCACATTGCTGTGAGCCTGAGGATGGAGCTTCTTCTCACTCAAGACGCCTGATGGCGTCAGTATCAGCGAGCTTTCACCGCTAGCCCAGCGGCATAGGATGCCTTTTCCCTCATCCAGCAGGTTCTTGCAGCTGTTCTTGTCTCTGTCGTGATGTGTGCCACATGACTGGCATGTCCATTCACGGTCAGAAAGCTTCAGATCGTGATTAACCTCATGGCACACTGAGCATCGCTTGCTCGAAGGGAAGAACCTATCGACCTTCACAAGCATCTTCCCCTGCGCATTAAGCTTATAGGCTAGCATTTCTCTCAGCATCCCGTAGCCGTTGTCATAGACACTCTTGCCGAAGTTCAGGGACTGCGACATGTGCTGGAGGTTTATCTCCTCCACTATAACGGCATCAAAAGCAGCGACAACATCATGAGAGAGCTTATGCAAAAAGTCCTTCCTCCTGTTCCTTGCCTTCTCATGGAGCTTTCCGATCTTGTGTTTCTGCTGCCAGTAGTTCGCAGACCCATACAGCATCCTTGAGAGCTTCCTCTGCTCCTTGGCAATCTTCTCCTCAAGATTGCGATACCAGCGGATGGCCTCTTTCGTGATGTCGTTCTCTCCGGATGCGGAGACGACAAGGGAAGGCATGGAATAATCGAAGGCTTCGACCTTCTCGAATTCCTTCTTCATCTCTATTGGTTCTATCCCCACATCAAAAGTGAGCGATATGAAGAACTTGCCGCTTGCAGTCTCCCTGACAGTCGCATTCTTCATCCTCAATCCGTCCGGTATGCTACGGTGGAGTATGATGCGCACAAGTCCGAGCTTCGGAAGCTTGATATAGTTCTCTATATCGCTCTTGTGGATTATCTCGATGTTGTTGTTTATCCAGTTGGTAGTATATGAACGCTTGTCTTTTCCCTTTGCCCTGAATTTTGGAATCTTTCCCTTTGGAAAGAGCTTCCTGCATGACTGGTTCAGGTTCAGCTGCGTGTTTATGAGCGCCATCGAATCGACTTCGGAAAGGAAAGGATTGTTCTTCTTGAGATGGGCAGGTGTCGTGTTGAGGAGCTTTCCCTTGTTCAGTGTCTCAAAGCTGATCCGCTCATCAAGAAGATGGTTCCAGACGAAGCGGCAGCAGCCGAAGGTCTTCCAGATGAGGATCTTCTGTCCATCATCGGGCTTGATTCTGAACTCCATGCACTTGGAGATGACGATGGTCTCAGCCTTTTCTTCCATCATAATCCTCTCCCTGAGTGCGGATGTATTCCTTCAGGATCTCAAGCGGCGCCCCGCCTGCTGTTATCAGGCAGTAGCTTCTTGACCAGAAATACTCCTTCCATAGCTTATTCCTTATTTCCGGGAAATCCTTCTTCACGAGCCTCGATGAAGCAGCCTTGTATGCGTTTATGAACTTCGATATCTCACTGTCAGGTTCTGCCTTGAACAGAATATGAATATGGTCCTTATCGTGATTCCACTCTGCTAGTGTTATCTTGTACTTGGGTGCTATATAGCAGAACATATGTTTCAGATACTCTGATATGACATCGGTGATGACATCTCTTCTGTATTTGACGACGAGTATGAGATGGTAGTTCAGGCTGAACACTGAATGATTATTCCCGTCAAGCTGTGTCATTATATAGCTTTTCTCTCTGCTCATCTTGCAATAAGTATAACACAGACTTGATATATACAAATATATTTTTTAATGTAAACGAATTATTTTCCTACCGCTGATCAGCTGAATGCCTTGGATATGAATGGATTTTCTCCTCCAATCCTCCTTGCTGTCAGCCGGAACATCACACATCCATCAGGACATGCGATATCCTTTTCATACTTGCCAGATCCACCCACAGTTCTCAGATTTCCGCCACTTCTTACAGCCTCCATAAGAGGATAAAGCATCATCATTGTCTTCGAGCAGATTCCATATCCCTCCTGATTCACAGGACAGCCATAGGTGCATGAATACTTATCGCCAGTTTCTTCCCCCATTGTGGCAGAGACCTTCTGGCTTATCTCCTCTCAGATAGCCTGTAACCTCAACTTCAAACTCGTATTCTTCATCCAGCCATTTCTTCATATTGCAATCTCATCACATCTGATGATCTTTCCTCCATTCCTCTCCACCTTTCGCTCTGCTTAGAAGGTGGAGACTCCTGGAGATAAAGGTTAAAACCAGTAAAATATGGAATGTAAATCTTTCAACAGTAATGTGAAATATACGATTTGACAATCTGGCAATCCATTATCCGGTTTCCGGAGTTCACTGTTTTTGTCTTTCAGTTTATTCTTTTAGAGAATTGATAACTGGAGGTTAAAATGGAGACATTTGCAATTGCAGGATGCGGTCATCTTGGAAGCATAGTTTACAAGGCATATATAAAGGGGCTTTTACCAGGTTATAAGCTGGTTGCAACATATTCCATGAAAACAGAAGATGCAAAAGCACTTACTGAAGGAACAGATGCAAAAGCACTTTCCTCAATGGAAGAAGTCATAGCCATCAAACCTGATTATATCGTGGAAACGGCCTCAATCGCGCTCCTGAAGGAATTCGCCATCAAGGCATTGGAAAATGGAAGCAGTATAATTCCGCTTTCAATAGGGGCCTTTGCAGACAATGCGTTTAAGGAGGCTGCTTTAAAAGCCGCAGAGGAAAGCAATACAAAAATTTACATACCATCCGGAGCTGTAGGAGGTTTTGATGTTCTGAAAACAATCTCCCTGATAGCAGAGGTAAATGGATGGGACATCAAGGCTGGAATACACACGCATAAGGGACCGAATTCTCTCAAAAACACCCCGCTGTATTCTGATAGGCTGCAGGATAAGGAAGAGGCTGTCTTCTCAGGCTCCACAAAAGAGGCCATCGCACTCCTTCCGACAAAAGTCAACGTAGCCGTTGCTTCAGCACTTGCAACGACAGGACCTAAAAACGCAAAAGCAGAGATTACAAGCGTACCGGGATTTATCGGAGATGATCACTGCATCATCGTGGAGACCGAGGGACTGAAAGCAACTGCCGACATATATTCAGCCAATAGTGATATCGCGGCATGGTCAGTGGTGGCCCTGTTGAGAAATCTCTCATCTCCTATGACATTCTTCTAGGAGGCCGGTATGAAGAAATTCAGAAAACTTGTTGAGGCGGGTCCTATTGGACTGCAGCCATGGGCTGAGGAAAAACTCAGCGACTATGCCGACGAGATTATCCGCTTTGAGACTCTTCCAGAGAGCGAGGAAGAACTGGTGAAAAGAATTGGAGATGCAGATGCCGTCCTTGTAAGGACCCTGCCACTCGTTCCAGCCTCAGTTCTCTCTGAATGCAAGAGTCTCAAATACGTGGGCATGTGCTGTTCCCTCTATTCAAAGGAAAGTGCCAATGTGGATATCGACTGGGCTGAGAAACATGGCATCACCGTATATGGAATCAGGGACTATGGAGACAAAGGAGTAACTGAATTTGTTGTCTACGCGCTTGTCAGGATTCTTCATGGTTATGACTGGCCGATGTGGAGAAAGAGACAAAAGGAGATAACAGGACTCAAAATCGGTTTTGTCGGATTCGGCACCAGTGGTCAGATGACAGCAAGACTGCTGAAGGCAATGGGCGCAGATATTACATATTATGCCAGATCAGTGAAGGAAGAGTGCGAGAAAGAGGGAATGCACTACCTTCCACTCCATACGCTTTTAGAGAACTCGGAGATTGTTATCACATGTCTTAACAAAGGTGTGATACTGCTAAATGAAGAAGAGTTCAGAATCCTTGGAAACGGAAAGATAATGATCAATACATCAATTGGTCCTGCATCTGATATGGCTGCCCTTAAAAACTGGATACTCAATGACAGCAATATATTCATTTCAGATACCGCAGGTGGTGTCGGTGAAATCTATCAGGATGTGAAGAACAGAAAGAATGTCCTCTGTCCAGATGTTTCTGCAGGGATGACGGAAGAGGCTTATGATTTAATGAGCAAGAAAGTCCTGGATAACATCGAGAAGATGCTATCCAGATAATCTTATGCTTCCAGGACTCTCAATATCTCTGGAAGAAGCTGTTTCTTTCTTGAAAGCACGCCAGGGAGAAGATATGTTCCATCAGCAATCTTCTCATAAATGAGCGTGCTTTCTTTGTTATAGGATGTCATGAGAAGTACTGAATTGCCTTTCAAGACATCTGAAATCAGGAGCATGACCCAGTTCAACCCCTGCTCATTCCTGATTTTCTCCAGTGCCTCAAGATATTTTTCCCGGATATCCCGGACCTCTTCCAGAGCCATCACCTCAACCTGTCCGATTGCAAATTTCACACCCTTCTCATTGTATGTCTTCATATCGCTGCAAATGACTTCATCCGGATTTCGCTCGGAAAGAGATGAACCATCTTCAAAGAGAGAACGACCGAACTCCTCAAAATCAGGAACCTCCCCTATTTCACAGAGCTTTCTGGCAACATGCCTGTCATAATCGGTTGTTGTCGGGCTTTTAAGCATCACAGTATCAGCAGTAAGTCCGGAAAGAAGGACGAGCGCAGTCAGGGGATCTATTTCCACTCCCCACTTTCTGAACTGTTCATAGACAATTGTACAAGTGGAGCCAAGTGGCTCGGAGACAATGTAAATCGGAGTACGCATTCGCGGAGGTGAAAGACGGTGATGATCAAGGATCTCAATTATCTCAGCATCCTCGATTCCCTGCACGCTCTGCTCCGCCTCGTTATGATCCACTAAAATTATCTTCTGCCTTGTCTTATCAAGGAAACAGCGGCGGGTAACAAACCCAGACCATCTGCCGCGGGTGAAGACGGAAAATCCTCTGTACTCACTTTCCTGCAGTTTGCGTTTCGCGTCATCGAAAAGCATATCACTGTCAATGACGGTATCAGGATTGAGGGGCGGCAATATATCCGATACCGGTGTTGATAACCTCATCAGGCGCAGAGTTTCTGCTGTATCAAGATAGGAAACATAGACAAAACCTTCGAAGTTTGAGAAATCGATATCCGGTCTTGAAGGATCTGAAATGCCAGTAAGAACTATTCCCGGAAGCTTATTTTCGATAGCTGCCTTGATATGCTCTTTTCTGTTGCCGATTATAAGCACAGGTTTATCGACAAGGCGTTCCAGCCGTGAAAGATACACCTGATACTCCATCGCCCCGACCATGTACGGAGCCCTTATTGTCTCGTGAGCTCCGTGCTTCAGGTACTCGCCTTCAATGATTCTCTCGATATTCTCCTCCGAGAGAAGGTATTTCTGCCTTATGGCTCCGCTGTTCTCCCTGAGGAAAAATGCATTTATGTCATCAGCAGAGAGAAGCCCCTTAAACTCCCCGTCATCGAAAACAGGCACTACAGTCGGATGCCGACGCTGGAAAATATCCATCAGCAGGAAAAGAGGGTCGGATGAGGTGATGGATACAGATGGCAGTCTCTGCACTTCCTTCACCCGTGGCCATACATCGCGGAGGACGGAAGGAAGCGGGAGTCCAAGCTTCTTGAATGCCCTCTTTGTGTTGTTATTGGCACTGCCAAGCATTACCGGGATATATTCATTATCCGGATCGATCGCGTTTTTCAAAACCGCATATGAATAGGCAGCTGTGACAGAATCCATATCAGGATTTCTATGTCCGGTGATATATATTCTCATGAAATAATGGTAAACTGAAAAAAGCCTAATTTAAAGGGAGTTTACATGAAAGCGGTAATTGCCAATGATCACGGAGGAGTACAGCTTGCAGCTGAGATTCTCAGGCACCTTAGTGCAAGAGGAATAGAGACTACATATCTTGGAACGGATAAAGAAGAGAGCGTTGACTATCCTGATTATGCGGAAAAAGCTGTCAATGAATACAGAAAGGGCGGTTACGATTTTGGTGTTCTTATCTGTGGTACAGGTATCGGAATATCAATTTCAGCAAACAAAATGGATGGAATAAGGTGTGCACTTCCACAGAATTCATATGCTGCTGAGATGACAAAGCGCCACAATAATGCCAACTTCATCGCATTTGGAGGAAGAATTGAGTATCAGGAACCGGTGACGGCAATACTCGATGCATATATAGACGCAGAATTTGAGGGAGGCCGCCATCAGCGCCGTATCGACAAGATGATGGCACTTTCCGGGAAATAATAATTAAATCAGAAAGAGTAATCCCTCCAGGTTCCATGGACATAGTAATCAAGGGATAGAAGCGAGAATGTGACGACAAGGCCGTTGTTCACTGCATCATAACCGATCCCTGTTTTCAATATCCTTTCTCTTCTTCCTGAAATCGGAGTCCCGACAACAAGCGGTGTTATTGATATCATCGGACCAGCCCCGTTATTGTCTGTACGATAAAAGCCTCCGACACTGAGCATCATGTTTATGCCACTGCCCATCACCTTTGTTGCAGTAGACCTTGGTCCAAGAAGCATGATACCCAATTCAGCGCCAAACATATTGGAAGCAAAAGGATGTGGCACCAGCTCGGAAATTCCCCAGAGGTCAAGCTCAAGTTTTCCTGTAAGCCCCACATTCATACCATAAGACACACTTATTCCCCTTTCAGGCCATTTATATGTCTGCTCTCCGATTGAGAACGACACGTCGTGGAAGTCTCCACCAAAGACAGGAAAAAGCGAAATGGCGAGCAGAAGGATAATCAGCATTCTCTTCATTATGGTACCTCACATAAAATAGGAGAATCTGAAAATATAGATTCCCCATCCCCAGTCTTTTGCGGTAATTGAATATGAGGCAAATGGAGAAATAAGCTCATAGACAAAATTCACAGACTGGAAAGAAAGCGGTGAAAGCCCGATACGGGCATTCCACTCATTCCCGATTCTGTACTGCACTCCTGCACTCACTACAGGCGCCCACATCGTCGGATTGCTGAAAGCCCAGTTGAATGGATGGTCAAGAAACCTGAAAAGAGGCGTCGACAGACTTAGCATGACGCCTTCAAAATAAGGATGTGTCGGAGCAAGCTCTACGGAGAGTGTAATGTCTGCAAAATGCTTCTCTCCGGCAGGCGCGAAAATGAAAGCTGCATTAAGCCCTCCATAGTTTCCAGAAGGAAGCGAAACACCGACAGGCGCCAATGAGTACCCTACAGTCGGAGAAGCGCCGAGCGCCATGGAGAGAAAAAGAATAATAACTATCAGTATCTTTTTCACATCAGCCTCCAAAGAACGTAAATAGATAAGCGAGGATATTTCCCTCTTCTTTCTTCAGCCTGTCAGCTTCTTCAACCGTCACAGGAACCGCATATTCTGCGATTTTCTTGGCATGCTCCTCCAGTTTTGAAGCAAGAGAAGGAGAATCGATGACAAGGGCAAGTTCCTTGGAAAGCGTCATCGAACGATAGTTGAAATTCGCAGATCCTATGACAACATAGCGGGAGTCAACAATCATCAGTTTCTCATGAAGAAGCGGCAACACCTCCCCTTTTTCTCCATAGATTGTCAGATACACAGAAGCACCTGTATCTCTGAGAAGATCAGGAAGTCCATGATAAATACCGCTTGCAGCATAACCTCGAAGGTCCACAGGCATTACCATGTCTACAGAAATGCCTTTATCAACGGCACTGCGGACACACTCCTTCATCTTTGAATCAAGAGCGGGAAGATATGGGAAAAGGAGGACGCTTTCCTCTGCACTTCCAATCAGGGAAGCATACATTCCAGGAACGCTGTCAGAGGGAATGAGGAAAGCATTTGTTGTCTCAGCATCTGAGGAGCAGGAAGCGAAATCACGCCTCTCTATCTTTTCCATGCTTGCCCCGTTCCAGATTGTCACGAATTCATCTGTCAATGCAGAAGCAAGGGAAGGAGAATTGAAGAGATACATACTGTCACGCTGAGTATTTCCTTCCCCCGCCCCCATCGAGATGTAATTCATATTCATTCCGCCAACAGCGGCTACAGAGCCATCCACGACAAGCATCTTCCTGTGATCGCGGATGATGATTGTTGCCGGATTGAGAAGATGGGTCACAGTCACAGGATTGTATTCCGTCAGATGGACACCTCCACGCCTGAGAAAATACAGCGGAGTCATGTAGTTTTTTGATTCCGTCATATCAAAGGATGAGAGCCCATCCATAATGAAATACACTCTCACGCCTCTCTCAGCAGCCTCAATCAGGGCATGATACAAATCATCAAGTTCCGGGCAGTCAGAGCCAAGGAATGTAGTAATGAGAATGTAATCATCAGCTTCTTCCACAAGCTCTGTGAATCTCTCGAGCCAGAGTGCCCCATCAAAGAAAATCTCAGGGTTCGGAACGGATACAGGGACTCCTCCGACAGAAAGAAGCTTCTCCTCCACGCTCACATCCTGAGCGGAAAACGAAGGAGATACAAATGCCTCCGTGCTTGTGCACGAAAGGCAGAGAATCAATATGGAAAGCACTAGTGCTATGTAACGCATCTTAACGCATTGTAGGGAAAATGAATGGTATCGGCAACAACTCTGAGAACCTGTATCTGATAGGATCAGAGTGCGGCGTCACAAGCAGGACTTCCGTATCCGGATTTGAGAATTCCGCCAGCACCTGCAGACATACTGCACAAGGAGGTGCGGGAGGATCGTCATCGGAATACACTGCAATCTTCTCGATTCCGATAACGCCTTCACTCGCAATTGCGGTTGTGATCGCATTGCGTTCAGCACATATTGTAGCGCCATATGAAGAGTTCTCAACATTACAGCCTGAATAGACTTTGCCACTTGCAGCGGAAAGAAGAGCCGCTCCTACCCGGAAACCGGAATACGGAGCATAGCCATGCTCTCTTGCCTTCCGGGCTTCTTCAATAAGCACGCTGTCAGGTACATCATTTTTGCCTGGTCTGATGAGGACCGCTCCATAACGCACCTTGCCATCTGGTGGAAACAAAGCCGCTTCAAGATCCTCTCCATCACTGAAATCCGGAATCGATGAAAGATTCTCAATAACAGCATCCGCCCCAGCCTTCTCAGCCTGCTCCCTCGTTATTGTTGTCAGCATGGAAACAGTTCTGCATCCAGCCCTCTTCCCGCTGATGATACCGCCTTCAGAATCCTCAAAGACAACAGCATCCGATGCGTCTACTCCAAGCGCTATCAGAGCAAGTGCATAGATATCCTTTTCAGGTTTGTTTCGTTTTATATCTTTGCCGGAAGCTATGAAATCAAAGTCTTTGTCCTCAAGTCTAATTGCCTCTATGTTTGCTCTCACCTTCCATTCAGGAGCTGATGAACAAAGAGCTGTAAGAATACCCTTCTCCCTTGCCTTCCTGACAATGCAGCTGCCAGGAAGCGCAATCTGGTTATCCCTTATTCTCTCAATGTACTCTTTCCTGAAGAACGCAGATGCATCGTCATATGAATAAGGCGGCTCAGAAACACCAAGCACTGCGGCTGTTTTATCGAAAAACGTTCGCTCACCACAGCCAAGGGAGGAAGCAAAGGACTCCTTCACGGCATTCACGCCAATTGAATGGAAATATGCAAGGCCGATTTCCAGCGAAATTCCCTCGGAATCCGCAAGGACGCCATCCATGTCGAAAAGAAGTGCTTTTATCATCTTCTTGCCCTCAGATACTTACCGTCGCCATTGAGTCCAAGATAGATGTCATCGCCCATTATCAGACGGCCCCTCAGATATGTCATCACGACCTTTCCGGTGACACTGAACCCTTCGTATGCCGAATAGCCAGCAGCTGAATGTATCGTATCCTTGTTTATTGTCCAGCTGCAATCCGGATCAAAGAGTGTTATATCAGCATCCGTCCCGACTTCCAGTGAACCTTTTTCTGGATAGAGTCCGAACAGCTTTGCAGGTCCCGTCGAAAGCAGGTTGACAATCTGTGAAAGCGAAAGTCTGCCGCTTGTCAGGCCAAATGTATGAATAAGAGGCAGGAGCTCCTCCGTGCCAGGAATGCCAGGATATATTGTCCTGCAGTCATCACTGGAAAGCTTCTGCTCTCTTGTAAACGAACAGTGATCTGTTGCGACAACCTGAATCTCTCCATTGATCAGGGCTTCCTGCAATGCCTCATTATCCTCTCTTTCACGAAGAGGAGGTGTCATCACATACAATGGACCATCTTCCCCTTCCAGCTTCTCCTTTGTCAGGAAAAGATAGTGAGGCGTGGTTTCCACAAACACCTTCACGCCTTCCATTCTCAGTTTTCTTACAGCTTCAAGTCCTTTTTTAGATGAGAGATGGACAATATACACAGGCATATTGAGTTCTCGTGCAATCCCACCGACATATTCAATGGCTTTTGCTTCAGCCTCCGCAGGACGCAGTGCGGCATGATCTATTGGCTTATACGAACCATGCCATGATGAGGAGATTGAGGTTATAAGATCATCATCCTCACAGTGGACTGTAACCATAAGACCAAGGTCCCTGGCGTCCTTGAAGATGCTCTTCAGTTCTTCCCTGTCATCGACAAGGTACCCGACATCCTTGTATGTCGTGAAAATCTTCAAAGCTCCGATACCTGCCCGCTTTATCGATTCCATCTCCTTTTTGATATCAGCGCGGAATTTGTACACACCCTGATGGAGCGCATAATCGATTGCCATCGGAATCATTTCCTTGCGCCTGAGATGGAGCGAATCAAGAAGGGAGGATTTATTATCATCAGCAAAATCCACGACTGTCGTTACACCACCAAATGCGGCAAGTCTCGAACCTTCCCTGAAAGAATCTGCAGTCACAGTTCCTCTGGATACCAGATGATAATGCGTATGAGCATCGATGATGCCAGGAAGAACACAAAGGCCATCGGCTTTTACAACCGTAGTGTCCGGGGCAAGCGTATTGTAATCAATTGAAGGGGCAACCCGTTTTATCTTCGAGCCAGAAATCAGGATATCGGAACGCCTCATCCACTCAGTATCTACAACAAGTCCATTCTTAATAAGTATGCTGCTCATATATTAAGAATACTACGACAGAGGATGGCAGGAAAGAAAAAAGAAGGCCCGAAGGCCTTCTCTGGATTAACCCTTTACTCCACTCGATACTTCGGAGCTCATGATCTGGCGGTTGAATATGATGAAGATAATCAACACTGGGATCATCGTCAGAACCGAGAACGAAAGCAAAGCTGACCAGTCTACGGCTTCGGCGCCACTGAGAGTCCTCAGCTGGAGCTGGAGTGTATACATCTCCGGCCTTGTGAGAGCAAGTAATGGCCATACATAATCATTCCATCTCCAGCGGAATGAGAAGATTGCAAGAATAGCAATCTGGCTGCGGCAAAGCGGAACCATGATCTGCACAAAGGATCTTCCTTCATTTGCGCCATCGATTCTGGCTGCTTCAAGGAGCTCATTCGGAATCGATATAAAGAACTGTCTCATCAGGAATACACCGGTCATTGTACCGACTGTCGGGATGATAGCACCCCAGAGAGTATTGTAAAGACCGAGATTGAGAATGACTGTGAAGCTTGGGGACATAATGACTTCTGTCGGAAGCATTGTGGTTGCAAGCATACACATGAAAAACACAGAAAGCCACTTGTAATGATACTTGGCAAGTGCATATCCACACATACAGCTCATGACAAGGGTGATGATGGTAGCAAAGAATGTAATGAATGCCGTGTTATATGTTGCTCTGAATACGTTATATCTGGAGAACGTTGAGATATATCCTGCAAGAGAGAAATTCTTCGGGAAAAGCGTCAGAGGGAACGTGAAAAGCTCTGAGCCTGGCTTGAATGAAGAAAGCACAAGCCATACAACCGGGAATACCCAGATAAGAGCAAACACGAGAGAGAGAACTGTTTTTGCTATTACAGACGATTTGGATACTTTCATCATAATTATGCCTCCTCCTGCTTTGCATTAATCCTTGTCTGTATAAATGAAATAACAAGGAGGATGACAAAGAGAATCATGGAAGCAGCTGATGCATATCCATGCCTGTTTCTGGTGAATCCGATCTGGTAGATATACTGAATCATATATGTGGTCGATGTTCCAGGGCCTCCATTGGTAAGTGTCTGGACCATAGCGAAGACCTTGAATGCATTGATTGTGGATGTAAGAAGTATCATGAATGTGACAGGTTTCAGTGATGGAATCGTGATATTCATGAACCTCTGCCAACCGTTTGCACCATCGATTGTCGCAGCCTCATACAGATCAACAGGAATCTGCTTGATACCACCAAGATAGATAAGCATATTAACACCACAACCAGACCAGACTGTTGCAATGATTGTCGTCCAGAAAGCCGGTCCAGGACTTGAGAACCAACCTACCCCTTCCATACCCATGGATGTCAGGATATAGTTCATCACTCCGAATGATTCGCCGAAAATCCACTTCCATGTGACACCGACCATGATGGTTGAAAGCAATGTCGGCCAATAAACAAGGACTCTGGTTATTGCGTTTCCCTTGATCTTCTCATCATTGAGAAGGAGTGCAAGGAAAAGGGAAACAACCATTCCCAACGGGACAGAAACTATAACGTAGAGACATGTATTAAGCAGAACCGAATAGAACTGGCTGTCATGGAAAAGGTCTATATAATTCTCCAATCCGATGAAATCCATATTTCTCCATCCATCATAATTGGTGAATGAGTAGTACAGACCAATTACTGCAGGCCATAAGAAAAATATGATAAAGAAAATGATATTCGGAGCGCAGAAAAGCAGAGCCCAGCCCTGATTGCGATCCAATGGATTTTTCTTCCGACTCATAGAACCTCCCTTTTGCTAAAAGTTTAGCAGAACTGAAATCTCATGCAAGATATTCATTGCGCCTCTGACAAACAAAAACTGCAGATTTTGCGAAATATGGCACTTTCAGATAGTTAAGCCATATATTTTGGGGTTATTATTCAAGCATGCAGCTGAAATATGAAATCACAAAAAGCCAGAGTCTTTCTCATTGGCTTTATACAGGAATAAGGAAAAAGGATATCAATGCGCCACTGGAATCTTTCTATGCACCAGTGAATACGGGAGAGGCGTATGTGCAGATTGTCTACCCGCAAAGAAAATGGTTTCTGGAGCACCATAACCTGAAGGGGATAAAACGCTATAAGGGAGACTACGATGCTGTGTATTTTCCATTTGAGGATTCAAAGGTCAATTTCTCGACAGCTATCAGGACAACCACGCATATATGGACGTATCTTAAAAGCACGGTCGATGTACCGAAAAACGGAAAGTTTCCTTTCTCTATCGCTACCTGCGGCGGTATCAAGCTATGGGTTGATGGGAAAGAAACCCTGATCTTCACTCCCTACGACAGGAACATACCACATAAACAGTTTTTCTCCATCCAGCTTGAAAAGGGGAAGCATGAATTCGAGATATACGCAGATGAACTTGCAGAACGCGACGTGTTCTTCTATTTTGATTTTCTATACCTTGGAGAGGAAAAGATTGTCCAGAGTGTCGATGTGAAAGCTTCGCCCAAATACATACATGAAGCAGAGTCATTTCTATCAACCCTCTCACTCACCCGCACTTCCTACTGCTTTGGAGGCATAGAGGCTGACTTCGATTCATCGATGCTTACAAAACCAATCACGCTTAATGTGGAAAACATCAGCAATGAAAAGCTTTCATTCAGGATCGAGAAAGGAATGAACACGCTTCCACTCCTGCAATCATTTCAGGATATCGGGCAGAAGAAAGCAATATTCACAGTCAGTGCAGGAAATGTCGAGGTGAAGCGAAAGGTATTTTACAACAAGGCACCAAAAACGCTTACAGACCTGCCATCACATGACACTGTCGAAGGAAGGAAGAAGGAAGCACTTTCCTTTGCTGCGAAGTATGGCGGAAGCCTTGTTCACCAGGCAATGGCTATAATGAAGGAAACAGGGAAAATCACACAGGAAGCCAGAAAATGCATTGAACGGAGTCTTGAGCAGATTGAAAGGAAAGAGGACTGTGCGGATTTTGTCATGGCCCCACTGATCTGGAGTCTTATCAGGAACGGAAATCTGTACAGCAGCAAACTCTATGACAGGGCAAAAAAGGCAGTTCTGGAGTTCAGATACTGGATAGACGAGAAAGGCAATGATGCAATGTGGTATTTCTCGGAAAACCATGCATTCCTTTTCAATGTCTCCCAGTACCTTGCAGGAATACTCTACCCCGATGAAATCTTCACAGTAAGTGGCAGGACAGGACGAGAACAGCGCATGATCGGTAAATCAAGGCTTTTCACATGGTTCAGGAATTTCAGCCTCTATCACTATGCAGAATGGAACAGCGCAACTTACTTCCCGGTAGATCTTATTGGTCTCTTCTCACTCTATGAAGCTACAGAAGATGAAGACATCAGGGCAAAGGCCAAAGAGGCTCTGGATTATACGTTCAGAATCATCCGGGACAATTCAAACCATGGTCTGATGTCCTCATCTTTTGGCAGAGCTTATGAAATGACAGTCAAGGCAAAAGAGGAGAATGAGCCATCATTCCTTTCATATGTTGCATTTGGCGAGGGATGGGCAACTCTGTCAAACAGAGCAACTGCACTCTTTTCACTCTCAAGCTACGTGCCTGAGTTGATTTCTCCTGACACACTCACGGATCTGGAGATGAGAATAGTAAAATGTGTGCAGGGAGAGGAGAATGTCTGGACATACAGTGCAGCAACTTCATCATACATTCTTGCATCTGCTGAAAGCTTCAAGCCATTCAGGCATGGACATCAGCAGCACATCATGGACTGCACAATCGGCAGAGAAGCCTCGTTTTTCATCAACCATCCGGGAGAAAAAGCATATAGCGGTGAAAACAGACCGTCATACTGGTCAGGAAACGGGACATTGCCAATGGCAATACAATATAAAGCTTTGATGCTGATGCTCTTTGAAATTGAGGAAAAGGAAGTCGTGAAATATATACACGCATATTTTCCAACATGGCTGTATGATGAATGGTCAATTGAAGGAAACAATGTCTTCGCACGCTCTGGGGATGGTTACATCGGAGTGCGGTTCTCTTCCCTTCCCCGTTTAACGGAAACAGGAATGAACAAAAACAGGGAAATCATTGCAGAAGGAGAAAGACAGCTTTGCATGATACGCTGTGCAAATGCATACGAAGTCTCATCATTCAAAAACTTCAAGAAGCTCTTCAAAGCGATGGATGTAAGCTTCGATGCAGAGAAAATTGAAGGTTCCGTAAATGATTTCTCATACGGACTTCTGAAATGCGGGAAGGAAATTACGCCAACGCTCAATGGCAAACCATATGACTGGAAGTGCGAGAGCGGATACGCAAGGGAATTCCAGCGGATCAAGAAAATCTGAGAAGTGAAACGAAAACGGGCCCTCGAAAGGGTCCGTTTTCTTCCTAAATCTTATTGAATCACTCGTGGATGTCGCCGAATGTGTCAACAAGTGTATCGCATGTGATGCGGATAACATCTTCTGCGGAGATTTCGCCAGCAACTGCTCTTGCAAGGTTGTCACGGAGTGTGTTACCCCAGTCCTTACCGATGTAAGAGGATTCAATAGCCTTATCTCTCTCTGGAGCAGCATCTGTTGCATTGAGCTCCTGAACAAAGATATCAAGACCAGGAACATCGTAATCAATTTCAATACCCTTAACACCTGGAAGGTAGTTGCCATCCTTGCAGTACTGGATATAGTTCTCTGGCTCAAAGAACCACTTGATGAACTCAACTGCAGCCTCTTCCTGGCCTGTTCCATCAAATGCATAGAGGAAGTTTCCACCAAGACATGTTGCGACTGTTGTCTCATATGGCATCAGAACTGGTGTCCACTCGAAGTCTGTGATGTTCTCCATGTAATCTGTGATGACCCAGTTTCCAGCAAGGTGAGCTGCGACTCTACCGGTCTTGAACATCTGCTGTGCGTTCTCTGTTCCGAGACCAGCAGATACTGATGAGTATCCATCCTCATAGAGGGAAAGAAGGAAGTCGATACCAGCTCTTGTCTCTGGGCTGTCGAAAATAAGGTGCTTTGAATCAGCTGGATCAAAGAACATAGAACCGAACTGATAAAGAACTGTTCTGATTCTCTGCTGTGAGTAGTCGATTACAAGAGCGTAATCAAGGTCGCCTTCGTTAGCTGCCATTACCTGATCAAGAGCAGCCATGAACTCATCCCAAGTCCATCTCTCTTCTTCTGTAAGAGGATAGGAAACACCAGCCTTGTCAAAAGCTGTCTTGTTTATGATAAGACCAACAGCAGTTGCGTTTACTGTACCTGCAACGAGCTCACCATTGACTGTTCCGTCCATTGCGAAGGAAGAACCTGTGAGGTCACCAAGCTTTCCCTCAAGTGGGTATGCGAGGTCGTTATACTGAAGGAAGTGGCCAGAGCGGATAAGTGCAGGAAGATCACCTGCCATAGCCCTGTTCTGAATCTGTGTCTGCATATCGCCGTAAGCGATTTCGTTGATATAGACTTCAATTCCCTTGTCTGCATACTCAGCGTTGAATCTCTCAACAGCCTTAGCCATTGCTCCGCCTTCAAGCGTATCATCAGAAAGCAGAAGTTCAAGACGTTCTACTCCATTGGAGGACTCGCTGCTTCCACCTGCCCAAACGCCTGCGATGAGTATAGCAAGCACAAGGAATGCTGCAACAAATTTTTTCATTTGGCTTCTCCTTTTTATTCTTTTTATGTCGTTAGTCTATCCTACCTTGATAGGTCATTCTACTCTCATTTTGCCATTGTCATGCACATTGTGCAGAATTTTTGCGTAAAAAACGCCTTGTAAATGCAGATTGCCCACCTGAAAAGGTTTCAACATTCTGTCAGACAAGAGGAAATTCCTTTTCAAGGAAAGCAAGATCAAGTTCAGGATAGAGTACAAACCTGCAAAGCAAATTCAGGACTCTCTTTCTTGCTTCTTCCATCACCTCATCCGGTGCCTTTGCCTTGTTCTTTGAAAGTTCTCCTGCCCTCTCGCCTTTTGTCAGTCTGACAGGATGTGCGTTTCTGAGAACAGTTGCGATAATCGAGGCAACTTCCTCCATCTCCTTCTTTCCCATTCCCAGTGTTGTCAGAGCAGGTGTTCCAATCCTCAACCCAGATGTATACCACGGTCCATTGGGATCAAAAGGAAGTGCATTGCGATTAAGTGTTATGCCACATTCCCTCAATAGGCTTTCTGCCTGTCTTCCATTAAGACCGAATGGTCGCACATCCAGAAGCATCAGATGGTTGTCGGTGCCGCCAGTAGCAACAGGAATGCCTTCTTTAATGCAGGAAGCAGCAAGATGTCTTGCATTCTCAACAATCCTTTCAGCATATGTCCTGAACTCAGGCTTCTCAGCTTCCTCAAGGGCAATCGCCTTTGCAGCCATGACATGTGGAAGTGGTCCACCGATTACAAGCGGGCATCCTTTGTCCACAGCAGAAGCAAATCTCTCCTTGCAGAGAATCATGCCACCACGAGGTCCTCTCAGCGTCTTATGTGTTGTTGTCGTGATGATATCAGCCCAGGCGACAGGATCGAAATCTCCTGTAAAAACCTTGCCTGCGACAAGTCCTGCAAAATGAGCCATATCGACCATGAAAACAGCACCATGCTTATGCGCGATGTCCGCAAGACGATGGAAATCTATAGCTCTCGGATAAGCAGAATAGCCTGCAAGAAGAATCAGGGGCTTTATCTCTGCTATCAAGCGCTCAATCTCGTCGTAATCAAGAAGTCCTGTCTCTTTATTCACTGTATAGGAATAGGCATCGAACATCTGAGCAGAGATATTTTGTCTATATCCATGAGTAAGGTGTCCTCCAGAGTAGTAATCAAGACCGAGAAGGCGCTGGTTATGCGTCAGTGTCCTGATTCTCTCCCAGTCTTCTCTCTTCATATCGGAAGGATTCTTAACACCCATTTCCTCCAGTGCAGGCATCTCCACAACCTCACTGAGTATTGCCCAATATGCGCAGAGATTCGCATCAGCACCTGAATGGGGCTGTACATACGCATGCTCTGCACCGAAAAGCCTTTTTGCGCTTTCTACAGCTTCAGCCTCCACAGCATCGACATTCTCACAGCCTGCATAGAATCTATGGAATGGGAATCCTTCAGAATATTTATCTGTAAGAAGGTTGCCCATGGCAGCCTGCACGGCAAGTGATGAATAATTCTCACTGGCAATCAGTTTGAGATGGGTTCTCTGGTCCTTGAGCTCTCTGACAATACGGCCAGCGACGGATGGAGAGACACTGGAAACAAGATCCAGAGAGGATGTATACATCACCATTCCCGGATTCAGGTCTTTCCCACTATTTATATAATCATTCAATGCGCTCATTTAAACCCTCCTGTCTTGAAAAGGATGCTCTTTGCTCCCTGATTTTGCAATATTAAGGGAACAATTGGAACACAGCATCGGCAATTTAGACCTATCTTGTCGCGGATGATAAAGAATGATAGATTTATCGCTGGGGGAATTTTTCCTCAGAAGGCATTGAATTAAGGAGAGAAAATGGCAAAGGAAGAAGCAATCGAGGTAGAGGGTGTTGTAAAGGAAGCTCTCCCGAACACGATGTTCCGTGTAGAGCTCACAAATAAGCTTGTTATCCTCGCACACCTTTCGGGAAAGATGAGAAAGCATTATATCAGGATTGTTCCTGGTGACACAGTAAAAGTAGAACTTTCCCCGTACGACCTCACAAAAGGCAGAATCGTTTACAGAGAGCGTTAAGCCTTCAGGATTATCCAGAGCGCTCCGGAGCCACCGGCCGAAAGAGGAGCGCTAGACATTTCACTTACAAGTCCAGACTCATTGAGTACTCTGATAGCCGTATCGCGAAGCACTCCGATACCGTCAGAGCTGTGTAGTCCTTTCCCAGTTATTATCGAAATCTTTCTGATCCTGCTCTTAACACACTCATCAAGGAAGGAGCGGATACTGGCTTCAGCCTCACTGACAGTCTCACCATGCAGGTCAAGTGTAGCCTGTGGCATCATCGTCCGCAGCTTTGAGATAGTGATGACAGGTCTCTGATCACGACCATCACCCTTTTCCTTCATGATCTCATCGAAAGTTTTCTCGCTCTTTTTCTCATAAGCAGAAAGAAGATCTGGAAAGGCACCATTATTTATATATGCAGAAGAGGAAGGAGATTCATGTTTCTCTTCTCCTGCAATCTCCTCAGTTTTCTCCTTCTTTCTCTCAACAATCCTGTTATTGCCGAAAATCGACCAGACGGCTTCAGGAGAGCGCTTTTCATCCTCACTTTCCTTGCGGAAGAAATCAGGCACAGGAACGTCATCCTTTTTCTTCTCCTCTGGTGCAGTCCTTTTTTCCTCTTTCAGGATTTCCGGTTTCTTTCTGTTTCCATGCTCATAGCTTTCCAGAATTTCAGCAAAGGATTTCTCGGGTTTGTAAGGGCGGGAGATTCTCTTCACTTCCCTCTCTGTTACAACCTCCTGCTTTTCCTCTTTCCGGACAAAGCCTTCATTGCCTCCAAATATTGACCAGGAAGCTTCGGGAGCTCTCTTCTCATCCTCACTCTCTTCCCTGAAAAGAGGTTTCTGAGAAGGAAGATCCTTCTTTTTCTCCGACGATGGTTTTGTCTCGACAGGTTTTCCTTCATACGCGGAAAGGATGTCTGCAAAAGACTTTGTAGGTTTATAGCTACTCTTCTTCTCCGGAGCCTTAGGTTTTGCAACCTTTACAGAAGAAGAGGAATCGCGGCCTTCCCATTTGTCCAGAATAGCTCCAAAATCCGTCTTCTTGCCGGCAATCCTTGCCTTCCTGCTTTTATCAGGCATTGCATAAGGATTTCCTGTATGCTCATAGGAATAGAGAATATCCGCAAATGATGCGGAAGGTGTATATCCCTGTACTATCTCAGAAGGCTTTTTTGGAACCGGCTTAACGAGAGGCTTCTTCTTTTCCGGCTCCTTTTTCTCTACAAGTTTTATCGATGCAAAAGGCGACAGTTCCTCATCATTCTCGCTTAAGCTGCGCCTGATATCTGCCGCCCTGGTCTTCTTACGTCCCAAGATTATACTTCCCTGACATCAAGAATCTCAGAGACAAATGGCTTGATAACGCTTACAAGTTCTTCAATCGTGCATCCCTGGACCTTAATGGTACAGATTGCATTTGTAGGATCTGTTCCTGCAAATGTTCCGAATGAAATGATATCAAGTCCCTTCTCTGCAAGGGCCGCACTTATACGCGCAATAGTTCCCGGTTTATCCTCAACAAGGAACGAAAGCCTTACTCCATAGTGGCGGGCACCGAAAAGCTCCAGAAGGATTCTGAACATATCGCTCTTTGTAACAATGCCAACAAGCTTGGTTCCATTCACAACAGGCAGACAAGAAAGGTCCTGATCGCTCATAAGTCTTGCCGCTTCCTCAACCGTCGTATCCTCAGAAATAGTCACAGGATTCTTGGTCATAAGCTTCTTAACCGTAAGCTTCGAGAGAAGATAAGCCATCTCGTGAATCGAAAGGCTTGAAGCGGGAGAAGGAGAAGCATGAAGGATATCTTTCTCAGTAATAACTCCGACGAGATTCTTATCTTTATCGAGAACAGGAAGACGGTGAACCTTCTCTCTTTTCATCAGGTCTGATGCCTCTCCTATAGACATGTCCAATGTCGCAGTTACTGGATTCCTTGTCATTCTTCTAGCTATAATCATCTCAGGACCTCCTTCCGGGATATACTGACAAAAAGCCAGAATCCTTATCTTTCATCTATTTTACACGGTTATTAACCAGATGAAAATAATCAGAGAGACAATTATGCAATGATTTCCACCTCTTGGTTGTTTGCATGCTATAATCTCAGAAAGGGAGGTCGAATGATTACCACTACTCTTGACGGCCAATGGAAACTCAAGGCCGTTTCCCCGATGATTGCAAGCGGCCTTGAAAAAGGAAGTGAATGGAATATGAATATTCCAGGCAGCCTTCATGACACTCTTCTTGCTGAAAATCTGATTAAAGAACCATATGATGGACTTGAATCAGAAAAAAGCAGATGGATTGGAGAATCTCTCTGGAGCGTTGAGCGAACATTCAATTTTGAGAGATCAGAGGGCCCTGTTTTCTTCAAATGCGGAGGCCTTTCAGCTTGCCGCATCAATATAAACGGAAAGACAGCAGCTGAAAAACATGATGCTTCCCCGCTTCTTCTTGA
The DNA here is from genome assembly GCA_944392975.1 of uncultured Spirochaetaceae bacterium. Classification (GTDB taxonomy): domain Bacteria; phylum Spirochaetota; class Spirochaetia; order Sphaerochaetales; family Sphaerochaetaceae; genus Ornithospirochaeta. Next base: position 37,292 of record CALXYN010000002.1, on the reverse strand, counting down.
TATTTCCGAATACATAACCAGCGGGGAGAATAAAATAGAGATATTCTTTCTCCCACAGTTAGACAAAAGCATCTCCTACCCAGGTATCTGGAGGAGCATAAAGCTTCTTTCAGATCCAGTACTCATCATTGCCGGATCAGAGGCTGAGACTGAGAACAGAAATGGGAAATGGCTTCTTGATGTCATCATTCCAGCAATTGCAGAAAAAGACACGGAGACTGAATACACCATCAGCATCAATGGAAAGACAGAGACAGGAAAGCTCAGTGTTCCAAAGGGTTCGGGAGATTACCTCATTTCAATTGATCCAGGAGAGGTAAGCCAGTGGTGGCCCGCTGGAATAGGAAGTCAGCCAATATATCCTGTAACGATAAGCATCAATGGCTATAAATCTGTAAGGAATGTAGCTTTCAGGACATGGAATCTTCTAGCGGACGGTCTTTTTCTCAATGGACGGAAGATATTCATGAAAGGTGCTGAACTTGAAAGCCTCAACCTCATTCCTTCCAGAACAGACTATGTTTATATCGAGAAAATCACAAGAAGCGCGGCAGAAGCAAACATGAATGCCATTGTGCTCAGAAAATATGCAGGACGATCTCTTCAGGAAGCTGCACTCAGAAGTGGCTTGCTTGTAATCGATGCAGGCGCTGCCTCCTCTATTCCAAAACCTGTCGAAGCACCGTCATTTCCATCAAAGGAAACAATGGACAGAATATGGAAGGACGGAAAGAGGAACATCGCTTCTCCGGAAGCGGATGCACATGGAGAAGGAGCTGGAAAGATTCTTTCCTCTGTTGCCGCGTCATTCCTTTTTCCTTCAGATGAGAGAAGGCTTGTCTACCTTTCACAGGTTAAAGCCGCATGGTGTGCTGCAGAAAAAGCAGCCTGGAACAGAATCAACGGGAAGACAGGAATGATTCTTTCCTCGATTACGGATCCATGGCCAGAGATTTCTGCATCCGCGATTGAATATGGCGGCAAATGGAAGCTTTTGCAGTATGCAGCAAGGGCCTTCTTCTCGCCTCTTTCTCCTCTTCTCATTGACGAAGGTAAAGTGATAGGAATCTATCTTATCAATGATACTCTCCAGGAACAGGAAGCAGAACTTTCCGTAAAGATAAGAGACTTCTCCGGAACAAAGAAGGAAACACGTGAATATTCTGTAAAGGCAGGAGCTGGAACAGTTTTAAAGGTTGCAGAATATCCTGTACACAGGCTGGACCGTGAAAAGCACTTCTTATATGTAAAACTCTCCACGAAAGACGTGCTGAGAGAACGGACAATGCTATTGGACAAACCGAAGAATCTTGCACTTGAGAATCCGAAACTGAAAGTGTCTGCTATGAAAAACGGACCAAGAGCATTCTCCGTGAAGATAATGGCAGAAAAGCCAGCTTTCTACGTAGCTCTCAGCAATGTGGAAAATGGCCTGTTTTCAGATAACATGATTACAGTCCGTCCCTCTGCAGAGAAAACAATCTTTTTCAAAGCTGAAGAGGATATCACGCTTGAAGCATTCGAAAAAGGACTGAAAGTAATGGACCTGTATACTGCAATGCTGTAAAAAAGCAACCCCTCCGGTTAAGGAGGGGCAGGTCAAACGGTCAAATTCATCAAGCACCAAGGTAAGCTTTCTGCACTCTCTCATTCTGCAGGAGAGCTTCTCCTTTATCCTGAAGCACAATCCTGCCATTTTCAAGCACATAGCCAAAACTTGATGACTTGAGGGCAAGTCTTGCATTCTGTTCAACAAGGAAAACTGTCACCTTGTTTTCTTCGTTTATCAATTTTATTGTACTGAAAATATTCTGAACCACAAGAGGAGCAAGTCCCAATCCGGGTTCATCAAGAAGCAACAGGCGCGGTCCTGACATCAGAGCACGTGCAATAGCCATCATCTGCTGCTCGCCACCTGACAAGGATCTTGTCTTCTGCTTTTTGCGCTTTCCGAGAATCGGGAAAAGCTCGAACATGTCATTCTTGCGCTTTGCAATAAGAGCCTGGTCAGAAACCATGAATGCACCCATATCAAGATTCTCTTCAACTGTCATATCAGCAAAGACGCGCCTGCCTTCCGGAACGAGCGCTATACCCCTTCTGGCAATAAGGTCTGTAGTCAGTCCTCCATGATGCTTTGCTTTGCAGATTGTCTCACCTGCAAAGGCAATGCTGCCTTCTTTAAGAGGTTCAAGGCCGACAATGGCTTTCAGAAGCGTGGATTTACCGGCACCGTTTGCACCGATGAGCGATACGATATCGCCTTCATTCACACTCATAGAGACATCTGATAATGCCCTGATGTTGCCATAAGAGACGGAGATTCCGTCAATCTTCAATATCTCTGACATCTCACTCCTCCTCTTCCCTGCCAAGGTATGCTTCAATGACTAGCTTATCATGCTTGATGTCATTCGGTGTTCCTTCTGCAATCTTCATACCGAAATTGAGCACCGTGATATTATCGCAGATATTCATTACAAGCTTCATATCATGCTCAATGAGGACAACAGTAACACCAAGAGAACGGATCTTATCGACAACAGCCATCAGATGCGCTGTCTCTGCAGGGTTCATACCGGCAGCAGGCTCATCAAGGAAAAGAAGCTTAGGATCTGCGGCAAGGGCTCTAGCTATTTCAAGCTCTCTCTGCTTTCCATAAGGAAGCGAACCTGCGAAATCCTGAGCATGCTCATCAAGCTCAAAGAACCGAAGCCATTCCATTGCCTTACCATAGACTTCCCTGTTTTCACGGGAAGCAAAGACATAACTCTTGAGAGCCTGGATAAACCGTCCTTTGAAAGGATTCTCTCCGACCTTGAAATGGAGGCCCATCATGACATTCTCAACAACTGTAAGTTCCTTGTAGAGTCTGATGTTCTGGAATGTACGGGCGATACCCATGCGGCTTATCTTCCATGCAGGAAGTCCTGTTATGTCATTTCCATCAAAGATAATCTTTCCTGATGTAGGTTTATCGACTCCGGTAATCTGATTGAAAAGAGTTGTCTTTCCAGCACCATTTGGACCGATAAGACCAGTTACAAGACCTTTTTCAACATGGAAATCCACATCATTTACCGCAATGACACCACCGAACTCGCGGGTAAGGTGCTGAGTTTCAAGGATTCTCATGCCTCACCTCCCATCTCTTTCTTCTTTCCACGTGCAAAGAAGTCGCGAAGCTTCTCTGTTCTTGTACGAGGATCACCATAACGGAACTTATCGCGACCAAGGATTCCCTGAGGTCTGCAGAGCATCATCACAACAAGCAGAAGACCATAGATAATCTGCTTAGCCTGAGCCGGGATGACATTTGTCAGGCCTGTAAGCTGTGGCAGATATGATATGAACTGGATTATGAAAGCACCAAGAATTACAGCTTTTGCATTGCCCATGCCACCAAGAACAACCGTACAAAGAACCATGACGGAAACCATGAATGTATAGGAACCAGGCTGTACCGTGAGTGTGTAGGCAGTCTGCAGACATCCTGCGATACCGCCGACAGCTGCACCAAGAACAAATGAACTGATCTTATACTTTGTAACATTGATTCCATTGGATTGAGCAGCAACCTCATCCTCTCTGACAGCAATCATTGCGCGTCCAAGTCTGCTGTGTGCAAGCTGCTGGAACAGAACGTAGAAAACAAGCACGAAAGCCCAGATGAGAATGATGAATGAGAGCTTATTGCGGGATGCAAACTGGTAACCAAAGAGTGTTGCGCGCGGAATGCTGTTGAAACCTACAGGATTGAGGTTCGTTGCGACATTTCTGATGATCTCACCCAGTCCCAGTGTCGCAATACAAAGGTAATCACCTTTGAGACGAAGTGTAGGGATACCAATCACAAGCCCGACAAGACCAGCAACAATAGCTGCTACAGGGATTGAAAGCCAGAAAGAGAGACCGCAGACCTTACAGATTATTGCTGTTGCATAGCTTCCTATACAGAAGAAACCTGCATGGCAGAGCGAAAGCATACCTGTATAACCTGTAATACAGTTCTGCCCGATAGCCATGATAGCGTAGATTCCCGCATAGATAAGTATAAGCTGGAAGAAATTAAGCATATCAGACCTTCTCCCTCTCGTTCTTGCCGAGTATTCCTTCAGGCTTGACCAGAAGGACCAGGATGAGAACAGCAAAGGCAACAGTGTCCCTCATGCCGTTCGGTATATGAAGAAGCGGAGCACCAACAGCTTCAAGTATTCCAAGAAGAATACCGCCAATCATAGCTCCCTGAATATTTCCAATACCACCAATAACAGCTGCAACAAATGCCTTAAGACCAGTCATCGTACCCATCGACGGATAGACGCGGAAATCAAAAGCTGCAAGGATACCACCGACTGCGGCAAGCGCGCTGCCAATTGCAAATGTAAGCGAGATGACCCTGTTCACGTTGATGCCCATGAGCATACTTGTAGACTGGTCAAGGGAAGCAGCCCTCATGGCCTTACCCATTCTTGTCTTGCTTACAAAGGATGTAAGTAGAACCATCATCACAACAGAAACAACGATAATGACTATCTGGTGCGGTGTGATTGTTATTGCGCCGATATGTATAGGTTCATTCTCAAATGGATATGGGAAGCGGCGAGACTGTGTTCCAAAAATCCATGCGGCACCATTGGAGAGAATGAATGATACACCAATAGCGGAAAGAAGCGGAGCCAGTCTGTTTGCATTTCTCAGCGGTTTGTATGCAATTCTTTCAATCGCCATTCCAAGGATTGCACAGAAACCCATGCTTGCTAACATGGAAATGAAAAATGCCAGAATTGTCCATGCACCTGGATCTGCGGCTTCTCCACCAGTAAGTGCATTGTAAATGATGAGACCGATAAAAGCCCCGACCATGAGTATATCGCCATGTGCGAAGTTGATGAACTTGAGAATACCGTACACCATCGTATAGCCAAGAGCTATCAGAGAGTAGATTGCTCCAAGCGTCAGACCGTTCACGATGTACTGTAAATAAAGTGTTATTGTTCCCACTTCCTTCTCCCGAAATTGCTTAAACAGCAAACTGCCGGAAAGCATATGCCTTCCGACAGTACTGTCCTTTATTCAGTTTAATCAGTCAACCTGTACGATATGTCCATCAACAACCTGGAATGATCCAACATATACAGGTGTGATGCCTTCGACTTCGTAAACACCCTGGCTTGCAACAAGATCTCCATTTGCAGCGAAATTCATAGTACCGTTAGCACCCTGGAAATCCTTTGTTGCTGCAACTTCATCACGAACAAGCTTTGTATCAGCAGACTCAGCTCTATCAAGAGCAGCTGCAATGATATATGTAGCGTCGTAGCTGTTTGTTGCGAAGGAATCAGGAGCATCTCCGTTGTATGCTGCTGCGTAAGCTGCCTGGAAATCAGTGAGGATTGTGGAAGCTTCTGCCTGTGCAGGACCAACATAGATAACGCCATCTGTGAAATCAGGAGCGAGGTTGTAAATCTCAGGATCAGAGAAACCATCACTTGAGAGGAACCTTACATTTACGCCAAGCTGAGAAGCCTGCTCGAGAATCTGAGCATCTTCAACTGTATAGTTAGGAATATAGATAGCCTCAGGAGCTGCAGCCTTAATCTGTGTAAGCTGTGTTCTGAAGTCCTTATCGCCTACCATACAAGTCTCTTCAGCAACAACCTCTCCACCAAGAGCTTCGAATGTCTCCTTCATTCCAAGTGCAAGACCCTGGCTGTAATCATTCATAGCATAAAGAGATGCAAGCTTTCTATAGCCAAGAACCTCATAGAAATAATGTCCTGCAACCTCTGACTGGAGAGCATCGGAAGGAACTGTTCTGAAGACATAGTTGAGTCCATCAGGATTTGTTGCTGGCTGAGCTGTGACATCCTTGTGTGTTGCAGATGGGGAAATCATCACGATCCCATCTTCCTGACAGCGCTGTGCAACAGCAAGAGCCGGAGATGTGAATACTGGTCCGATAATTGCACAGACCTCATCCATATAAGCAAGCTTCTCATAGGATGCGAGTGCCTTATCTACAGTACCTTCACTATCCTCTGCAATGAGCTCAAGCATCTTGCCATCAATACCACCAGCAGCATTGATTTCATCAACTGCAAGACGAGCTGCATTGGAGCATCTGATTCCGTAGTTTGCATTGTCTCCTGTAAGAGGTCCGATAAAACCAATCTTGTATGTATCGCCCGAGCTTCCCTCGCTCGAGCCACCGGCAACAACGCCTGCAAGACAGACGAAGGCAACGAGTACAAGAGCTATAGCTTTTCTCATAATTCCACCTCCTGATGTAATCAAGGAAAAAAGTTTACATACCTTATACAGCAAATTGCATAATCATACAATACTTAAACATGAGCATGGATTAAGGAAAATATCTTTTTTTCTCTTTTTTCTATTGTCAAAAGAAATATGCAGATGATTTTTACGCATCATACAAGTATTGACTATCAAAGAAACGCCGGAAAACACAAGTGAATTACAGGCATCTTGTCTAAATCAGCAAAAACATGTATTTTGTCATTCAGCTGATTTATTAGCGTGATCCTGTAGCTCAGCTGGATAGAGCGTCCGCCTCCTAAGCGGAAGGTCAGCAGTTCGAATCTGCTCAGGATCATCTAAATAGCTTTTCTTATGAATCAAGGAGCGGCAGAGAAAGAAGCCGCTCTTTATTTTTATCAACTGCATGTCATCAGACATCTGCTTCCATGACTTAATATTGGAAATTACTGTATTTCTCCAATGGAATTTTAGCCATACATGCTTATTTGCTAATATAAGTCAAACAAGTTAAAACCTGAAATCATCGAGAACCAACATATACCATCAAGACCACAGAAAACATAATTCTAGATGAAATTACTAACGGAAACCTTGAAAATGGCTGCAAGCTCCTTCGCAGTTTTTTTGCTTATGGGACGGATGCCGTTTTCCATATTGGAAACTGCCTGCTTTGTTGTACCGAGCTTCTCGGCAAGTTCACTCTGCGTCATCTTCAGATTCCTACGGAAGAGCCTCATATTCTTTCCAGGAGTCTCCTCGGCCTTTGCCTTCTTATAGAAATCCATCTCATGGGGATCGAGAAGCTCGTCTCCATCATCATCGATTACCGCTATGTTCTCTTTCCCGTATTCCCTGCCAACATAATCAAGAATACCGACAGGAATATCCCCCTCAATCCTGAAGCTAGTATGGGGCTGATTCACGACTACCAACATAGTACACCTCCACAAGGTATTTCCCATCTTCACATCGCCAGCAGGCTACCCAGTGATAGCTCAGATGGCAATAATACTCCGTATTGCTCAGTTTCGAATAATTCATGAAACCTGGCTGGACAGGTCCACGCTCTTCGATACTGTCTATCAGTTTCGCCAGAGTATACCGGTCTTTCTCAGACAGCCTAGCTATCGCATTGGTACATTTCTTCTTAATAAGGACCGTATACTTCTTCATATCTTATAGTAACAAGAAATTGATTACCATAACAAGTATTTTTGTAGTTCTAGAAATTAAAGAAAAGCAATAGAGCTGAAAGATGAGTTTGGTGACAATTTAACTACTTGATATTCCTCGTATACCTACAATCAGGATATCTGGAGCAGAACCAACATTAGTCAGGTATAATAAAGATACTGGAGAGATAATTTTTAAAACATCTCATTTCTCTATTTTTTATGTTGTCGCTGATTCTGTTGTTGCCTATATTCCCAAAGAGAATACAGCTTATGCAACTCTAAGCGATGCTATCGATAAAGCGGAATCCGGATCCACGATTGTAATGCTTAAGAATGCCACAGGTGCAGGACTAAGGAGTGTCGATGGAACTCAGGAAAGAGAATCTCTAATAATTGATTTTGCTGGCCATACATATACAATGACAAATCCTGCAGTTGGCTCGCAAGGAACAGAAACCCAAGCCATGCACTGGGGAACAAGTCTTGGAGCCGTTACAATGAAGAATGGTACATTCCAAATAGAAGAAGATACTGTTAATGTATCAATGGCAATGCAGAATTATATCAACTTCACTGCTGAGGATATGACCTTTGATTTCTCCAATATTCCTGTAGCAAGATATGGCGATAATGAATTTGATGTGGATAGCGAGTTTAAAAAATACAATGGTCTTGAAGTACCTATGTTCAATAATAATAGAGATGGCGAAATGCTTTTAAGGAGTTGTAGAGTTATTATGCCATCCGAAAGCACTAAAGGTATTTCGGCAGGAGGAAAGTTCGTTAGACTAGAAGATACCACAGTTGATGGATATATCTGTCTCTTAGATAATACATGTAAGTTAATAGTATCAGGTTCAACTCAATTCAATGATGTTGTTTCATATTTTGAAGGAGGCCGAGTTACAAATACCACAACAGACAAGGGTACAATATATCAGCTTGCAACTGAGTAAGATTCCATTGAAAGACTGTTGACAATATTTTTCAAATAACAGTCTATTGATGTGAACTACCCACACTTAAGAAGAGCGGGCTTCCGGCTTCAGCGCCAGCTGCTTGCTCAGGAAAACCTACTCAAGTCTTACGTTAGCTCCACCGGAGTACATATGCGTCCCACATACGTGCAGAGATTTTCCTGCCCTGCAAGCAGCTAATTGAAGTATACCATACGATTCATCTCCATTCTATAGAGATATGGAGTCTTCTCGATATTTTTTTTGATAAAACACGATTTCAGGAGAGTTGGGAACACAGGCCTAACCTCCTGTTTTCTTTGGACGATAGAGAATATTAGTGAGGCTTCAAAGCTTTTCTATACTGAATTTTCTTGTTTGCTCCTTCTTGAGATGCAGAGACTACTATAAACTAAAATTCAGTCATCACTGCCATATTTTAGCCACCCCTTAGAAAGTTTCGCCCAATTGTATCATTAAGCAAATACAAACACCTCAGACGTAAACGATGAATCAATATAGTTTAGTGAATACTGTGACTTTTCAGTTCTCACCGTCCTACGTCAATCTCCCTTTATATTCGCTTCTGATAATCTCCATCATATCCTCTGGGCTTTCCTTACAACCATTCTCAAGCCACATACGTATTATCCTCGTAATACCTGCTCTAAAGAATTCAGCATGGTAATGGATAAACTTATTATCGAAGTATTTCGCAGCAGCTTTGGCATCATATCCAAAGCCTTTCAGCTGTGTATCATATCCAAGCTTAAAATATGTACGATAGAAAATCTGGTTATCCTTTATGTGGCGGAATAGTTTCAGATAATCATTGCGGCTCTTCCGGTTATCAATCTCGTCCTTGTACATTTCCACCATATTATCCTCAAGATCCTTACGTATCGAATCTGCGATATCATGTAGTCCATCATAACAGGCATAGAATGTTGTTCTGTTGATTCCTGCCTTCTTGCAGAGCTGGGATATCGATATCTGATCAAGTTCATGATTCTGTATCAATTCCACGAATGTCTTCTTTATCGTCTCAAGTGTCTCTTTCCTTCTCTTGTTGTTTGCAGTATTCATTTTCTTTATCTCAACATTTGTATGGTTAATTGTAGTTGAATGTCCGCCTTCGTTCAAAATATATTCCAATCAGAATAAAACAACAACTGTTGATTTTATAGGAGAATAACAGAAAATGAAGAAAAGTACATTCATCACAATGATGCTGACAACAATAAGTATTGTTTTCTTTGCATTAGGTATGTGCATGGCCCTCATACCGGAATGGAATGCATTCAGACAGGGAATCGTGTTTGGTGTCATCGGCCTTATTCTTGGGCTTCTGACAATCATCATTTACAGGAAGATGACAAACAAAGCTCCTGTTGAGATTTCAGGACGTATGATCCTTACAATCATAGTCGGAATCTTCGGAACCCTTGTTTTTGGCTGTGGCATGTGCTTCACGATGGTATGGAACAATATGACTCTTGGCATCATTCTCGGTCTTATCGGGATACTCATTCTGCTGATTCTTATTCCACTTATAAAAGGAATAGAAGACTGAGGCTGGGAAATGGTGCTGAAGGATATCTGGTCGTGGCTACGAAAAGACCGGATCAACAGGGATATTCTGAAAACCAGCCTTGCCCTTCTATATAATGCAGCTTACGCATTATTCAACCTTATTCTGGCATGGAGCTATCAGTCAGAGTGGTATCTGATGATGGCAATGTTCCTCTTTCCACTCTGTATTATGCGCTTTTTGCTTCTCTTGGAGTGGAAGAAAAATGGCGAGAATAATTGCAGACCCGATATATTGCATGTCTCAGGTTTCATCATGCTCTTTCTCGTCTTGGTAATGGCTTCGATTGTATATGTCACTTCTATACAGCAGGTAACTGAAGGACATGGAGAGATCGTCATGATAACCATAGCTACATATACATTCACCAAACTGGGATTTGCCATTGCCAGAACTATAAAGGACAAAAAGAACAGCAGATCGTTTTCCAAGGTTATCAGAGACATATCATATGCGGAACTTGCAGCCTCGATGCTGAGCCTTCAGCGCACAATGATCATTTCATTCGGAAATGAAAACCATGAATGGGCGTACATGATGAACATAATCAGCGGAAGTGCAGCATGCCTTTTCATAGCAGCAATAGGAATCTCAATGATTTCATACAGGAGGGACAAAGATGAAATCGAAAATCGTAGAAGCAAATGAAAAGATTGCAGAAGAAGTCACGTTAGGATTTTCAAAAATCCAGGATGGTGTTGTAGAAGGATTCTCAAAAATAGAAGAGTCATTTATCAACCGATACCTCAAAAGAGATGGAGAAAGTGTCGCAGAGGCGAAAGAACGTCTCCAAAGAGAAGCCGGAGAACATACTGAACAAAATAACAGGAGATAAAAATGAAAAAGAGAATTCTGATTTTCACAATTATTGCAATTATGGCAGCAGGCTCTGCTTTTGCCGCTTTTGAAGGACTGACAAGTATTGGCGTGAATTATGAATTCAGGGATGGCGAACACCTGGGAGGCCTTTCATCCCAGACTTTCGGGTATGTGAATGACTGTCCTGTCGGATACCTCATATCCCTGAATGCAGATTTCAACCTTGCAGACAAACTAATGTCAATAGGAATGCTTGTTGGACCAAGTTATCGCTATATACTCTCAAATGTACCGATGTCCATCGATGTGGCTATCGGGGCATCGCTTGCCACACAGGTTTTCTCAGATACAAACCTATTTGAACTGGGTGTCGGTGGATATGTAGGGGCAACATATTATCTGAATGATGCAATAGTACTGCTTATCGGCTGCAATATCGGATACGACATGCTTGGTATTGATCTGAACACAGCAGATGCTTCATTCTCTGGAGATTTTTATGTTTCCCCTTCACTGTCAATCGGTTTCAGGTACTAACTGATACACAGGTGTCTTATTCCACCTTTTCCAGACTAGATTAAACGAATAGCTGAATTAATCTTACTTGAATGAATCTTGGATCTGGACATAAATATGCTCCCTTTCAGCAGTTCTTTTATTTCTTTGTACTACTTAAGGGGAGCATATCAATTTCCAATTCTCATATTGTGATTTGCTTTTGCTGTTTATAATCAGAGAAATACTTTTTGCACTCCATAACAAAGAGTGCAAGTAAAACAAACAACTGGAACAAAAAAAGCTGTAACGAAATCCTCACTTACTTGAGAATCATGTTACAGCTTGATAATCCGAATATCAAAGTCCGGCTATTTTCTTGTAAATACACGCCTCTTTGGTTTTGTGCTTTTTTCCGAAGAAGAAGAGGCAATTTCCCTTGCTCTTTCCTCGCTGATAGAGAGAGCATCTGTTCTCTCCTCTTTTGGAATCGCACAATTCTTATCACCCCATTTGAGGTAATAACCATACTTTCCATTAAAAAGCTGCAAGGCCTTTCCCTGATACTCGCCGAATTCCTTCACAGCCTTCTGCTTATCAGGTTCAGAAGATAGGATCTCCTTAATTCTCTCTTCCGTCATTGCTGCAGCCTCTTTCTGCTCAGCTTTTGGGATAGCAATATTCTTATCTCCCCATTTGATATATGCACCATAACGTCCACTGAGAATCTGAAGAGACTTACCTTCCCACTCTCCGAAATCCTTCAGCGCATCTTTTCCCTTCTTCTCACCTTTTGCCTCTTTTTCTATTGCGGCTATATCAGGATTGAAAGGATCTGAAACAGAAACATTCTTGTCATTGCATTTTGCGTAGAAACCATAAGGACCAGCATACAGAAGGATATCTTCTCCGCTTTCATCATGTCCAATCGATTTCGGCAAGGATACAATCAGAGAGGCAAGTTCCGGAGTGATTATGTTCCTGAGAGGTCTCGGAATCATGACATTGCGTCCATCTGCAGTCTTAAGATACTTTCCAAACCGGCCATCAGAGATAACCACACCATCTGAAATTGCAACATCCGAGGACTGAGGGAAAAGAATGGACTTTGCTTCGTCATCGGTAAATGTTCCAGGAAAATAACGAGTCTGGTCAATGGAAGCCATCTTATCCTTTCCCGCTTCCTTATCAAAGAAATCAGAAGAAAGATATGGACCGAACTTGCTGATCTTTATTGAATAGTGCACAGTCGTGCCATCAGTGTCAAACTCATATCGCAATCCAGGAATATCCAGGCTGGAAACATCTGCCTTACGCACAGTCGTCGAAATCTTCTGCAAATCCGAATCAAGGCCTGAAAATCCATCATGCCCCTTCCAGAATGAATTAAGATAATCACTCTTGCTCTCATTCCCGCCTGCTATCTTATCCAGGCCTTCCTCCATTCTTGATGTGAAGGCGGCATCTATGTAACCGGGGAATGTAAGCTCAAGGAAAGAGTCCACAAAAAAGCCGGTGAATGTCGGAACGAGCTGCCCACTCTGTCTGAAAACATACTTTCTCTCAATCAATGTCGAGATGATGGCAGCATAAGTAGATGGTCTTCCGATGCCTTCGCTTTCAAGCTTCTGCACAAGGCTGGCTTCTGTATATCTTGCAGGTGGTTTTGTCGTGTGAGACTTCCCTTCTGCTTCTGTTATATCCACAGTCTCTCCGCCGACAAGAAGAGGAAGGACACCTTCTTCATTCTCCTTTGCCTCTTCATCAGTAGACACTTCATAAAGTTTAAGAAATCCTGGAAAGCGGATAGTCGTACCGGATGCGGAGAATGTGTAATCATCAATTGTGAGAATGGCTGTCGTAGTACTCTTCTCTGCTTCTCTCATCTGTGTTGCAAGCGTTCGCTTCCAGATGATTGTGTAAAGCTTAAGCGCATCTCCGGAAAGACCTGTTTCTGCAGGTTTTCTGAAATGGTCTCCTGCAGGGCGGATTGCCTCGTGAGCTTCCTGTGCCATCTCAGAAGAGGCTTTGTAATTTCTTGGTTTTGCAGAAAGGAAATCACTGCCATAAAGTTCCTCAACCTGAACGCGCGCTGCATTAATGCATTCAGCAGACAGTGTCGGAGAGTCAGTACGCATATAAGTAATGAAGCCCTTTTCATAAAGCTGCTGTGCAAGCGCCATTACTTCCTTAACACTCTTACGCATCTTTCTTGCCGCATCCTGCTGCAGTGTTGATGTTGTGAATGGAATTGCAGGTTTCTGAATTTTCTCCTGATTCGTCACACTGAAGACAGAGGCTTTCTTGCCTTTAATGTTATTTGCTATCTCCTCAGCTCTCTTTCCATCGAGAATCACAGCATCTTTTTTCAGAGCACCTGTCTCAGAATCAAAGGACTGGGATGTGGCAATGTTATCATTGCCGATTGCCTTGAGATGCGCTTCAAAGGATACGCCCGATGCCTCCATGACAGCCTCTACAGAGTAATAACCGGATTCATTGAAGGCACGTCTCTCCTTCTCCCTCTCTACAACCAGTTTCAGTCCGGGGGACTGGACACGGCCTGCTGAATAGCGTCCTGCAAGCTTTCTTGAGAGAATTGGCGAAATGCCATATCCCTGCAGCCTGTCAACCGCTCTTCTTGCCTCCTGCGCATGAACAAGGTTCATATCAAGCTCTCGACAAGATGAGAAGGCATTGAGGATTGCACTCTTGGTTATTTCATGGAAAACCATCCTGTACACAGGGCACTTTGGTTTAAGAACATTCAGAAGATGCCAGGAAATTGATTCTCCTTCGCGGTCCTCATCAGTTGCCAACACAAGCTGCTCAGAATCCTTGAGAAGCGTTTTCATCTCTTTGATGAGATCTTTTTTCTTCTCATCGACAACATATTCGAGTGCATAGTCATGATCTACATCAACACCATATTTCCCAATCGTCGGAGATGGCGCCAGGTCAACAATATGCCCCATTGATGCAATGACCTTGCATGTAGGAGGCAGAAATTTCGAAATTGTTTTCGCCTTTGTCGGTGACTCGACTATGATGAGAGTCTTCTTACTTGGGTCAGCTATCAAACGGGACCTCCTAATCTATCCGTATGAGAATGAAGGCATCCCCTTCCCCGGGATTTGGATTCTTGAAAAGTGCAGCATCCGCAATCCCGCTCCCTTCGGTGCTGAAGGACATCTTCATTGCGCCATCCTCAATATAGAATTCACATTCCGTGGTAGTTTCGAACACAAACCCTAAGGCGCTTGTCTGAATGTAAGCGGAACTTGAATCATAGTCAATCACAACTTTATCAAGTCTCCACTTCTGGGGATTAAAAGGATAGGTGTTAAAACGCTCAGCATTGAGGCGGTATGATGTCCCGGCTTCTCCTGTATCATCATAATCCACCCATGAACCGGCAGCGGGATCAGAAAAGCCATAAAGAGGGAAAATCTTTATTTCCGTTCCGTCATCCATAACCATATAAATATTATGGTACTGCCCTACACCGGAGGCAATGGCAGTATCGACCCGGAAACAAAGGCTTCTCATCTTGCCATCGTTATCATCATCAGTTTCATTCTCCCACAAATAAACACCATCCCAGGTTGTTGTAGTTTCATCTGCAAAAGCAGCCGCCAGTGTGGCATTATCCTCAGTACGGGCTGCAATGGAGAAATCATAGCGGGTTTCAGATAACAGATGTTTCACTGTATATGAGCGCTTTGAACTGTCAAGGCGAACAATAAAATTGTCTTCATTGTAAATATCGTAATAGACAGCATCCTCCACTTCATTCCATGTAAGGATAACCGATGAAGGCAGGGCTTCCGTCTCCAACGTAAACGCTGCAGCCCCTAGACAAACTGTCAAAAGCAGTAGAAAACAGACAGTAAAGAACCTTTTTGTCATTTAACTCACCTTGTTAGCATAATTATCACGCTACGGCCCGATTGTCTATCACATATTTTCGATGATTGTCTATGCCACGATAATAGCGTATCCTCAGAGCATGAGAAAAGTTTTACTGCTTCTTGCTACAATGGTTGTACTGCTCTCTGGCTGCCAGGTCACAGAGCATCTCGATATAGAAACTGGAAATTCCGGAAAAAGCTACACAGATATACATGTAGAACAGTTTTTCATCGATGTGCTGGAGGATTTTGGAGAATTCCTGCCAGCGTCAGATGAATCGATGATGGACAATGCAATAAGCGGCTACGCTTCTCAGCTTGATGGTGTCAACGCAATCAGCGATATTGAATGGGAAAACCTTGGTGACAACCATTATACAGTCTCATTCAGCTTCAGTGGCATCGACACACTTCTATCGCAGCTAGGAGCGGAGAATCAGACACTTTTTGCCCTTACAGACAACAGCCTTTCCTTCCATCTTGATATCTCTAACTATGAAGAACTGAAAAGTGCCGTACCATTCCTTGCAGATCCGAATTTCGAGGTTTATGGACCGGAATATAACCAAGGAATGAGTGAGACTGATTATCTCGATATGATTTATTTCCTTCTGGGAGAAGATGGGCCGGAGGCAATCACGAAGGGGCTTATCGAAATTGCAATCAGCGTACCTGGAACAATAACGGAAGCTTCAAATTGTGATATCACAGGGGAAAACACGGTTTCATTCAACTTCCCAATCATTGATTTCCTCCTTCTCAACGAACCACTGGAATTCTCTGTAAGCTGGGAATAATCATAAGTCATTGCAGCGCTGAAACTTTCAACCTGATAATTGACACGAACCCCGTCTCTGCCGTAGATTATTGCTGCTGTGCTGACACAGCATAAAACTGACACTTGTTTACTGGAGGGTAAAATCTATGGCAAGATACACAGGTCCTAGATTCAAGCAGTGCAGAAGACTCGGGGTTAATGTATGTGGACACCCCAAGGCAATGGACAGGGCAAACTCCCCTGCTTTCGCAAAGAGGAAGAAGCCTACAGATTACAGCAGACAGCTCACAGAGAAGCAGAAGCTTAAGGCTTACTATGGCATTCTCGAGAAGCAGCTTCACAAGTATTTTGAAAAGGCTCTCAAGTCCAGCATGAACACAGGCGATGCTCTCGTCATCTCTCTTGAGAGAAGACTTGACAATGCTGTTTACCGCATCGGTTTCGGCAACTCAATCAGACTTGCTCGCCAGCTTGTTTCACACGGACACATCCTCGTTAATGGAAAGAAGGTTGACATCCCTTCCTACCAGATCAACGTTGGTGACGTAATCTCTCTCAAGGAGAAGTCAAGAAACAACGAGCTTTTCAAGGAGTGCTTCCTTGGCCACCCGGCTTTCAATCTTCCATATTTTGAGAAGAACACAGACGAGTTCTCTGGCAAGCTCACAAGACTTCCTGAGAGAAACGAAGTTCCTATTCAGGTCAACGACCAGCTCGTAGTTGAGTTCTACTCAAGGTAAAAGTCTTCAATAGAACGCCTGATGCTGTCCCACATACAGCAGCGCGAAGGAGATGTGGCCACATTCCACTTCCGCCCTCTCCGGACACCTACTCTGACGGCTGCCCTCAAGAAAAGAGTATGGAAAAAGGCAATCGGTCCCAGCAGAAAATGCTGGGATTTTTTTACAGGAAACGGGAGAAGAACTCAGCTGCTTTTTTGTCCTTGTCCGGCCCCGAATACTCAAGAACTGTGAGTCCTACGGACTTTGCCGCATCCGTGTTTTCTTTGCGGTCATCAATTAGCGCCGCATCTTCGTATGCGATATTCTCATTCTTGCATATGTACCTGAAAAATGCCGGTTCTGGTTTTGAAAGATGTACAAGATGGGAAGGATAGAGTGCATCAAAACATCCAAGAGGATTTCCATCCATTTTTAATATCTTATCCCAATGAGGGGCAAATGTATTTGAACCGACAACGCACCTGTATCCTTTGTTTCTCAGTTTCTGTACATTCGAAAGCATTCCCAGATTCAAGGACGGGTTAAAAAAACGGGCAAACGGATCATCTGTAATCCGGATGCGGTATTTCGCCTCAAGATGCCTGTAATAATCCTCAACTTTCATGTAGCCATCCATCAAAGGCATTTCATAAAACGCATAATCTGAAAGGAGCTCTTCGTGTGGTATACCAATAAGCTCTGCAAATGGAACAAATGCATCGACATTGTTCAGAATAACTTCTCCGCAATCAAATATAAAAAGCTTCATGACTTAAGTTTATTTTGCAAATCTTCAGTTGACAATCAAAATTTCATAATATTATAACATTAAATGTGATGAAGAAGAATATGCTTGACAGGACAAGAGGAGCAATGCCTCTTTATAAACAGATAGAAACAATCATCAAAGAGAGCATCGATAACGGAGAATACTCTTTTGGTGATATCCTTCCTGCCGAATCAGAATACATGAGAGAATACAGTGTCAGCAGGATAACAGTACGTCAGGCATTGCAGAACCTTGCTTCAGACGGCTATGTGAAGGGCCAGCCTGGAATCGGTACGATTGTCGCATACAAGAAGATAGCGGAAACATTGAAGGGAATAAAAAGCTTTTCTCAGGAAATGGAGGAACATGGCATTGAGATGGAGACAGTCAGATGCAAAACATCCTATGTAACGCCACCTCAAAACGTTGCAAACCTCTTCGGAGATTCGTTTAGCGGGAAATGCCTGAAAATCGAGAGAATCCGGGCAGCAGAGGATGCTCCGATAGTCTTCTCCACAACCTATATACCAGCCTCACGGAATCTTCCGGAAGACCCCGCCTGCTATATGTCCTCCCTATACGAATACCTCTACAAAGAACATGGGATAACAGTGGCGAAAGCGACAGATACACTGGAAGCGGTGATTGCTGACAAAACACTGTCAGAGTCACTGAAAATCAAGGAAGGAGACGCTGTATTCAAACGTTGCAGGAAAAGCTATGATCAGAATTCCTCCCCTCTTGAAGTCTCCATAAGTTTCTACCCAGGCAACAGATACAGTTACACCATCGGGCTATGATAAGAAAAAGCTCTCCCGAAGGAGAGCGAACAATCATACATTGAAGCGGAAGAAGACGATATCGCCATCCTGAACAACATACTCCTTGCCTTCAAGACGAAGCTTTCCAGCTTCACGTACATGAGCTTCTGAACCATACTGTATGAGGTCATCGACACTGTAGACTTCAGCTTTAATGAACCCTTTCTCGAAATCCGAGTGAATGATTCCAGCACACTGGGGAGCTTTTGATCCCTCATGGAATGTCCAGGCTCTGTCCTCATCAGGACCTGCTGTGAAGAATGTCCTCAGTCCCAGTGCAGAATACGCAGCACGGATAAGAGGATTAAGGCCGCTTTCCGTCAATCCGGAAGCCTCAAGGAATTCCTGCCTTTCCTCTGCTGAATCCAATGCAGCAATCTCTGACTCTATCTTTCCGCAGATGACAACAACCGGAGCATTCTCCTTTGCGGCAATACCGCGGACGATCTTCACGTACTCATTGTCTTCTGAAATGCTATTCTCATCGACGTTGCAAACATAGATGACAGGCTTCAGTGTAATCAGATGCAGATCGTAAACAAGCGCCAGTTCGTCCTCATCGAGGTTAAGGGAACGTGCAGGGATTCCCTCTTCAAGGCATTTTATCAGACGTTCATAAATAGGAAGGACCTTCTCATTCTCCTTCTGCTGTTCTTTCGAGATACGTGAAAGCTTAGAAGTCTTGTCATAGCGCTTCTGTACAGTCTCGAGATCAGCCAGTGAAAGCTCTATATTGATGGTCTCAATATCGGAAGCAGGATCGATGCGGTTGGAAACATGAACGATATCAGGATTGTCAAAGCATCTGACAACATGTGCAATGACTCCGACTTCCCTTATCGATGCGAGGAATCTGTTGCCAAGACCTTCACCCTGGGATGCACCCTTTACAAGTCCCGCGATATCAACAAACTCGACAGTCGCAGGAGTTATCTTTTTCGATGGAATAAGACGAGAAATCTCATCAAGCCTCTTGTCTGGAACGGCAACGATACCGATATTCGGATCTATTGTACAGAAAGGATAATTAGCAGCCTCTGCAGGAGCCGATGTGACTGCAGAGAATATTGTTGATTTTCCTACATTAGGAAGACCTACTATTCCACAGTTAAGTGCCATTTTTCACCTCAATTCTATATGATGATGCCCATTTCAAGATAAGGGGTCAACCTGTACCGTTCTAACCCAGTCTAATGATTCTGTCGGTCTTAAGAAGCTCAAGTTCATCCTCATCATGAGTGATTAGTACAAGTGTCCTGTTCTCTACATGTTTGCTGATAATCCCCGCAACCCGACGTCTCATGTCATCATCAAGACCGCGGAAAGGCTCATCAAGGAAGATACAGTCGGCATCAAGGAGCAGCATCCTTGCAATTGCAACCCGGCGCCTCATTCCTCCGGAAAGCTCATGAATATGCTGCTTCTCTTCCCCTGAAAGAGCTAATTCAGAAAGCACATGCTCAGCTTTTTCCCTGTCTTTCGTAACTGCCAGCAGATTTGATAAAACAGAAATTCTCTCTGAAAGCCTGTCCTCCTGAAAGAGAACAACCGGAAAAGATGGGCCATCCTCAATACTTCCGGAAAAGTCATTATCCAGTCCAGCCATAATACGCATGAGCGTTGTCTTGCCAACCCCTGAAGGACCAAGAATTGCAGTTCTGGAACCTGATGGAACTGAAAACTGAGAATCATGGAATATTACTTTATCGCCGAAACGTTTTTCCTTTATATACACTTTCATGACTCAGCCCTCCTCAAGAGAGATGATGAAACAAACAGGAAAAATCTCTCGAAAAGGAATGCGAGGATTATTATGACTACAGTCCAGGCAAACAGATCAGGGGTTGAGAGATAGATTTTTGCCTCATAAACTCTTTCCCCAATTGATCCATCAGGAAGTCCGATGACCTCTGCGGCAATACCACTCTTCCAGGCAAGTCCAAGAGATGTGCTTATGGCACTCTGGATATAAGGGGAAAGTGAAGGAAGATAGATATATCTGATTCTCTTCAGCCTCGTGATTCTATACACACTGGCAGCCTCGATAAGATCCTTGTCAGTTGAAACAAGCCCTTCAAGGATATTCGTATAGACAACGGGAAAGACCATCAGGAAGGAAATCACAACAGAGAGATTGCGGCTATGAACCCAGACAAGAACAAGAATGACTATTGAAGCAACAGGAGTTGCCCTCACTGTCTTCACAAGAGGAGAAGAGAGTATCGAGACCAGAGGGAAACGGTACGAAAGAGAAGCAAGGATGCTTGCAGTCAAAACAGAGAGCAGAAATCCGAGAAGTATCCTGAAAAGCGTGAAGAAAACAGCACTCCAGAATGAAGCTTCAGGAAGAAGCTGAAAAAGACGTACAGCAACGCGTACTGGAGATGGAAGGAAGAGCTCCTCGTTTATTAAAAGAGAAGCTCCTTCCCATATAATCAGCCAGAAGACTACTCCTCCGGCTTTGAAGAGCTTATTCTCCCGTATAGTAGAAGTCATCACCTGGGAGCGCTCCACCTATACTCTGAGGATTCTGAGCATAGAGAATTCCAAGATACTCGGAAAGCGCTGTTTTCATCTCTTCGCCTGTAATGAGCGTTACCTGACAATACGGAAGTGCGCTCTTGGCAACTTTTTCCGGTACGATTCCATACTCACCGATAAGGGCTGCAGCTCCATCGATATCGCTATTTGCATAATCAACAGAGGCCTTGTAGCTTTCAAGGAAGGAAGTGAGTGCTTCAGGATTAGATTCTCTCCAGTCACGGCGCACAACCGTTACACCTGTAATAAGTACGGAGCCGACACTTTCCTCCCAGATATCATTAAGGTCCAGAGCTATCCTGATGTCAGGGTTAGACATCATTGCAGTTGTGGCAAATGGCTGTGGAAGCATGGCAACCCCACTTGGATCAGCCTTAAGAGCTGCAACACACTCTGCATGCTCGCTCTTCCATTCAATGTAAACATCCTTACCAACCTCAAGCCCATTTGCGGCAAGAATGTACTGCAATGCATATTCAGGTGTCGCTCCCTTTCCAGCTGAGTAGATTGTACGGCCTCTCAGATCTTCAACAGAATTGACACTGTTTCCATTCTCAACGATGTAGAGAACTCCCAGAGTGTTTATTCCAACGACTTCGATTCCACCGTTTGTACGAGCATATAGAACGGATGAAAGGTTACCTGGAATTGCAGCGATATCAACATCACCCTTTACAAGAAGAGGAACAACAGCATCTGCAGCTCCTTCAAGCTGGAATGAATAGTCGTTTCCACCTACACTTCCCTGCTCGCTCTCACTCATAAGCTTCACCATACCCATGGCTGTCGGCCCTTTAAGAGCAGCAACAGAAACATCAGCAGCGGAAAGCGAAACAACAGCAAGGAACATAACCATTATATAAACAATGAGTTTCTTCATTTTTTACCTCTCTCTCTGGATTCTAGCCCTTTCCTCGATAAACAGCTACAGCTCTATGCCATATTCCTGTATCTTGCTGATGAGTGTTCTCCGGGAAATTCCCAGTTCCTTTGCAGCTTTTGTCCTGTTACCTTCCCAGCGCTGCAGAGACTGTACAATTGCATTCTTCTCAGCATCCCTGAGAGTGAAGCTTACAGGCCCATTTCCTTCATTCGATGAAACGCTATGAACACCGGAAGTCCTGAGATCCAGATCTGTAACATCAATTGTATCCGAATCTGCGAAGATGATTGCCCGCTCAATGATATTCTCCAGCTCCCTTACATTGCCGTAAAAACTATGGTTTTTCAGCGCGTCCAGGGCCTCCGGAGTGAATCCAGTCACCCTTCCGCCCATCTTCTTGCTGTACTGGGAGACAATGTATGCGGCAAGAATCGGGATATCACTCTTCCTGTCGCGAAGAGGTGGCAGCTGTATTCTCACGACGTTGAGACGATAAAAAAGGTCTTCTCTGAACGTTCCTTCCACAACAAGTTTTTCAAGGTTCTTGTTCGTCGCCGCTATTATTCTCGCATTGATGGGAATCGGTTCTGTTCCGCCCAATCTTGTAATACGCCTCTCCTGAAGCACCCGGAGAATCTTCACCTGCAATGAAATGGGCATGTCACCAATCTCATCAAGAAAAAGAGTGCCGCCTGCTGCCAGCTCAAAAAGACCTGTTTTTCGCTGAACCGCACCTGTGAATGCCCCCTTTTCATATCCAAAAAGCTCTGATTCAAGTAGATTCTCAGGAACACCTCCGATATTTATCGCAACAAATGGATCGCTTGCCATTCTGGACTGTCTGTGAATTTCTCTTGCAACGACTTCCTTTCCAGTTCCGGATTCACCTGTTATGAGAACGGTGGCAGAGGATGTGGCTATGCGGGATATTATCCGTTTAACAGCAATCATTTCAGGACTTTCACCAATCAGTCCACTTTCATCAGGTCGTTCATTCTCAGCAATTCTTCTCAGGCCTTCTGCCTCAACAAGGCTCTTTATTCTTATCACGACCTCTTCCGGATCAAATGGCTTGACAATATAGTCCTGAGCTCCCTGCTTCAAAGCCGCGACAGCATCCGAGACATCTCCATGAGCGCTGATCATTATTACAGGAATACGAAAACCCTCTCCTCGCATCCAGCTGATCACTTCCAGACCGCTCATTCCCGGCATTCTGAGATCCATCAGAACGGCATCATACGGATTTTCCCTGAGAAGCCTCTTTGCGGAAATGCCATTCTCAGCTGTATCAGAATCAAGTCCTTCCATTCTCAGAAAGCGCTGCATCAGGTTTCTGATATTCTCTTCATCGTCACATATCAATACTCTCATATGTTTCCTTTATTTTCCAACAACTCCGTGATAACGGGGAAATACAGCCTCAGCAACAGTCCCGCCGCCATCCCTTGGCCTGAGTGACAGACTTCCACCAGCGGCCTCCACGAACTGGGAACAGATTGAAAGCCCGATTCCGGATCCATAGATCTTCGTCGTGAAAAACGGATCGAAAATCCTCTTCTGATCCTCATGTTTTATCCCACAGCCTCTGTCACGGATAAACACGTGAAAAGCTTTTCTCCCCTCTTTCTGTATTTCCATTTCAACATCAAGCTTCATGCCATCACAAGCTTCGACAGCATTCTTCATCAGGTTTTCCAGTACAGAACGGAGCTTTTCCTTGTCAAAAAGAACGGGAGCTTCCTTGAATTCCGGCTCTTTCATTACCACAGAACCATGGAAGACTGGGACAAGGGCTCTTATCTCTTCAACGAGATTGAGAACCTCTGGCTGCCCGACAGGATTACGCAGAAACTCAGAAACTCTGTTCGTGAGCTTTCTAAGCCTCTCAGTCTCCTGATCGATGATCATCACATCGGGAAGCACCTCCGGACCTACCTCCCTTTTCAATATCGCAAGCTGAATCGTGATTGCGGAAAGAGGATTCTTTATCTCATGAGTGAGGGTCCTTGCAGCCTCGCCGAGGCTGATGAGATTCTCCTTTTTACGCACAGACTCCCTGATACGCCTGTTATCCCCGAGTATTTTCATAATCAGGGCATAGATGACAACGACGACAACAATACAGCAACCAGCGACTGCGCGGGCAAATGATACCTGTTCCATGAACTCCGAAGCATCAAACGAAAGATAGATGATATCCGGAAGTTCAAGTACGCTTCCATTTCGACGGAACAGATTCTCAAGATCAAAAGTCATCGATTCAGCATAACGCATACACTCGATGATACCTGTGTCAGGATCAAAGGAAATCATTGTATCGTGTATGCTCGAGCTGTCATCAAAAGCTGAAAATGGAAGAATACGATAAGCCTCTCCCCATGTATAAATCGGATTGCCAGTATGAGTGTAATAGCCAAATCCGAGGACATTGCGATCCTGCATTGTCACAGGAACACTCGCCTCCCCCCTCTGTAGTGCGACAAGCACATCACTGAAAGCTCTTTCAACAGCATTCTCAAGCCTGAGATTCTCAGAGGAGATCACGAGAAAGGACATGAAGACAAGAAATACAAGGAGAATAATGAATGTCAGCGTCACAACAGATGTTATTAGCCAAGCCTCTCTTTTCTCCAATGTCCATCGTGTCTTTTTGCTCTTTCCCATGAGAGGATTATATCCCATTCTCCTGTTTGCGTCTCGACTTCACAGACACTACACATTCAACAGCATGCCGGTTTCATAAAATGTTAGTACTTTTAAATATATAAAAGGTACTGAAATGGAAACTGACAAGAAAGACATGATGCTTGAGGCATCTGAAAACAAGCACAGGAAAAATGAAGAGGAACCTGGTCTTCATACTGGAGATGGAAATAAGAATACACGGAAGAAATTCACTTTCTCCATCTGGTATTTCATCATAGCTTTCATTCTGATTATAATCTTCAATAATCTTTTCTTCTCACACAATCTCAATGAAGCTGTCAGCATTGATTACAGCCAGTTCAAGCAATATATCGAAGAAGGCAGGATTGTTCAGGTTGCATTTGATGGTGACCAGTATATAGGTTATGGTGTCACAAAAAATGAGGCATTGAACACGCTCAGGGAAATTGCCGCAACAAAGCAGATTCCATCGACAATCGATACTTCTTCAATAATCGCATACCAGACATACAGAATCGATGACCCGTCTTTTGTCTCGCTTCTGGACTCAAAGGGCGTCGAATACTATGCGACAGAGCCTGCTGAGCCTTCAATGCTCAGCTATCTGATATCGATGTTGCTGCCAATACTGATTTTCTTCGTTTTCTACGCATGGCTCTCAAGGAGGATGACAGGAGGGGTACAGGGTGTCATGTCATTCAATCAGAACAAGAGCAAGCTTGTTGCTGAAAATGATACCGGAATCAGATTTGCAGATGTCGCAGGAGAAGATGAGGCAAAGGCAGAGCTGGTGGAGGTCGTTGACTTCCTGAAAAATCCGCAGAAATATACGGAAATGGGCGCTCATATACCAAAAGGCGTCCTGCTTGTAGGACCTCCGGGAACAGGTAAGACACTTCTTGCAAAGGCTGTTGCTGGAGAAGCCGGTGTACCGTTCTTCCGCATGAGCGGTGCTGATTTCGTCGAAATGTTCGTCGGTGTGGGTGCTGCCCGTGTAAGGGATCTTTTCAAGCAGGCAAAGGAGAAAAGCCCATGTATCATCTTCATCGATGAAATTGATGCCATAGGACGCAAGCGTTCGGATGCGGCAATCGGTGGCAATGATGAGAGGGAACAGACACTGAACCAGCTTCTTGTGGAAATGGATGGATTCGACTCACGTACAGGTGTCATCATTCTTGGAGCCACAAACCGCGCAGAAGTACTCGATCCTGCCCTTCTCCGTCCTGGCCGTTTCGATAGACAGGTGCTCGTTGACAAACCGGACCTTGCAGGAAGAGAGGCAATTCTCAGAATCCATACAAAGGACATGAAACTCGATGCAAACGTCGATTTGAAAAAGATTGCACAGGGTTCCGCAGGTCTTGCCGGTGCTGATCTGGCAAATATCGCAAACGAAGCAGCTCTACAAGCTGTCAGAAAACGCCACAGTGCAATCAGGCAGGAAGATTTCGAGGAGGCTATCGAGAAATCTATCGCGGGCCTTGAAAGGAAGAGCCGCATTCTCGATGAAAAAGAACGTACAAGAGTAGCTTACCATGAGACTGGACATGCACTGACCGCATTCCTGACTCCAGGATCATCCCCTGTTACTAAAATTTCCATCATACCCCGTGGTTACGGAGCGCTTGGCTATACACTGCAGTATCCGACAGAGGACAGATTCCTGCTTTCAGAATCGGAGCTTCTTGGTTCTGTAGATGTGCTTCTTGGTGGAAGAGCTGCGGAAGAGGTCATTTTTGGCGATATATCCACAGGAGCCAGCAATGATATCTCCAGAGCCTCGGATACAGTACGTCAGATGATCACGGAATATGGAATGTCCGACAAGTTCAGGAACATAACACTGCCGAAGACAAACTCCGGAATTGACGGCGTCTCAGGTGCAAGAGAATATTCAGAGGCAACTCAGGAATACATCGACAATGAAACAGAACGCATGATCAACGAACGTTATAACGCTGTACTTGAGAATCTGAAAAAGAACAGGAGTGCACTGGAAAACATCGCCACAGCCCTGCTCGACAAAGAAGTTCTTGAAGGAGATGAATTTGAGGCACTTGCCAAACAGTTTGCTGTCAAATAAGCTACAGCTATGATTTCCAGAGCTATAGAAGATAGTGAGCTTAAAGAACATATCACCTCTCTTCCGCCAGATGGAAGGGAGGTTTTTCTCATTGCTGATGACACAGTAAGATTGTCTGTAGTCTCCGCTACGACGATGATCAATCAGATGAGAGCGAACCACAGGACAGGACTGCTTGAGACATATGTGCTCGGACAGGGATACATTGCAGGTGCACTTTTATCATCGACTGTAAAGGGAAAGGACCGCGTTCAGCTGGATATTGAATGCGGAGGTCCTATCGGCGGCATGGCAATTGAGGCATGGGCTTCGGGTGCTGTCAGAGGATATCTCAGACATAATCCCATTCCTCTTAAAAAACCGCTTGAGAGCCTTGATACATCACTGCTGTATGGTCCGGGATTCCTTACGATAACAAAGATTCTGGAAGGAAGCAAAACACCATTTTCCGGACAAATAATGCTT
The DNA here is from genome assembly GCA_944392975.1 of uncultured Spirochaetaceae bacterium. GTDB lineage: Bacteria > Spirochaetota > Spirochaetia > Sphaerochaetales > Sphaerochaetaceae > Ornithospirochaeta. Next base: position 10,328 of record CALXYN010000002.1, on the reverse strand, counting down.
GAAAACGGCAATCTTGCAAAAGATCTGGCCGTCTACTTCCAGGAATCAGAGCAGACACCATCGCTTTTCTACCTGTCATTGAAATTCGATGAAAAAGGCAGAGTATGGGGAGCTGGCGGACTTTTTTTGCAGGCTCTTCCTGGGTGCAAAGATGAAACACTTGAAATTCTGCAGAAAAAAAGTTCAGAGCTGAGTGCACTTGGAAGCGCACTTGGAGAAGGAATAAGTGCAAAGGAGTATGGAATGAAGGAATTTGGGTCATTCAATCCCCGTCACATGGCTCATATTCCAACAGGATTTTCATGTCCTTGTTCAAAAGAACATTTCGAAGAATATCTGAAATCGCTTCCAGAAACGGAGAAAAAAGGTATTCTCGATGGGAATTTCCCTCTTGTACTCGAATGCTTTAACTGTGGGACCGATTACTCATTCACAAAAACAGAGACTGAAAATCTTTTCAGGGAGGATTTATGATATTCTTCGCAGCATGTGCGGCTAATCAGGGAGACCTTGTTGCTGATGAAGCAAGAAAAGCAGGGTCGGAAGATGTAAGACAGACACAATCTGGAGTCGAGTTTGAAGGATCATGGGAGACAGGAATGAGATTCTGTCTCTATTCACGTGTTGCTTCAAGACTGTTGATGGCATTGTATATTGACGAAGATACGACAAGCGATGAAGAACTGTATGAATCCACAGCTTCTCTTCCATGGGAAGACTGGATCACACCTGAAAAGACGATGAAGGTGACATGCACAACTCAGAGCTGCAGCTGGATTCGCAATAATCACTATGCAGCCCTGCGTGTAAAGGATGGGATCTGCGATCACCTCAAAGAAAAATTCGATGGCAGCCGTCCGGATATCGATACAGAGCATCCTGATATCGAATTCCATGTTCACGTACATGGAGACACAGTCAAATGGTATGCGGATTTCTCCGGCGAAGCGCTTCATCAGAGAGGTTACAGGGACGGACAGACAGATGCCGTATTAAAAGAACATCTCGCTGCCGCCCTCATTTCCAGAAGCGAGTGGAAAAGAACCGTCAATGATGGAAATCCTGGAATATTCATGGATCCGTTCTGTGGTTCTGGTACAATTGCCATTGAAGCAGCGCTCATGGCATCTGACACGGCTCCAGGACTTATAAGGAAAAGACCATACGCCTTCCAGGCTCTTCCGGGTTATGACGAGGCTCTCTGGCAGTCTCTCAAGGCAGAAGCTGAAGAAAGAAGGAAAAAGGCTCTTGATGAACGCGATATAAGAATCTATGCCTCTGATATCTCTGGACGCGCCATAAAAATCGCAAAGGAAGCTGCGGAAAAAGCCGGAGTCGATGGACTCATAGATTTCAAGGAAAAGGACTTCACTTCCTTTACAGAAAAGGATGTTCCAGGAGAGGCGGGATTCATTGTTGCTGACCCTCCATATGGAGAACGGATGAGAGTCGATGACATCGACTGGCTTTATACAAAGATAGGTGAAGTACTTCAGACATATTTCAAGGGCTGGAGAGCGACAATCCTCACAGGATCAAGCGATCTGCTTACGAATATCGATATGAAACCGGACAGGACAAACTCGCTTTACAACGGCGGAATACTCTGTCAGGCTGCACATTACATAATCTTCACGGATGCCGAGAAAGAAACGCTGATTGAGAAAGCGAAGGAAAAGAAGAGAATAAGGCTTTCTACCCCGCTTTCAGAAGGTGCGGATATCGTATACAGAAAAATCCTCAAGAATCTGGAAAAGCTGAAAGCTGAAATGGAAAAAGAGGGCGTAACGTGTTACCGCATCTACGATGCAGATATTCCTGAGTATGCAGCTTCCATCGATCTCTATGAGGATAAATGGATCAATCTTTCAGAATATGCGGCCCCTGATTACATTGATAAGGAGAAAGCTGAAGAAAGACTCAATGAAATCATTCTCGCAACAGAAAGAGCAACAGGTATAGATCTGGAAAACATCTTCGTCAAAGAAAGAAGGAGCCAGAAGGGTGCAGCACAGTATAACCGGCTTGCAACTTCCAACCGATTCAATATTGTCAAGGAAAACGGACTCAGGCTGCTTGTAAACTTCCAGGATTATCTGGATACAGGTGTGTTCCTCGACCACAGGCCAGTGAGGAAGATGATCCAGGAAATGGCAGAAGGAAAGCGCTTCTTGAATCTCTTCTGCTATACAGGAACTGCAACGCTGAATGCAATCAAGGGAGGTGCTGTATCAACAGTATCCGTGGATGCTTCCTCGACATATCTTGACTGGGCTATTGAAAATCTTAAAATCAATGGCTACACAACTGATATCGGGAACTTCTTCTATCGCGATGATGCAATAGACTGGCTTTGGGAGACATATGACAGATACGATCTGATTTTCTGTGATCCTCCAACATTCTCCAACAGCAAGGACAGACGTACATTCGATGTACAGCGTGACCACTGGAAACTCATAAGGGCAGCGGCTATGCACCTTGCTCCTGGGGGAACCCTGATTTTCAGCACGAACTTCAGAAGATTCAGGATGGATGAGAGAATTCTTGAGGATTTCACTGTCGAGGATATCACAGAAAAGACAATCGGCAAGGATTTCGACAATGACAAGAATATCCACAAATGTTATCTGATCAAGAACAAGGTCAAGGTAAGCGTACCGAAAAAGAGAACATACAGGCCAAGATAAATGATGTCCGCCAGACGGCGGACATTTTCATTCTTCCTCTGCTACAGGAATCACTATCTCCTCAAGCACATCAATCAGTGCCTGATAATCTCCTTCAAGAGCTGCAACATTGGCTTCAAGGAAGTGATCAGGATCGGAACTTCCCCACCCTATCACATAACCGGCTTTGTGTGCGATGGTATCGAAGAAGAGACGGGTGGAACGACCATTGCCGTCAAGAAATGGATGCAGGGCTTCCACCTCTCCCATGTAGTATGCAAGCTCGTTCACAAAATCATCGACATCACTGATTCCCATAAGGTATTTGCTCTGTCTGAGGTTATCAAAAAGCCTCTCAGCAGAGGATGTGATATATTCGGGCTGGCAATACTCCCTGTGCTTTTTCGAAGATGATGTACGGATCATTCCTGCAGAAGGATAGATATCGCCGAAAAGGTGGGAGTGTATCGCCACGAGATGGTCAAAATTGAATGGCATAGAAAGAGGTTTTGCCAAGAGTTCCGCAGTTCTGTAAGAGGATATTCTCTTATCAACGCGTCTCAGGAGCGGCTTGTCCTTGATGCCGAAATAATTGACAAGGCACCTTGTCTCCGGATAGTAAGACATCTCATCATCGCTACCATTGTAAAGAGATGAATCGAGATTTTCATAACGTATATAATCAGCAATTGCCTTCTCTGCTTTCAAATCACCTTTCAGGATATCGCTGAACTGATCAGCAAGTTCATCGCTGAGTTTTTCACCATCTGCTTCAACAGTGAATCTAAGATAATCGAGGCTGCAATAGAGCCAGTCGGTTTTCATAAGAGCCTTTTTCCTCTTTCCTTTTCATCTGGATAATACCCAATTCGTAATATGGGGTCAATGTAAGATTAATATATGGCGACAAAACAGGGCTGGTTGCCCCAGCCCTGTCCAGCTCTGATAATAACAATCAGAAAGTGAAACCCATAATCAGGTTTGCAGAACCCATATGCCTCTGGGATGTTACCATGTAGCGGTAATTGACTTCTGCACCGATTGAGAACAAGTCACTTGTTCTGAATCTGACACCTGCCGTCGCCGAAGCAAACCAGTCATAAGCGAATCTAACCTGTCCGATATCAAAAGTATCAAGTCCAAGATAATTCGCTATTGCTTCTGCATCGTACGGATTTCCGATTGCAAACCCTGCACCACCGCCGATGTAAATATCAGCAGGACCTGCATAGAAGTCCATCATCAGCTTAAGGTCCAGAGAAATCATCTCACCGTAAACAAAGACATTGAAATAGTCCAGTTTGTCTTCAAGATCCCACTTGCCTGTCTCTTTTGGAAGGAAGCTGAGATCAAGATCCGTTCTCAGGCCAAGACCGAAATGGTCTCCGCCGGAAATTATGTTCGCAAAATTGAGGCCCAAGCCGACATTTGCGAAAATGACATCATCAAACTTGAATGAGTTGTCAAAGGCTGAAAGCACGCCAGCATCAAGAAGCAGTGAGAACTCAAACGCAGACTCATCTTCCGCTGCAACAGCTGGCTCCAATGGGATAACAGGAACAACTGGAACAACAGGGATGACAGGAAGTTCTGCAGGTGTAATGTAAGCAATGAGATCCTCAACCATCTTATCAAGTTCTGCAGCTACTGTTTCTTTGGAGTACTCGGAAGGATATGTGAGAACAACATTTCCAGCATTTCCGAATGTGTAGACGACACCCAGCTTTGCAAGACCGTATTTCTCATTCTCAAGTGCAAAGAATGTATCAACCTCTTCGTTTGTGATGAACTCTGGATACTCAAGAAGAGTCATGCCGGTATTAATCGTGGCTGTAAGTGCATACCCCTCATGCTCGTAAACTCTTACGAGAGGAAGGTAAAGCGTGAGGTCTGCAAAGAGCTTATCAAGTTCAGCAGCAACTTCTTCTTTAGAATACTCCTCTGGATATGTCAGTATTACATTTCCAGCACTTCCGAAAGAATAGACAACACCAAGCTCTGCAAGTCCGTACTTCTCATTCTCTTCAGCAAAGAATGTATTGACCTCTTCATCCGTCACATAAAGAGGATACTCAAGAAGCGTTGTTCCCGTATCAATCGTAGCAGTAAGAGTAAAGCCTGAATACTCATAATTCCTGACAATAGGAAGTTCAGGGATTATAACCGGTTCTGGTACAACCACTGGTTCCGGTGCTGGTGCCGTAATATAAGCGATGAGATCAAGAACGAGCTTATCGAGCTCTGTGGCAACCTCTTCCTTGGAGTACTCTTCCGGATAATAGACAATGACTTCACCATCATCTCCGAATGAATAGGAAACACCAAGTTCTGCAAGTCCGTATTTCTCATTCTCAAGCGCGAAGAATGCATTCACATCATCATCTGTAACAACCGCTGGATAAACAAGAACAGTTTTTCCTGTATCAATTGTTGCAATGAGCGTATAACCTGCATGGCTGTATTCCCTGACAATAGGAGGCTCAGGAACTATAACCGGTTCCGGCTCAGGTTCAGGTACAACCACTGGCACTGGTGCTGGTGTTGTTATATATGCAATGAGATCAAGAATGAGTTTATCAAGCTCTGTAGCTATCGTTTCCTTTGAATATGATTCGGGGTATGTGACAGTGACCTCTCCATCATTTCCGAAGGAATAAGCAACACCAAGCTCTGCAAGACCATATTTCTCATTCTCTACTGCAAAGAATGTATTCACATCATCATCCGCGACAAAGGCAGGATACTCGAGAAGTGTTGCACCTGTATCGATTGTGGCCGTGATGGTGTATCCGCCACTTGTGTATTCCCTGATGATAGGTGGTTCAGAAATGACAACAGGTACTGGTTCTGGTTCTACGACAGGAACAGGAGCCGGTGCCGGAGATGTAATATAGGAAACAAGATCACGTACAAGAACATCGAGCTCTTCAGCAACCACTATCCTTGAAATCTCCTCCGGATAACCGAAAACCGCTGTACCAGGCCGAGGAATAGAGTATGTGATACCGATATCTGCAAGACCGTATTTCTCGTTCTCAACGGCAAAGAAAGCTTCAGCATCTGCATTTGAAACAGACTGAGGATAGGAAATTGTCACCTCACCTGTCCTGATTTCAGCTCTCATTTCATAGCCGCCATAACGATAGATTCTGACATCGGGGATGGAATCAAGATCAGCTTTTGCTGTACTTACCGCGGATGGGGACCAGTTCACGCCATCATATGAACGCTGGAGGTAAAGCGTATGCGCTTCAGCAGCATCAAGTCCTTCCAGCTCTATAGATGCGGTATCGCCGGAAAGCTCAGTCCATCCATCAGGCTCCTCGCCTCCCAGCTGATAGCGATATGCAGTAACAGCAGGGTCATCGAGGTTCCAAGTCCACCGCACAGACATTTCAGCCGCAGAAAGCGGAACAGCCAGTATCATGAGAATCGCAGCCAATGCGATAATGGATTTCTTTATTCTATTCATAATGACTCCAGTTTTCATTTTAAGCTTGCACTCCCCTGCAAGCAAGGAAAAACGTGACACAAAACTTCAGAAAGCTGTTTTTTCTGTATAATTTACATATGGATAATAAGAAAATGAGGAATATCGCAGTTTTCTGCGGTTCATCAGCAGGTTGTAGAGAAGATTACAGTAACGCTGCATACATTCTCGGTAAAACGATAGCAGAAAGGGGCTATAACCTCGTATATGGTGGTGGAGGAAAGGGCCTGATGGGCATTACAGCCAGATCTGTAAGGGAAAACGGCGGAAAAGTGATCGGAGTTCTGCCGGAATCAATGAATGTCAAAGCTGTAAGAGAAAATGCGATGGAAACAGAGCTCATCATAGTTCGGGGAATGCATGAAAGAAAAGAAACCATGTATCGCCTGTCAGATGCATTCATCGCCCTTCCAGGTGGTATAGGCACGCTGGAGGAAATTGCCGAAATCTATACATGGAGGCAGCTCGGATACCACGAGAAGAATATCGGAATACTCAACACAGCTGGATACTGGAATGATTTCATCGCACTCCTTGATAAAGGATATGAAGAGGGTTTCATATCAGAAGAAGTGAGGCACCTCCTGATAGTAGAAAGTGCCCCTAGCCTTCTTCTTGACAGATTGGAAACGGAGAATTTCAGTATTCCTCCGAAAATCTGATCATTTCTCCCAGAGCTTCTCCGGGTAATATCCTGATTCAATCTTCTTTCTCAGCTCAGCCATTACATTGGCCTTATCCTCAGGATATGTCATACCGAACCATTTATCCGGAGTCGTGAAGACCTTTACAGATCCCTTACCGGCTGTGACCATTGCAGAAACGCCATTCGGAAGGAGGCATTCTGCTTTCATTTCCTTGATACTTGTTTTCTTGAAATCTTCCCAGTACTCCATGAAGCTATCAAAAGCCTTTGGTGTGAAACCGAAGAAGTTCATGGAAACAGGCTCTTCTCCTGTAAGCATCACATCGCCATTTGGCATATGGGATACAACACCGCCATCTGCTGTGTACTCAATTTTGGTGTTCTCTTCCATCGACTCAAGTATTCCATCCTTGATCACACAGATAGCTCTGGAAACGGATCCTGAAGGGCTCATTGTATTCTTGAGAGTAAAACCGACCATTGCATGCGTTGTATCAGCATTGTCAAGTGTCGCGAGATAATCCCCGAGAATCGAGTAAGCGCTGCGGCCATAATAATCATCGGCATTTATGACAGTGAACGGCGTCTTTACAGCATCTTTTGCACAAAGAACAGCCTGAATTGTTCCCCAGGGCTTTGCTCTCTCAGAAGAGGCTGAAATCTCCTCATCTGTAAGAAGCGCTGTTCTTTCCTGGAATACATAATCAGCATCCATATTGCGTGCGATTCTATCAAAAAGACGCTCACGGAAATCGTGCTCAATATCCTTTCTTATGATAAAAACAACCTTGCCATAACCTGCATGGAATGCATCATAGACCCCGAAATCGAGCAGAGTTTCGCCATGCATACCTACGGCATCAATCTGCTTTACACCACCATAACGGGAGCCCAGTCCCGCTGCCATTACAAGAAGCGTTGGTTTCATCATTCTTCTCCTTCTTTCTTCCAGTTTATTCTCTTTATGAATGATTATCCATATGACATTTCATTATTTTTGTTTTTCGTAATTCATGATAATGTCCTTTCTCTTTATTTTATATAAGGATATGCGCAAATACCTAACGTAATAAAAGTTAACGTTATATTTATGTTTGTTAATTATTTCTATATAATAAAAGAAATTGTATCAATTTTCCTATTGAATCAGAGATGAAAAATGCTTAAATTACCTAACGTGATGAGAACTAAGAGCTTCAAAGCATACCTGTTTCTGCTTCCAGCAATGATTGTGGCATTGCTTTTTTCGTTTCTGCCACTTGCGAAGTGTCTTATGCTCTCATTTTTCACAGTATCGCAATCTGGAAGGATCGTCGCCTTCAATGGATTGGGAAATTATATCAGCCTCTTTCAGAACTCTGATTTCATAAACAGCGTACTTAATACGCTGAAGTTCATAATCATCTTCCTGCCTGTCAACACATTCCTGACACTGCTTGCAGCAGCAGTCACAAGGAAAGCCCGGAGGACAACCGCTGTTACGGAGTTTATTTTCCTCACTCCCCTTGCAATGTCGTTATCAGCTCTTGCCCTGATTATGAAGGAGATATTCAGAGGAAGGGTGAGTGTCATCAACAGACTTACCGATCTCAGCCTGTCCTGGCTTGAGGAGTCCGGTTCTGCAATGGCTGTCCTTGTTATCCTCTCCCTCTTTCTCGATTTTGCTCTCGATTATATTCTTCTTCTTGCAGCTTTCCGCAGTACGGACAAAAGCATCATAGAAGCAGCGGAAATCGATGGCGCACATGGGATGAGCCTGTTTTTCCGGATAGAACTCCCGTCAATAAGGAATGTCCTTGCAGTAACCATATTCACAGCCCTCAAAGATGCCATACTAATCTCCGCGCCGGTAATGGTACTTACAGAAGGCGGGCCGTTCAGATCTACTGAGACTGTGATGTATTACTATTATCTGGAAGCTTTCAGGAGTGGCAACAGAGCTACCGAAACAACAATTGCCGTTATCATGGTTCTGTTCTCAGTCATCATCATGAGTCTTATCTCAAGGAGGAGACGTGATGTATAAAGTGCTGAGAGTGCTAATCACGATCATACTGGCAGTCCTGGTGCTGTTCCCGCTCTTCTACACCATTTCTGCATCATTTTTCTCACCACAGGATTTTACGGACACAAAAGCGCATCTTCTTCCTTCAGAGTTCTCATTCAGGAACTATGAGCTTGCGCTGACGCACCGCTATTTCCCAGTCTACGCACTCAATTCCCTGATTACAGCCCTTCTCACAGCAACATTGAAATGCCTCACCGCAATACTTTCAGCATTTGCATTCACGCATCTGAGTTTCAAGGGTAAGAAAGCATTGCTCATCACGCTTCTTGCGACCCTTTTCATTCCGCCTGATGCCATGCTGTATGAAAATTACGTGATGACTGCCCGGCTGGGACTTCTTGATACATACCTTGGCATTGTTTTCCCGTCCATATTCTCAGCAACTGCGATGCTGCTGACAATGGGCTCATACCTTTCTGCAGACAAGGATATCTATGAAGCATCTGCAATAGATGGTGCAGGAGATCTGAGATACATCTCATCCATTCTTGTACCGATGACTGCACCGGTATCCATCACGATATTCCTGCAGTCCTTCATCTCAGCATTCAACAGCTATCTGTGGCCGCTTCTGGTAACGACAAGACCGAGAATGAGAACAATACAGATTGGAATCACAATGCTCGGCTTTGCAGAAGAAGGAGAGATGGGAGCACAGTTTGCTTCAATTGCAATCATCACTCTTCCATGTCTGGTTCTTCTTTTCTTCTGCAGGAAGATGATTATGAAAGCACTTTCAGGAGGAATAAAATGAAAGGTAAAAGGATTATTACCGTACTCTGCATGCTGCTTGTGGCTTTCGCTTCATATGCAGGCGGAAGCAGTGAAAATGATGATTCAGTCATTATCTGGCATTCAAATTCAGGAATCATCGGAACTGCATTTGATGAAATCATTGAGAACTTCAACGAAACAATCGGGGAAGAAAATGGTATTTATGTGGAAGCAATTTATCAGGGGGCTGCCAATGATGTGCTGACAAAGGTAAAAGCCGCGGCCATGGCAAACACCTCCACTCTTCCTGATATCGCACAGCTGGATGCGACAGCAGCCCTCGACATGATGAATGCATCATACCTTGTTCTTCCTGAGACAATCGGAGTCGATACATCTTCAATAATGCCATCAGCCATAGAATCATTAATGTCTGAAAAAGGACTCCTAGCCGTTCCTTTCAATGCCTCTTCCCTCCTTTTCTATTACAACAAAACTCTCTTTGATGAACTGGGGCTGGAACCGCCTAGAACCATCGATGAACTTGCAGAAATGGCACCAATCCTTGGTGAAAAAGACGAAAACGGAAATGTGACAAGATATGCATTTGCAGGTGTTCCTGCAACCTATGAGCTTGGAGCATTCATCGGAGCACAGAAAGGGCTTTCATACATGGTAGATGAAGAAAATGGCCACACAGGCACTCCGAGAAATGTGCTTTTTGAGAAAGAAGGAACATTT
>CALXYN010000001.1 GCA_944392975.1 uncultured Spirochaetaceae bacterium | reverse complement strand
AGAACAACCTGTTGCGTTAGCAATGACTGCTCTCTAACCACAGATCTGGGAAAGCATCTTTACATAAGGTGTCTCACCACAACCTGCACATGCACCGGAGAACTCGAAGAGTGGCTGCTTGAACTGGAGGCCCTTTACTGTGCCCATGTTGAGTCCATCAAGGTTGTCATATGTAAGGCCTTCGAAGAATGTGCAGTTCTCAACTTCACCGTTAGCTCTCTCTTCAGCAATTGGCTTAAGCTCAAGAGCCTTCTCCTTAGCAGGACATGCTTCAACACAAACACCACAACCCTGGCAGTCCTCTGTATAGACCTGAATCTTGAAGAGGAGACCTCTGTCGTTCTTTGTATTTGACTTGATAGCATGGAATGTAGCTGGAGCCTTCTCCATATCCTCTGGAGTAATCTGCTTAGCGCGGATAGCTGCATGTGGACAGGACTGTACACACTGGTTGCACTGAATACACTTTGTGCTGTCCCAATGTGGTACGAAAGCTGCAACGCCTCTCTTCTCAAGCTTTGCTGTACCTGTAGGAAGCTTACCATCGAAGGACATCTGAGAAACAGGGATGTCATTTCCTTCGAGGTGCATGATGCGCTCGATGACATTCTTTGTGAAATCATCAGCATCATCTGGGATAAGCCTCTTTGGCTCATAGCTCTTTGTGATTGTCTCAGGAACCTTTACCTCTACAAGAGCGGCAGAAGCTGCATCTACAGCTGCCCAGTTCTTGTTGACAACCTCTTCACCCTTCTTGAGGAATGTCTTCTTGATGTACTTCTTGATCAGCTCGATAGCCTCTGTCTCAGGAAGAACATTAGCAATCTTGAAGAATGCAGCCTGCATAACAGTGTTGATTCTTGAACCAAGACCTACGCTTCTTGCAATGTCGAGAGCATCGATGTTGTAGAAGTGAATGTGCTTGTTGATGATCTGCTCCTGCATATCCTTTGTAAGGTGCTCGAAGACCTCATCTGAAGGAATCTGGCTGTTGAGAAGGAATACACCATTCTCCTTGAGAGCTGAAAGCATATCATAACGGCCGATATAAGCCGGATTATGACAAGCTACAAAGTCTGCATGGTCAATGAGCCATGGCATATCAAGTTTGCCCTTACCGAATCTGAGGTGGGAAATTGTGATACCGCCAGACTTCTTTGAGTCATATGCAAAGTATGCCTGTGCATTCATGTCAGTGTTATCACCGATGATCTTGATGGAGTTCTTGTTAGCACCAACTGTACCATCAGAACCAAGACCCCAGAACATACAGGAAACAACGCCTTCCGGTGTAACGTCAATCTTGTCACCAACTGGAATTGAAAGACCTGTTACATCATCATTGATACCAACTGTGAATCCATGCCATGCGTCATCGCGAGCGAGGAAGTCGAATACTGCCTTTGCATGTGTAGGTGTGAAATCCTTTGAAGAAAGACCATAGCGTCCTCCAATGATCTTCATACCTGTTCTACCCTGCTGTGCAAGAGCTGTGACAACATCTTCATAGAGCGGCTCTCCAAGAGCGCCTGGCTCCTTTGTTCTGTCCATAACAGCGATTCTCTTTGCAGATGCCGGGATGCAATCAACAAAGTCCTTAGCAGAGAATGGTCTGTAAAGTCTTACCTTAACAAGACCAACCTTGCCACCCTTCTTGTTGATATAGTCAACAACCCACTCGAATGTGTCAGCAGCAGAACCCATGATGATGATTACATCTGTTGCGTCTGGTGCACCAACATAGTCGAAGAGGTGATACTGTCTGCCAGTAAGAGCAGCAACCTTGTCCATATACTTCTGAACAATGCCTGGAACTGCATCATAGTATGGGTTGACAGTCTCTCTTCCCTGGAAATAAACGTCCTCGTTCTGAGCTGCGACCTTTGTCATCGGGTGCTCTGGGCGCTGTGCGCGTGAGCGGAAGCGCTCGATGTACTTCTCATCTACGAGAGTGCGAATGTCATCATAGGAGATTTCCTCAACCTTCTGAATCTCATGAGATGTTCTGAAACCATCAAAGAAAGCAAGGAAAGGAACCTGTGATTCAAGAGTTGCCAGATGTGCAACAAGTGCCATATCCATTGTTTCCTGGATACTGGAAGCACATGTCATTGCAAATCCTGTATTGCGGCAAGCCATGACGTCGGAGTGATCGCCGAAGATTGAGAGGGACTGAGCTGCAAGCGATCTTGCTGAAACATGAAAGACCGTCGGAATCATTTCGCCTGCGATCTTATACATGTTAGGAATCATCAGGAGAAGACCCTGGGATGCCGTGAATGTGGTTGTCAGAGCACCTGCTGCAAGAGCACCATGTACAGCACCTGCGGCACCTGCCTCAGACTGCATTTCCATGATGTCTACTTTCTTGCCCCAGAGGTTCTCGCGTCCTGTAGAGGACCACTGCTCTGCATACTCGCCCATCGGGGAGGACGGAGTAATCGGGTAAATAGCGGCTACATCACTGAAGGCATAAGCTATATGCGCAGCAGCGGTGTTTCCATCAATGGTAACCATTTTCTTGTCTGCCATTTCAACACTCCTAAATATTTCATGTGGCAATGCCACAGCCATAACCAAGTTAAGAGGGTATTAGCCGATTACATAGGATATCGCAAGTCGCGATAGAATACAACCTTATCAATATATAGTTCAGATGGAAAAACACGAGAGAAAGAAGGACAGGAACCGGCTCCGACAAGGATTCTGGATTCAATACCGGAAATTTTCAGAATGGGCTTGGCCCAACCGGTTCCCCTACCTTTGAATGACTTTGGTTAGCTATGGCTAACCTATTAATACCATACTCTACCCTTCTCCGTCAACAGGAAAAAGAAAAACCTGGCATTTCTGCCAGGCAGAGGAGGAGATTACTTTTTCAGAAGAAGTTAAAAAGAGCTACGACTGATACTCTCGTAGATTCCCACATAGGGTTGAAGATGCCCCAGAAATCCCCATCTCCGAAGCCGGAGGAACCCGGGAGTATTGCATTGGCACCAATGCTGAGGAAAGAGAGATTGAAGGTAAGACCCAATCTATATGCGAGTTTCGAGTGCTGGAATGCATCCCCTGCATCTTCCATTTTGAGGCCATTCATAGTCCACTCTCCGCCCTTTCCAGTGTACTGGAAATCAAACTGAGTACCTGCACCGATTGCGATATCAACAAGTCCACCGATTGGAATGTTCACATTGAGCGTAGGAATTGCCGCAATGCTGACAGCTCCGCCAGTACCAAAACCGAGTGTTGCAGGAATATCTATGCTCAAGTGCTTGAGAGGATTGATACGAACATCCGCTCCGAAAGAGAAATTATTGATATCTCCCCAGTCTTCTTCATTCTCAAACTCAACTACTGTATGGTTATAAGAGACAAGAGGTCCAACCTGCAAAAAAGGGGCAGCCATAAGCGATACCGGAATAATTGCCATTGCAAGCAGGATCGCTATGATTCTCTTATTCATTTTCTTTCCTCCTGAAAAAGGTACTGTAATAAAATATATTGGCTCTCAATGTACTTCTCAATTATGGAAACCATACATCATGTATCTGAAAAACAGAGTGGATATTCTCATCCACTCCGATTTATCAGAACCCCTGATCACACATCGCATCCGCAACTTTTCTGAAGCCCGCGATGTTGGCGCCTTTCACATAATCTATATAACCATCCTTTTCCCTGCCATCCTTAACGCACTCGGAATGAATGGAGTTCATTATCGATTTCAGCTTCTCATCGACTTCTGCAGCGGACCAGAAATAATGCATTGCATTCTGGCTCATCTCAAGACCGGAAACTGCAACACCTCCTGCATTTGCAGCTTTTCCCGGAGCAAATAGAACATGCTTATTCCGGAAAAGAGAGACCGCATCAGCTGTACATCCCATATTCGAGGTCTCAACTACATACTTGACACCATTGGCAATCAAGGAAGCAGCATCTTCTTTATCCAGCTCGTTCTGAATAGCACAAGGGAACGCCAGATCAACAGGAACTTCCCAAGGTTTCTTTCCAGGCACGAACTCAGCACCAAATCTTGCAGCATAAGGTTTGACAACATCATTGTTACTTGCCCTGAGCTGCAGCATGAAAGCCCACTTCTCCGGTGTGTTTATGCCATTCTCATCATATATATAGCCGTCAGGACCGGAGATTGTCACAACCTTCGCACCCAGCTGGGATGCTTTCATCACAGCGCCCCATGCAACATTGCCAAAACCAGAGACGGCTATACGCTTTCCTGCCATCTCCTCTCCATTTTCATGGAGCATATTCTCTGCAAAGTACATCGTACCGAAACCAGTTGCCTCCGGCCTCACCCTGGAACCACCCCAGCCAAAGCCTTTGCCGGTAAGCACTCCGGTGTTTTCTGTCATGATTCTCTTGTACTGACCATAAAGAAAACCAATCTCGCGTCCACCTACTCCGATGTCTCCAGCAGGAACATCAGTATCAGGCCCTATATATTTATAGAGTTCCGTCATGAATGAACGGCAGAAACGGAGAATCTCTGCATCGGATTTACCTTTCGGAGAAAAATCTGAGCCCCCTTTACCTCCCCCCATTGGAAGAGTTGTAAGCGAATTCTTGAAAGTCTGTTCAAAGGCAAGGAATTTCATTGTGCCTTCTGTTACGGAAGCATGGAAGCGCAGACCTCCTTTGTATGGACCCAGTGCATTGTTGAACTGGACTCTGTAACCCCTATTTACCCTGATATTCCCATCATCATCTTCCCATTCGACCTTGAAGGAAATGACTCTGTCAGGCTCTGTTATACGTTCCAGTATCCTGTTCCGCAGATACCGAGGATTATCATTGACTGTATCAATTACAGATTCAACAACCTCCCTGACAGCCTGTATGAATTCCGGCTCAGCCGGATTCCTGCGTTCGATGTCCTGCATGAAATCATCTAATCTGTACACAGCGTCCTCCGATTTCAGATTAAGGCAGGGTTACACATCAGTCAACAGAAAGATACGTCAATTTTTTATGATAAAAATTATGTATATATCAATTATTTTTTGATTATCTTAAGATAATCGCATTAACACAAAATAAAAATACATTGTTTTGAATATACTCCTTCAATATTCTGCATCCATCCATTTGTGTTATACTCACAGCATGAATGCAATAAAGAAAATATACACCATAGCAATGATCCTTCTTGCTGCAGAGCTTGGTGTAATGATCATCTCAATCCTTGCAAAACCGCTTTCAGATGCATATCTGAAAACCTGGGGAATAATTGTATTGATAACAATGGCAGTTGCCATATGCTGCTTCATACTGAAGCTCAGGGAAAAAAGGAAGGAGGGCTGATGTATCTTCTCGACCAGACATGGCTTCCTTTTGCAAATCTGATGCTCCGCCATGTCTACAGCGTCCTCCTCATCTGCTCTGACTACGACAGATTCATGCTTGAAGAAGATGGCAGGGTCGAGGAAGAACTATATAAAGAATATACAGCACTCGGACTTTCAAGTCCGCCTAAAATCACGCACGTCTCTACAGAGGAAATGGCGCTTTCCATGATAGACAACCAGCAGTTTGATCTTGTCATTTCCATGCTGGACCTTGGCACAAACAGGGTTGAAGGACTTGCAAAGGCCATCAAGGAACGTAAGCCCTCGATGCCTGTCATTGCCCTCTCCCCTTCTCCTGATCACAGAAAAGCGAAAGAACTGAAAGGTGAGAACTGTCCATATATTGATTATCTTTTTTACTGGCAGGGCAATGCGGCACTTTTTCTTGCAATGGTGAAGCTCATAGAAGACCGGATGAATGTCCAGCATGATACAGATGAGGCCGATGTACAGGTCATTATCCTTGTTGAGGATTCTGTAAGATTCATTTCATCGTTTCTTCCGCAGATGTATCTCTGTCTCATCAGGCAAAACAGACTCTCGATTCTCGAAGCCCTCAATGAATGGGGGAAAACACTGAGAATGAGAGGAAGACCGAAAATCCTTCTTGCAACAGATTATAATGAAGCCTGGAATCTCTATACTCAGTACAGATCAAACATACTGGGAATAATCTCGGACATAAACTTCCCATCAGAAACAGGTACGGAAGGGTCTGGGTTAAGACTTGCTGAAAGAATAAAAGAAGACAATCCAGAAGTACCGATTCTCATTCAAAGTACTGAAAAAAAGAACAAAGAAGATGCAAAGAAGCTGGGAGCGGATTTTCTTTGGAAACTCTCTCCTTCAATCCTGCAGGAGCTGGAGGAACATTTCCTAAAATACTACAACTTCGGCCCTTTCATTTTCATAGATCCTGTATCCGGAAAGGAAATTTCAAGGGCGAATACTATGAAAGAGGTACAGGAAACGCTAAAAGACCTTCCGCTTGATTCTTTCAGGTACCATTCAAAACGCAATGATTTCTCAAGATGGCTGAGGGCACAGTCCCTTTACATGCTTGCTGCGAAAATCAAGAACATCAATGTAGATTCCGGCCTCAGCGACAAAGAAGTAAGAGACCTGCTCTATACAACGATAAAGGAATACCGAAGCGAGAGAACTCGCGGTGTAATTGCACAGTTCACCCCTTCGTCATATGACGAGACCGTACTTTTTGCACGTATCGGCCAGGGGTCACTGGGAGGAAAGGGAAGAGGACTGGCATTCATTGCCATGGAGATGAAAGCAAACGGAATACGCTCGCTCTACCCTTCTATTTATCTTTCCATACCGAGAACGATTGTCATCACAACAGAGCTTTTCGACACATTCATGGAAGAAAACGGTTTTTCCTGTCAGGACTTTCAGGATATTGATGACAAAGAAATTCTCAGGACCTTCCTCTCTGCAAAAATGCCAGAAAGCCTAGTTGATGACCTTGAAGCTATTCTTAGAGTAGTTAAAAAACCCCTTTCAGTACGTTCATCTTCGCTTCTTGAAGACTCCCACTTCCAGCCTTTTGCGGGAGTTTACCAGACTACGATGATTGCAAATAAGGGAAGTGATGAAGAGAGGCTTGATGAACTTGTACGCTCTGTAAAGACTGTATGGGCATCTACTTATTTCAGCACAGCAAGGGAATACCTCAAGAGTACACTGCACTCTCCAGAAGAAGAGAAGATGGCGGTTATCATCCAGCAGGTCACAGGATCAGAGCACGGTGATTACTGGTATCCGAATATTTCCGGAGTTGCCAGATCCCTGAATTACTACCCTATACCCGGACAGAAATCTGAAGATGGTGTAGGTATGCTCTCCTTCGGACTTGGAAAAACGATTGTCGATGAGGGAACAGCTCTCAGATTCTGCCCGGCAAAACCGAGAATGCCTTCAGATTCCCTATCAGGGGAATCATCGGTGCAGAGTACATTTTATGCGTTATCACTTAAAAAGCCTTTCAATCCAGAAATCAATTCCGACAATCTGATCCAGTTGCCGATAGAAAACGAAATAAAGAATTATCCTGAAGCTTTCAGAGGAATAGCATCCACGCTTGACGTGTATACTGGCATGCTGTCTGAATCGATGAGAACGGAGGGCATAAAGATGCTTACTTTCAACGGAGTTCTGAAATACGAAACAATTCCACTGGCAAAAGCTGTTCATGACATGCTGCAGCTTGGCACGAACGCCATGGCAGAACCTGTTGAGATTGAGTTTGCGGTTAATACTGAACATGAAGGGCGTCCGGACTTCTCAATTCTGCAGATCCGCCCGATTTCCGGAACTTCAGGCTATACGGATGTTCCCATCTCCGAAGATGACAGGGATAACGCACTTATCTTTGCAGAGAAAGTCATGGGCAACGGCATTATCGAGGATGTAAGAGAGATAATCACCATCAAGCCTGATGCTTTTGACAGGAAGCAAATGGTAGATATGGCAAGGGAACTTGAAATCCTGAATAAAGAAGCGGAAGGATCTTATGTATTAATCGCAGCAGGACGACTTGGTTCCTCTGACAGATGGCTCGGAATTCCCTGTACCTGGTCACAGATTTCTAAGGCACATGTGATTGTGGAAACAGGATTGAAAGATCTGCAAGTCGAACCAAGTCAGGGAACACACTTTTTCCAGAACATGACATCCCTTGGATGCATTTATCTTACCATCAATCCGCTGTTTGATGATGGTATTTTCCGTTATGAGGAAATTGCAAAGCTTCCTGTCATCAAGGAGACAGAGCACTTTCTGGCCGTGAAAGCACCAGAAGCCCTAGTCATCAAGGCAAACGGCCTTGAGGGAAAGGCCGTAATCAGGCTTTAGCCCTCGAGCGCGGAAACAAAATAATCCCAAAGAGGTGTGTGAGGAGGAGGGGCAAGAACGCTCACCTCCTCTTTCTTTATAGGATGAATGAATGAAACATGCCTGGCATGAAGACAGATTCCTCCATCAGGATTTGAACGCTGCGCACCATATTTCAGATCGCCTTTGATATGTATTCCAAGTGCTGCCAGCTGGGCACGTATCTGGTGGTGTCGTCCTGTATGGAGATCAATTTCCAGCAGATGATAATTATCTGAAGAAGCAAGAAGACGGTATGAAAGCTTTGCCAGTTTTGAACCTTTCCGCTCTTTTGAAGAAGCTACGCTCTTATTCGAGGCGGCATTCCTCGTAATATAATGAACGAGTTCTCCTTCCTTATTTTCCGGAGCCTTGTCCACAATTGCCCAATATGTTTTCTTTACATCGGAAGTACGGAAAAGCTGAGTCATTCTGGAAAGAGCTTTATCTGTCTTGCAATAAACCACGATGCCAGAAGTAGGCCTGTCGAGACGATGTGGAATTCCGAGATAGACATTTCCCGGCTTGTTATACTTCTCTTTAAGATAGGCTTTCACATCGTCAGCAAGCGTCCTATCTCCTGTTTCATCTCCCTGAACAAGCTCTCCGGGGAGCTTGTTCACAATAATGAGATGATTATCCTCGTAAAGAACCCTGTCAGCTATTCTCATCGTCAAGACCATCTAATAAAGAAGGCTGTTCCTTCTCAGCCGTCGTCGAGGTATCCTTCGTCTGCCTGAGAGAAAGTGATTGCAGTTCTTTTCCTGTCAGCTTCTGCCCCGCAGCATTCGGAGACTTGTAGACCGGGAAGTCTGAGAATCTTGCAGTATCTTCCATAATCTTATAGCCATAGCCCGGTTTGAACTTCATTGTTATGATAGCAGACGGCCAGAGGGACATCTTCTTGACCTTTGCCTTCTCTCCGGAAACAACGGAATACATCTTGTCCGTTGTGAACGCGGAGATACGGAATCTCTTTATCTGATAGACATTCTTATCGCGGATTCTGTCTCTGTAAATGACAGTGAAGACTTCCTTGGAGATGATGTCTTTATCACCATAATTGATATAGAAAATTCCTTCAGTACCGATAAACACCTTATCCTGAACATTGACTACCCGATATTCACCATTATTCTTCATGTAGAAGACTTTATCGTACGGGCTTACCTTCAGGAGGGATTCCCCTGTCTTTATATTTGTGCCAAGGTATCCTGTTTCCTGATCGTATCTGATATCCATGTTGCGGACAGCAACCTGGCGAACATTCAAGGTCTCGAAAGAGGAAATCTCAGTCTTACGCTTGAAAAGATCCTTATCAAGCATTCCCTCAAGCTCTGTAAGATAGTTCTCCGCATATTCCTTGATATGTGAGAGGTTGTATTCTATCGTCTCCATATCCGCATGAATCTCGGAAATCTCCGCTTTGTTTTTCTCGATATCAAAGAGACTTATACGCCTGATAGGGATCTTCAGAAGTCTCTCTATATCATCATCTGTAAGAGGCTCTCCGCCAAGTTCTGACTCAAAAGCAACAAAACCATCAACGATGGCAGCCTTCACAGCCTCTGAAGTCTTCTCGGTCTCGATACGTTTGTAAATTCTCTCTTCAATGAAGATACGCTCAAGCGTTCTTGCCCTCAGCCTCTCAAGAAGATGCTTCTTGTCATTCTCAAGTTCTGCTGTAAGCACTTCCACAAGATGCTTTGCATGGAAGCGTATCATCTTTGTGATAGGAACAGCTTTTGGCAGTCCATTCACAATGACGAGAGGATTTACCGATATCTTCTTCTCACAGTCTGTAGCGGCATAGAGGACATCAACCATATCCTCTGAATAAACACCTCTCTGCCAGCAGATTTCTATCTGAGCCTTTTCTGCCGTATAATCGCTGATGGATGCTATTTTCAGCCTGCCTGTAGCATTTGCCTTTTCAATGGAGGCAATCATTGCATCGCTTGTTACTCCATAAGGCAGTTCTTCAATAATCAGCTTTTTCGGATCGGATGCATTCAGTTTGGCACGTACTGCGATTTTTCCAAGTCCATCGTTATACTCTGATACATCCATGATTCCACCACCTGGAAAATCCGGATAAAGATGGAACTTCTCCCCTTTCAGAGCTTTTTTCTCAGCCTCAAGGACTTCAAAAAGGTTATGAGGGAGGATGGATGTAGACATGCCGACAGCAATTCCCATTGTTCCTTGAATGACAACTACAGGAATCTTAGCAGGGAAAAGCACAGGCTCTTTGTTCCTGCCATCATAGGAATCCACATACTCTGTTATCTCAGGGTTATAAAGGACCTTCTTCGCAAATGGCTTCAGGCGGCATTCAATATACCTTGCGGCCGCTGCGCCATCACCTGTGAGGAAGTTACCGTAGTTTCCCTGCTTTTCAATGAAAAGCTCTGAATTTGCAAGATTGACAAGTGCCTCATAGATTGAAGAATCGCCATGCGGGTGATACTTCATCGCAGCACCGACAACGTTCGCGACCTTCATAAAGCGACCATCATCCATCTCGAAAAGCGTATGCATGATACGGCGCTGTACAGGCTTGAAGCCATCTACAAGATCGGGGATGGCTCTGTCTCTGACTACATAGGAGGCATACTCCAGAAAATAATTACGGTATAGTTTATCAGCCTGTGACATTCAGAAGATTCTCCATGATAAACTCCTTTCTCTGAGGAGTATTGTCTCCCATATAGAACTCCATCTTGTCCCTAATATCCTTAATGGATGTAATAGTGACAGGCAGAAGCTTTATATCTTCGCTGATGAAGCGCCTGAACTCCTTCGGGCTTATCTCACCAAGGCCTTTGAACCTTGTGACTTCTGCACCCTTTATCCTCTTCATTGCCTCATCTCTTTCTGCTTCAGTGTAACAGTATTCAGTCACTGCCTTATTACGGACACGAAAAAGTGGAGTCTCAAGTATGAAGAGCTTTCCAGATGTGACAACCTCCTCAAAATATGTGAGGAAGAATGTCATCAGAAGTATACGGATATGAAAACCATCGGTATCGGCATCGGTTGCAATGACGACTTTCGAGTATCTGATGTCATCAATTCCATTTTCAATACCAAGCGCAACCATGATGTTATAAAGCTCTTCATGCTTATAAAGTTCCGTGCGCTTATACCCCTGGACATTGAACGGTTTTCCCCTCAGGGCAAATACTGCCTGCGTATTTGCATCCCTGATATTCGAGAGCGTGCCGGCAGCACTGTCTCCCTCTGTGAGGAATATCATTGATTCTTCTGCTTCCTTTCTATGTGAAGCGGGGGCATTGTTTATGTGATAGCGGCAATCCCTGAGTTTGGGGATATGCACAGCTGTCTTCTTGGCTCGTTCTTTGGAGTTGTTCCTGACCTCCTGTTCTTCCTTATGAACTTTCTCATTAGTGGAAACCTTCTCCTGCAGCCCCTGAGCCTTTGCCTTGTCCTTCATCAAGGCGTCCATGACAGCTTCCTTGACCTCATTCACTATCCAGGTACGGACTTCTGTCGAACCGAGCTTGTTCTTTGTCTGGCTCTCAAAGACAGGATTCTGCATCTTGATAGCAACCGCAGCTACAATACCATCCCTTATTTCCGGGGCCTGCCAGCTTTTCCGGTAGAATTCATTTATACCCTTGAGTACGCCCTCCTTGAAAGCCGCGAGATGAGTACCGCCATCTGCTGTATTCTGGCCATTGACGTATGAAAAATAGTTCTCACCGTATCCGGAGGTGTGAGTAAAGGCAAACTCCAGATGCTCGTTGCGGAAATGAATCGCAGGATAAAGGCCATCATCTCCAATGACCTTTGAAAGGAGATCAAGCAATCCGCTTCTGCTTTTTAGAATCTTCTTGTTGTATTCAATTGTGAGTCCTGTATTCAGGTAAGCATAACTCCAGAGCCTGTCTGTAATGAAATCGTCATTGAACTGATAGTCCGTGAAAATAGTCGCATCCGGAGTAAATGAAACCAATGTACCATCAGGCTCTGCGGTAGTTCCCTCATTCTTCTTCTTGAGCTTTCCTTTCACGAACCAGGCTTCTACGAACTTCCCTTCACGGAAGGATTTCACATAGAACTCGGAAGAAAGTGCATTTACCGCTTTAGTACCTACACCATTGAGACCAACAGAGAACTGGAAAGCCTCGTTATCATATTTTGCACCTGTGTTGATTACGGAAACACATTCTACGACCTTTCCAAGAGGAATACCGCGACCATAGTCACGGACTGTAACAGAACCATTAAGGACCGTCACCTCGATCTTCGAACCATGTTTCATTATGAATTCATCAATCGAGTTATCAACAACCTCTTTCAAAAGTATATAGATGCCGTCGTCGGGATGGGAACCATTCCCAAGCCGCCCGATATACATTCCTGGCCTGAGCCTTATATGTTCAAGGGATGACAGCGATTTGATATTTTTTTCATCATACGCCATAGGAAATAGTATAAAGCAGAATGTCGGAAATCTGCAATTACTGTTAACATATACAGAAAATGCCTCACTTCAATGATTTTCAGAATCTGATTATCATTGTCACATGAAACGCTTTCTTTTGACTACAATTGTGGTTCTTTGTCTTTTTTCTTCATGTGTGGCATCTCCAGAAAACACCGGGTCCGATTCCCCGGAGCCTAGTCAGACACTCACCATTGCCTCAAGCGACATATCATTACTTGCCTCTTACTCATTTGAGACAACGGAAGAAAGCCGCAGCATTACAGATGAGGAATATCTTGTATATGCTCATGATGATATTTATGAACCTATACTCTTCAAGGCATCTGATGGTTCTGAAATAATTCTCGGAGCATCAAAAGATTTTCTTGAAGGATCAGTAAAGCTGCTTCCCGTCGGAGAGGATGCTTTTCTCTGTGTCTTCGACAGACTCATCATTTTGAATTCAAAACCACATGTTGAGATACACAGGACAGAAGAAGGATTCAGCTCAATGGTCATTTCCATTGACCGCAAATGGACTGATGAAAGTCCGAACATTGCATACATGAATCTGGAAACAGGTAATATCTATCTTCTCAACAAACCATCTTTCTCTGCCGGTCACAATGAAGATTATCTAGATTTCCTTCTCTTCTCAGGTGACGATGATTCATACGGATACTCGGAAAACAGAGTGTTCATTCTCGCAGATGATGGAGGTCTTTATACATTCAGAAAAGATCATCCGCTTACACTTGTATCCGTAAATAATGCAGACCATGATCCGCTGGATACGAATGCAACAGTCTATACCGACGATTATGTAATCTACCAGTACAGCTTTGAAAATCCCGACCATGATGGAAATTCTTACATCAAGGTTTATGATACAAGCACAAAAAAAGTTGCAAAGAAAACAGAAATCGCAGAGAACTCTCCGCTTGATGAATCACTCTTCAATGTCGGTGATGTTGTTTTTGCAAGGGAAAGAGTCAATACAGAGGAGTATGGCTTCAGGATCCACAGGCTCATCATCAATGATGACATGAGTATCTCAACAGGAGAAAGCAAGTATTTCACACTTGCAACAGGTCTCACAGGTTCTTCTTCTAACAAAAACAAGAATTCAAGCTTTTATATTACGCATGACAGAAACAGTACACAGCTAGTCAGAGCCGAAAACGTCTTTACAGAACCGATACTCATCAGTGCATTCGCAGACAGCAATGGAAGCCTTTCTGATATTAAGGTTCTGAAACTTACAGATGGAAGTGAATATCCTTACCCTATCTCAAATGCTGTTTTCAAAAATCAAACGCTATACTGGGTTGGGAAAACGGATCCTACAACAATTTACAAGGCAGATCTGAATAGAGAAAGAATTGAGAAGCTGTCCATAAACGGAGCCGCTCTGGCAAGTGATGAGATATCTGTCACAAATAATGATGAGATCATCTATCACAAATTCATAAACGGAAACACGGTTGGAACATATATTTGGAATCCTACAACAAACATAGAACGCATTATTGCTTACAACAGAATGGATATTCATCAGATCTATCAGATCTGAATGGAAAGGGCGCTGATGTTTACCAGCGCCCTGATTGATTATCAATCTTACCTGAGCTTCCAGGCAATATCATTTAAGAAGAGCTCTTTTTCCAGGGATTCGACAGTTGTGTCCTTTGTGATATGAACGAATTCAATACCCATTATTGCCGCCCAGTCCTTCATCTGCTCTGCACTTACATCATAACTGAGAACTGTATGATGAGCGCCGCCAGCTGTTATCCAGCACTCAATACCTGTCTCAAGATCCGGCATTGCCTGCCACATGACTCTCGCAACGGGAAGATTCGGCATTGGCAGAATTGGCTTCACACAGTGGATATCCTGACAGATAAGGCGCAGCCTGCCACCCATATCAATGAGAGAAACAACGATAGCGTCCCCTTCCTTTCCTTCAAAGACAAGACGCGCAGGATCCTCTCTGTCGCCGATTCCCAGTGGATGGACCTCAATTCTCGGCTTATCTGCAGCTACGCTTGGACAGACCTCGAGCATATGTGCACCAAGGCTGTATTTAGCACCAGGAACCAGATTATAAGTATAATCCTCCATGAATGCAGACGCACCATTACCGTCCTTTCCCATCCTCTTCATGATGGCTGTCATGGCACTGACCTTCCAGTCCCCTTCTCCACCATAACCATAGCCCTGAGCCATCAGATGCTGAGAGGCAAGACCAGGAAGCTGTTTCATTCCATATAGATCCTGGAATGTGTTAGAGAATGCAGAACAGCCTTCTGCATCCATCATCTTCTTCATGGCAATCTCTTCTCTGGCCTGGTATCTTACAGTCTCAATGTCATCGGTTGCGAAATCATAGGAAGAGCGATAGATATCCATCAAATCATCAATCTCTTTCTCTGTAACCTCATTCATGGTCTCGACAAGTTTTCCAACAGGCCATGTATTAACCTGCCATCCGAGCTTGATCTGCACTTCAACCTTATCGCCTTCAGTGACAGCAACTTCCCTCATGTTGTCACCGAATCTCATTACGCGAAGCTTTCTGGAGAAAGCAGCACCGACTGCTGTTCTCATCCAGGCACCCAGCCTTTCCTGAACACTCTTTTCCTTCCAGTACCCGGCAATGACCTTTCTTGGTTTTCTCAGACGGGCTGCAATGAATCCATGTTCCCTGTCTCCATGTGCGGCCTGATTGAGATTCATGAAGTCCATGTCAATTTCATCATTCGGTATTTCCATGTTGTACTGAGTGGCAAGATGACAATATGGCTTCTGCAGAAGCTCCAGTCCATTTATCCACATTTTCGAAGGACTGAAAGTATGGCACCATGTGATGACACCGGCACATTTGTCATCATAATTAGCAGCCTTCATAACATTCGTAATCTCTTCATTTGTCTTGGCTGTCACTTTGTATACCAGAGGATAAGGAAGAGATGCAGAAAGCTCTTTTGCCATCTCCCTTGCTCTTTTTTCAACCGTGTCGAGCACTTCAGGTCCGTAAAGGAACTGCGAACCGACAACAAACCAGAATTCATATTCTTTCATAAATACTCCTTTTAAGCTTTATTGCTATTTTTCTCAGAAGGACAATAGGATTATACCATAAGGAAAATACAGATCATTATGACTACTGTAATATTTGACCACCAGACATCATTGAGCCAAAAAGGATCATGTAGATTCCGGAATTGTTATCAAAGACGAGAATATATGCTGATAGGAAACGGCAGACAGATTTGAGATTGTCCGGAACGCATATTTCCTGGACTATTTCATTTCAGGAGCAGATGTAATAATCACTTACAATGATGAAACAACAAACAGCTTGATAAACAGAGTGGGAGCTCTACTCCAGAGCAAGTGGTTAGTATGAAAAAAGCAGAGCAAAAGCCCTGCTTTTGATTAAGCCTTTGCATTAAAGCGTGAAAGAAAATCACGGGTACGAGGACTTTTTGGAGACGTGAAGATAATCTCCGGTTTGTCATCTTCCTCGATTCTGCCATCGGCCATGTAGATGACTCTCTTTGATACATCCCGGGCAAAAGCCATCTCATGAGTAACGACAAGCATTGTCATTCCAGATTCTGCCAGATTCTTCATTACATCAAGAACCTCTCCTACCATTTCCGGGTCGAGAGCTGATGTCGGTTCATCGAAAAGAAGGACTTCTGGATCCATTGCAAGTGCACGTGCAATTGCAACTCTCTGCTTCTGTCCTCCGGAAAGCTGGCGAGGCTTTGCTTTTATATACTGTGCCATACCAACCTTTGAAAGATATTCCAGAGCTTTCTCCCTTGCTTCTTCCTTGCTCCTCTTAAGGACATGAGTCTGTCCAATCATACAGTTATCGAGAACTGTGTAGTTGTTGAAAAGATTGAAAGACTGGAAGACCATTCCTACCTTTGTGCGGTACTTATCCTCATCAACTTCCCCTTTCAGAATGTCCTTTCCATGGAAGAGAATCTTTCCGCCTGTTGCATCCTCTAGCATGTTGATACATCTGAGAAGCGTAGACTTTCCAGATCCGGAGGATCCGATGATGCTTATCACATCGCCTTTTGAGACCGTGAAATCTATATCGCGGAGAACTTCATTCGTTCCGAAGGTTTTCACAAGGTGCTCTATCTTGAGGATCTCATCCATCAGAATGTACCTCCTTTCTTTGCATCATAGCGTGTAAGGCCACTGGTGAAGGCAAGCGTATCCGTTGTTGCAAGATCAAAATTGGATGGTCCATCCATCTTTGTCTCAACATAACGAAGGATTCTGGAGCAGACGAATGTAAGGATGAAATAGATAATCATCGTCACTGTCGCTGCTTCGAAATATGTATACAGTGCACCGGAGATGCTCTTGAACGTGAAGAAAAGTTCAACTGTTCCGATGATAGAAAGAACACAGGTATCCTTGATGTTGATGATAAGGTTATTACCAATTTGAGGCATGATATTTCTGAGAGCCTGTGGCAAGATTACCAGCATCATTGTCTGGAAGTGTGACATTCCTATAGCTCTTGCTCCCTCACTCTGACCTGGATCAACAGAAAGAATTCCGCCTCTGACTGTCTCTGCCATATATGCGCCTGTGTTTATGGAAACGATTATGATAGCAGCGCTCCACATTCCCAGGTTGATACCGAAAAGCTGGCTCATACCATAATATATAAATGCAGCCTGGAGCATCATCGGAGTACCTCTGAAGACCTCAACATACGCTGTAAGGATAAGCTTTACGACCTTGAGGATACCTCTTTTGATAATTCCGTCTTTCTTATGAGGCTCAGTTGTCTGCACAAGACCTACGGCAAAGCCGATTATACAACCGAGAAGCGTACAAATGATGGCTATAGCCATCGTAGTAGCAGCTCCCTTGAGCAGGGAGCTACCATAATGCTGGAGGATGTAAAGCATCCTCTGCAAAAAATTCATTTCAGCAATTGTCATCTCTTTTCACCATCACTGAGCAAGTGGCTGAACTGCAATGGCCTCATCCATCATTCTATTGAAGTCATCTACAGTGAGCGTATCGAGGACGCTGTTAATTGCATCCAGAAGCTCAGTGTTACCCTTTCTAACAGAAATTCCGATATTAATCTCTTCCTGGCTGACCTGGAAATCATCATCGGAGCCAGAGAAATCAAGAAGTCTCATATTCGGATAAGCAATAAGGGCAGCCTGTCCTGTAGGCATATCTGTGCAGACAAGGTCAACTCTACCACTGTTGAGAGCAACAAGCATTGCCGGTGCGCTCTCCTGTGCAGGAAGGATGTTTGCATTCGGAATCTGTGGAAGACATACATCATACCAGACTGTACCAAGCTGGCTTGTACATGTTGCACCAGCAAGATCGCTAACACCCTGTGCGTTCTCATAAGGACTGCCTTCATTTACGAGACAGATGATGGAAGCGTAATAATAAGGACTTGTGAAGTCCACCATCTGAAGTCTTTCCTGTGTAATTGACTGACCGGCAATTGCACAGTCAACAGTTCCGGAAAGAACAGCAGGAACAAGAGAATCCCAATCAAGCTTGACAATCTGCAGATCGTATCCAAGTGTGTCAGCAATGAGCTTTGCCATCATGACATCATATCCATATGCATAATCATTTGAATCTGCGATTGGAACAGCACCGTTAGCAGATGTCGGCTGTGTCCAGTTATACGGAGCATAACCACATTCCATTGCAACGCGGAGCACAGGACGTCCTGAGCTTGATGCTTCTGTCGTTTCTTTATTTCCACCAGCAAAAACCATTGTAACGGTAAGCATTACCATTATTGCTACTGCTGTAATTCTTCTAAACATATCGAGCCTCCTCAACCTGTATGGCAGGATAATAAAACAGAGGTTATAATAGTGTCAATATGTTATGATAAAAACTTTGATGTTATTATAGTAACAAATTTTTTATATATGCTTTATTTAATATAATTAGTCGAGAAACACTTAAATATAGCTTTTATCATCCCTTTAGTGATATCCTCTGCCGTATGAGCAGGTATCCATTCAATGAGATAGAGCCAAAATGGCAGAAGTACTGGGAAGAGCACAAGACATTCCGTGCTGTCGAGAATCCATCAATTCCAAAAGAGAAAAGGAAATACATTCTGGATATGTTCCCATATCCATCAGGAGCGGGACTTCATGTAGGACACCCTGAGGGATATACAGCTACAGATATTTATTCAAGATATCTGAGAATGAGGGGATATAATGTTCTCCATCCAATGGGATTCGATTCCTTTGGCCTTCCTGCAGAGAACTATGCAATAAAGACAGGAACACATCCTTGGGAAACAACAAAGAAGAACATTGACACATTCCGCCGCCAGATAAAGAGCCTCGGTTTTTCTTATGATTGGGACAGGGAAGTATCGACATGTGAACCTGATTACTACCACTGGACACAGTGGATTTTCGAGAAACTCTATGAGAAAGGACTTGCATATGAAGCAGTAACACCAATCAACTGGTGTCCAAGCTGCAAGACAGGTCTCGCCAACGAAGAAGTAAAAGAAGGCAGATGCGAACGCTGTGGCGAGAAAGTCGAGAAGAAGAACATCAGGCAGTGGATGCTGAGAATAACAGCCTATGCTGATAAACTCCTTGAAGGTCTTGATGAGCTCGACTGGCCTGAATCAGTGAAGGCCATGCAGCGCAACTGGATTGGAAGATCAGAAGGTGCTGCTGTTTTCTTCACAGTCGAGAAGACAGGAGATAAACTCGAGGTCTATACCACCCGCTGTGACACTCTCTTCGGTGCCACATATATGGTAATAGCTCCAGAGCACCCGCTTGTTTCAAAGCTTACGACTCCAGAACAGAAAGAAGCTGTTGAGAAATATCTCGATGAGGTCAAGCACAAATCCGATCTGGAGAGAACTGACCTTGCAAAGGAAAAGACCGGTGTATTCTCCGGCTCCTATGCAATCAATCCAGTAAACGGGAAAAAGATTCCTATCTGGATTGCAGACTACGTCCTCATCAGCTATGGAACCGGTGCAATCATGGCTGTTCCTGCTCACGATACAAGGGACTGGGAGTTTGCAAAGAAATTCGGTCTTCCAATAATCAAAGTGCTCAAAGGAGATGTTGATGTACAGGAAGAGGCATGGACAGAAGATGGCATCCATGTCAATTCCGAATGGCTTGATGGTCTCAACAAGGAAGATGCAATCAAGAAGATGCTGGAATTCCTTGAGAAAAACGGTTATGGCCACAAGGCAATCAATTACAAGCTCCGCGACTGGGTATTCTCACGCCAGAGATATTGGGGAGAACCGATTCCTCTCATTCACTGTCCGGAATGCGGCACTGTTCTTGTACCAGAAGACGAGCTTCCTCTTACTCTGCCGGAAGTAGATAAGTACGAACCGACAGGAACCGGGGAATCACCTCTTGCAAATGTCGAGAACTGGGTGAACTGCAAATGCCCGAAATGCGGACACGATGCAAAGAGAGAGACAAACACAATGCCTCAGTGGGCAGGTTCATGCTGGTATTATCTCAGATATATCGATCCCAAAAATGAGAAAGCTTTCATCGATCCGGAGAAAGAGAAATACTGGATGCCAGTCGACCTTTATGTCGGAGGAGCTGAGCATGCTGTACTTCACCTTCTCTACTCCAGATTCTGGCATAAAGTACTCTATGATCTGGGACTTGTATCCACTTCAGAACCATTCCATGCTCTTGTAAATCAGGGAATGATTACCTCTTTTGCATACCAGAGACCTAACAAGAGTCTCGTTCCCACAGATCTTGTAGAGGAAAAGGATGGAAAATACTTCGACAAGGAAACTGGAGAAGAGCTGACACAGGTCATTGCAAAGATGTCAAAGTCTCTCAAGAACGTCATCAATCCGGATGATTTCATCAGAAATTATGGTGCAGACAGTGTCAGGATGTATGAGATGTTCATGGGTCCTCTGAGAGAATCGAAGCCATGGGCAACCAATGGATTCATAGGTGTCTATCGCTTCCTCGACAGAATATGGAGAATTGCGACAGAGAAGAAGATTGAGAATGTTTCACTCTCTCCAGAGCTTGATAAACTTCTCAACAAGACTATCAAGAAGGTCACAGAGGATACGGAGACTCTGGCTTTCAATACAGCTATCAGCCAGATGATGGTATTCGTGAATGAGCTCAACAAACTTGATGTAATACCAAAGAAAGCTATGGAAGATCTCACTCTCCTGCTCTCTCCATATACACCGCATCTTGCAGAGGAGCTCTGGGAAATGCTTGGACACGAACCATCGGTAGCTCTTGTTCAATGGCCGGAGTACGATGAGGCAAAGACAATCGACGATGAGATTGAAATAGTCGTACAGGTCAATGGCAAGGTAAGAGCAAAGCTGCAGATGCCACGGGATGCAGAAAAAGACGCAATGCTTGAAAAGGCAAAGTCAAACGAGAAAATCCAGGGCTGGATTGCCGGAAAGACAGTTGTAAAGGAAATCGTCGTACCTGGAAAGCTTGTAAACATTGTAGTTAAATAAGAATATTCCACTCAAAATGGAGCCATCAGAGGAAAATCTTTGATGGCTTTTTCTTTTAAAATTGCATGGCAATATCTTTCTTGATAGCATTGAAACATGAAGCTCTATTCTTTCGGTGAAATACTTTTCGATAAATTCGAGGATACATATACACTTGGTGGCGCACCTCTTAACGTCGCCGCCCATTTCAGGCAGCTGGGAGGAGAAAGTGCCATCATAGGAGCAGTCGGCAACGACGAACTTGGAAGAGAAGCATTCCGTATCATAGAAAAGCTTGGCATTGATGCTTCTTTCATTTCCATACTCGATAAGACTCCTACTGGAATTGCCTCCATCACAATGAAAGGAAAAGATGCAGATTATGAATTCAACTATCCTTCCGCATGGGACAGAATAGAACTATACGAAGAAGACATTGAGCGTATCGGAGATGATTCAATCATCTATTTCGGTACACTGGCACTCCGAAGCACGACATCTTTCCTGACACTCGAGAGACTTCTTGGAGAATGCGCCCCAAAGGAAGTGTTCGTTGACATCAACATAAGAAAAGACTTCTATAGCTCAGAACTCATCGGTTTCTGCCTGGATAAAGCGACAATCCTGAAAATAAATGAAGATGAAATAGATATTGTCGGAGCTGTTGCCGGTCTTGATGCTCCATCAGGCGATGAGCTTTTCAGCTGGTTGAGAGAGAACACAGCAATCGAGACACTTCTTTTGACAAGAGGAAAACATGGCTCTGACTGCTACACAACCGAATCTCCTGTGATTCACAAGGACTGCTCAAAAATGAAAGTCGTAGATACTGTCGGAGCAGGCGACAGCCTCTCTGCTGCATATCTCTTCTTCCGTTATGTAAAAGAGCTTTCAAATGAGGAAGCCCTGGAGAAAGCGACAGCTGTAGCAGATTATGTCGTATCCAGTAAGGGCGCAATCCCTCTTTATAATCCTGAAATGTTCAGCTGATGAAAAATATTGCAAACGAACTGATGTTGTAATACTCTGTAATTCAGGAGGTTCTCGGATGATTATCTCACTTCGTATTCCGGATGAAGATGCTGTTCTTTTCAGGAAATATGCAGAGCTGAACAATATGAATATGTCTGAAATGATAAGGCAGACGGTTCTTTCAAGGATTGAAACGGATTTCGATCTAGAAACCTATAAAAAGGCACTGGAAGAATACAAAAAGAATCCTCAGACAGAGGAGATAACAGAAAATGAGGACTGAACTTTCCATAAGAGCAAAGAACGAACTGGAAGGGTTTGATGCAATCACAGCGACCCTGATACGCGGCTGGATAATCCGCCACCTTCTTCCTCTGGACAATCCGAAGACAACAGGAACTTCTCTTGGCGGCAGCAAACGCTGGCAGTACAGGATTGGAGACTACAGACTTCTTTGCAGAGTAAGCGAAAAGAAGATTGTGATTCTTGCCATCACACATGGACACGAACTACCATCACAGGCTTCCTGGATGGTACCGAAATCTCCGACGGATATCTCGCTCTGACTATATTTCATGGATACGGGCAAGACCACCCATTGAAGTCTCTCTGTAAAGAGAAGGAAGTGCATGCCCTGTTTCCATCATCACCTCAACGACATCGTCGAAGGATATCTTATGTCTGCCATCGCCCATAATGGCATATGTTGCGTGATCAATGGCTCTCATACAGGCCATCGCATTGCGCTCTATGCAAGGAATCTGCACAAGCCCCATAAGAGGATCGCAGGTAAGCCCAAGATGATGTTCCAATCCCATCTCCGCAGCATACTCAATTTGCCTGATAGTCCCTCCTGTAAGCTGAGCCGCAGCAGCACCAGCCATTGCACAGGCAACCCCAATCTCTCCCTGACAACCAACCTCTGCACCAGAAATTGAACCATTAGTCTTAACAAGATTTCCTACAAGTCCTGCTGTAAGAAGAGCTCTGAGAACCCTTATTTCAGGAAGATCATATTCCTGCATAAGATGGAAAAGGACTCCAGGAAGAACCCCACAGCTTCCACAAGTAGGTGCTGTGACGATTTTTCCACCTCCCGCATTTTCCTCTGAAACTGCAAGGGCAAAAGCAAAAGCATGGGCAGCATTCCCCAATGAACCAGTGAAATCCTTGGATTTGGCAAAGGACTGACAGGCCTTTCTCTGCAGATGAAGGCCCCCAGGAAGGACACCTTCCGCGTCAAGGCCGCGTTTAATTGAATCCTTCATTACAGACCATATCTCTGCCATGTAATCAAGAATCTCTTCACCTTCAAATTCGATAGCCGTTTCCCAGATCTGATATCCATGTTCGTCACAGAACTTCAATAATCGGGACATCGTTCCCACTTCATCATTGGGATAAGGTTCAAAAACCGCACTCGCTTCATCACCTTCTCGAACGACCTTTCCACCCCCAACCGAATAGTAGGTTTCTGATGCAGCTTCTGGCTGAAGTTCCGTTATAGTAAGAGCATTTGGATGGAAAGGTTTCTCTATATCCGGGAACCAGTAAATCTCCGTCTCAATATGCCTTTCAGCAAAAGCCTCCCTGATTGCCTGATCTGTAAGATGCCCTTTTCCTGTTGCTGCAAGAGAACCGAAGAGCTCTGCTTTGACTTTTTTTGCTTCAGGGTGCGATGCCGCGAACATCTCTGTGGCCATTCTTGGACCCATTGTATGGGATGACGATGGCCCGTAGCCTATACGATACAATTCTCTCAGGGATTCCATGGCCTGAAGTCTAGCAAATCTTGGCAATATATTCACCTCTCACCAGAGAGGAAGTCTGGAAATCATCATGCTTGCATCTCCTTTTTCATCGAGGATTATAGTAAGAAGCAATTCCATTTCCTTCTGGACATAGCGGTAGACACCAGGATAAAGCATGAAACTGACAACATCTCCACTGAAGGCAACGGAAAATGATGGAATATCATAGCGTTCGGAAATCCACTCTCCACGAGGAATGGAATCAAAGTGTACAGCAGTTTTCTCATTGAGAGAAATTCCATATCCGAGCGTACCATTGAAGATATCAAGCAGGAATGATGATTCATCGACAGCCTGCAGATCCGGCACCGACGACAGCACCTTTTTCATGGAAAGCCTGGAAACCGGTTCGCTCCTGTACTCTGCAGCACGCAGCAGCATTTCAGCAAAAGAACCATATTCTGGCAGGATTGTCACAAAGTGATCATCCCCGGGTTCGAAAAAGCCCCCGAGAGCACCCAATTCTCCAAGAGGACGGAAAGAGAACACAGCCAGCGATCCAGCCTTCACACGAACATTCAGCGTCCTCTTTCCTTTGGGAATATGCTTATCGACAATCTTCTCACCATCAAAATACGAAAGAGAGAACCAAAGGGTCTCGGAAAAAGCCACCTCATATGGATGAGGCTCAGGAATCAGGAGATGAACATCTATCCAATGCTCAAAGGAACAGGAGGAAAGAAAAATGATACCAATCAGCAGAAGAAGGAAAATCTTCATATAATGGTATACATTTCATACAGGCTATCTGGTCAATTTCCTTAATGATAAGTACTGCTTACGAAACAAAAGCAATGTCTTCTGAACCTCTTCTGAACGGTAATCTGCATAGGTCCATGGAAAAGATTCAAATCCATGACTGTGGTAAATAAGGGTGACCTCTGCATAGAGGGACTTGCCGATTGCTATTCTGTGAGATCTGTTTTTAGTCGTCGCAAGAATGATATTCCCTTCCGTGATGAGTCCTGGATCAAGATTTATCTTCCGTCCTCCATCTTCAGAATATCTTTCTTCGATTTCATTTGTCACTGTTTTAACGTCAGGGAGCGCATCCGGAGAGATAAGATTCTCAAAGGCAATGAAGAATCGTTTGATGCCTTCTCCCATCTCCGGCACATAATATGTTGTGAAGTCAAAAGGAAAAGGTTCTGTCTGCAGAACTATCGGGCCAAATAAATCCTCAAGCTCCTTTTTCAGCGATGCAGGGAATTCCCTCACAGAGAGAACTCCCATGAAAAGCATCACACGGTCATATGGCCTAGCTATCATCCGATTACCGAAGTATATACACCAAGAATCCTGAAGGATGTGGTCTTTTCCTTGATCTCTGACACAAGCTTATCAAACTTGTCATTATCAGCAGGAAGCTGCAACTCAACAAAGAAAAGATACTCCCATGGTTTTCCTGGAATAGGACGGGACTCAAGCTTTGTCATGTTCACACCATAATCAGCAATGAGTTTGAGGACATCCATCAACGCACCTGGCTCATCGGAGACAGAGAATGAAAGCGCTGCTTTGTTAAGCTCTGCCTGAGATCTGAAAAGCTCTGCATTCTCCTCTCTGGAAAGAATGTAGAATCTTGTGTAATTGGATGCATTGGTCTCGATACCCTGTCTGAGGATTTCCATACCGTAGTAATGAGCGGCAGGAGCACCGGCAATGGCAGCAACGGATTTATCACCAAGCTTTGCAATATACTCGACAGCTCCAGCTGTATCGAAGAACGGAATACTGACAGCATTTGGCAGCTCTTTCTCGAGGAATGCGCGGCACTGCTGTATTCCCTGCGGATGGGAATATACCTTTTTGATATCCTCCATCTTTGTACCAGGAACAACGATGAGATTATGCATTACCCTTACCTGCTGTTCTCCAATAACGGTCAGTTCGGGATGCATTGCCAGCAAATCAAGCGTGTCATAGACAGTACCGCCAAGCGTGTTCTCAACAGGAAGCACACCGTACTTTGCCTTTCCAGAGGAAACTGCATCAAATGTCTCTGCAAAGGTATGGCATGGAAGCAGGGAGACATCTTCATCAAAGGACCTTCTGGCAGCAAGTTCGGAGAATGCACCCCTCACTCCCTGGAATGCAACAACCACAGATGACATGTCCGCTGCCTTCTCCTCTTTCTGTGTCTTCATCGACTGCGGAAGGACACGCGGAATCTTCTCAAGGCTCTTTCCAACGACAGGACAGAGCGCCTGAATGTCATGAACAAGCTTTTTGAACTGTGAAGGATAAAGAGACTGCGGTCCATCCGAAAGTGCCTTTTCCGGACAGTTGTGAACTTCAACGATAACGCCCGATGCTCCAGATGCGATAATCGCAAGGCTCATCGGTGCAACCATGTCGCGAATACCTGTTGCATGAGAGGGATCTCCGATTACCGGCAGATGTGTAAGCTTCTGCACCACAGGGATTGCCGAACAGTCCAGCGTATTTCTCGTAGCCTTCTCAAATGTTCTTATACCTCGTTCACAGAGAACAACCTGATCAGTACCGGATGCCATCAGATACTCTGCGGCCATCAACCATTCCTCAATGGTTGCAGAAAGGCCTCTTTTGAGAAGTACTGGCATACCAGTCTTTCCAACTTCCTTCAGAAGTTCGAAGTTCTGCATGTTCCTAGCACCAATCTGGAACATATCCACATACCCTGCCATCATCTGCACATCCGACGGAGATACAACTTCCGTGGTAATAGGCATATCAAAAGCATCTCCTGCTTTTCTGAGAAGCTTCAGCCCCTCCTCTCCAAGACCCTGGAAAGCATAAGGGCTTGTACGCGGCTTGAAAGCACCACCACGAAGCATTACGGCTCCAGCTTCCCTGACAGATTCGGCAATTGTCATTATCTGGTCATAATTCTCGACAGCACAAGGACCGGCAATGACGGCGACCCTGTTACCACCAATCTTAACTTTGCCAACCTGTACTATCGTATCTTCCTTCTTCATCTCCCTTGAGGCGAGTTTGTATGGTTTGGAGATAGGTACGACAGAACTTACGCCTGGCATCAGTTCGACAGTTCTGGGATCAATGGAAACCTTGCCCACAGCACCAAGTACTGTATCCTGCTGTCCGACGATTTCCTTTACAATGAATCCCTTCTCTGAAAGAAAGGACCTTACTTTATCTTTTTCCTGGGGTGTAATACCCTGTTTAAGGATTACAATCATACGGAGAACGCTAGCTTTTCCAGATGATTTGGTCAACGTTAAGACAAATGATTGATGAAAAATATCTTGATGAAATATTCGTTTCTTTCAGCAGAACGCTGGAAAGTCTCGGTTCTCCACTTCCGTCTGTCAGTTTGATAGCCGAAGAGAACAACGATCCATACAGAGTGCTTGTCTCAACCCTGATCAGTCTGAGAACGAAGGATTCTGTCACAATGGAAGCCTCAAAACGCTTGTTCGCCATTGCCCCAGATATTCAAACGCTAGCCTCTCTGGATAGTGAAATAATTGCAGAGACAATCAAACCGGCAGGATTTTACAGAAGGAAAGGCACGGACCTGAAAAGGATAGCGAATATCATCATAGAAGAATATGGGGGCATCGTCCCCGATGAGCTACAGACACTTCTGTCTCTTCCGGGAGTCGGTATAAAGACAGCCTCCCTAGTTCTCAATCTCGGTTATGGAAAAGCTGCAATCTGCGTTGACTGCCACGTTCATGAAATTGCCAACCGTCTGGGCTGGGTAGACACAAAAAGTGCGGAAGAAACTGAAAGAAGACTGAGAGAAATACTGCCCATGCGTTTCTGGATACCTCTTAACGAGCTCCTTGTACGCTATGGGCAGAAAGTATGTACTCCTGTCTCCCCTTTCTGTTCAAAATGCCCGGAAAACGGCAGATGTCCCCAAAAAGGTGTTCAGCGACAGCGTTGATTACTTATTTCCAAGCTTGCGGACAGCTGGTGTTGCTACACGGTAAATGCAGTAAAGAATAAGCAGATGGTAAACCAGATCTTCAAGCCACAAAAACCATTCATCACCATTAAGACCACCAAGTCCGTAAATGAAATCTTCAAGTATTATGAAGATAATCCAGGCGACAAGGACGACAAGCGTAGAGACTTTTGTGAAAGAAGCCTTTATTCCTCCGATGAATGAAGGAACAATCAGAAGGAGACCAGCAACCAGAAGGACGACGCCTACGATTATATCGAATGTCTGATCAAGCTCGTCATAAATTGCATTTCCACCGAAATCTGCAATACCCTCAATCCCGATAACAACAAAAAGAATACCTACAAGTATCTTGAGGATAAAATCCCCGCTAACCTTGTTTGTTGCCATATTACACCTCCATGTGCGTATGTACGCGTATATTCTACTCCTTTGGCGCGGAGGAAAGGAATAGGAAACACCTCATGAAAGGAACGATGTATCAAACGATTCTATATCCCGGCGGAGAATTGAAACAGCCTTTTCCTTATCGCCATTTCTGACTGCTTCCAGAAGTTCTCTGTGATTTGTAGCAGTTCCTGGAAATCCAAGCTTCTGCCATTTATTGTACTGGTACTGTGCATATGCTCTTTTCATGAGAATCATGAGCCTCTTGAGGATATCTGTAAGACATTCATTTCCATAGCTTTCCATCAGAGCAATATGGAAACGGCTGTTTCTGTCCCAATGTGACAACAGGCCTTCTGTTTCATCTCTGGGAGCATTGATTGTCTCCAAAAGCTCCTCATAACGCTCAGTCGTGAGTTTATCAAAATAGCAGTCAAGAGCACCGCATTCAAGAAGAATCCTGGTTGCCTTTGCATCCCTGACTTCCTTTTCCTTGATTCTCAGAACCTCGTAACCATATCTTGGGATTGAACGGAGCACACCTTCATTGCAGAGCTCTATTAAAGCTTCACGGATTGGAGATTTTGAAATCCCGTATTTCTCAGTAAGCTCTTTCTCTGTAAATGGCACCTCCGGAACATATATTCCCTGAAGGATATCAGAAAGCATTGACTGATAAATCCTATCCTTCATGTTCTTTTCAGCTTTTTCCATTATTGCTTTTCCTTGCCATCATTTTACCGGACATCTTCCATTAATGAAAACCCTGATATCCTCAGAAAGCTCCCTGCATGTATCATTTCCAATGTAAATCATATGACCTGAAGAATATCCTTTATGGAACACCCTCTCAGATGGCAAAGAAGCATGATCAAGCATGTATTCTGTCACACCGATTTCAGTAGTCATATCATAATAGCCGCTGGCGAAGAAGGCTCTCATACCAGGTGTCCTCTGCATTGCATTATAAAGATGCTTTGCGGTAGTAAGCTCAGCTTCATAATCCCATTTCTTATTAAGTGGAGCAGAAGGAACATAGAGACGAGGACAATTCTCAATGCCAAGAACAGGGAAAATGCTTCCCTGCAGAACAGAGACAAAGGCTGTATTGTACTTGCCTTTTGAAATGGCATCCGGATCCCGTAAGTATGTATATTCATCAGTCTCAGGCTCATAAAGAGGTCTTGTAAGTCTTGCATCGAGCTTGGAGACACTTCTTCCCTTATTTTTTATCACCTCGCTTCTGTATGAAAGAACATCAATACGCATACCATGTTCCTTCAGATATTCTTCTGAAACTCCTGTGTAATACATCAGTTTCTTCTGTATATCCACCTTTTTCTCTGCCTCAAGTCTTCTTCCAAGATACAGGGCCAGAAGGTACTCAGAATCAGCAAAATTCTTTGCCTCCTCAACCCATTTTCCAACAGGTGTTGAGTGGTCCGTATTGTGATACCAGTTAACTGCCGCAAGGGACGGGATACTAAGAACAGAAGGTTCTACAGGAACTTCTCTGGAAAAATATTTTCCTGTCGTAACCGTACTGCCAATGAAAACAATACCATCAAAGGCAAAATCATAGCTTCTGTAAGGG
The DNA here is from genome assembly GCA_944392975.1 of uncultured Spirochaetaceae bacterium. Lineage (GTDB taxonomy): Bacteria > Spirochaetota > Spirochaetia > Sphaerochaetales > Sphaerochaetaceae > Ornithospirochaeta. Next base: position 54,431 of record CALXYN010000001.1, on the reverse strand, counting down.
CTTCTCCGTGTTGCAATGCCAGCAGCTGTTGCAGCTCTTGTGCAACCATAGCTTTCGCCAATGACGTATTTCGGACTCAGCCATCTGTTATATCGCTGCAACCATTTCTCAACAAAGCAAAGGAAAATCTCAGCATCTTTTTCAATGCCGAAGAACTCCTCTTTCTTTGATTCATCAAGGAGCGTTCCGAATCCTGTTCCTACCGGATCGTAGAGCACTATATCTGCAGTGTCCAGAAGGCAATCCATGTTATCAGAAACTGCATAGGGAGGAAGTCCGGAAACTGAGTCGACGTCCTCTGAGTATGAAACCCTCTTTGTTCCCAGAAAACCTGCATGAAGCATGAACGATGATGTCCCGGGGCCACCATTAAAAGCAAATATTACAGGTCTATTTTCCGGATTAGGGACATCATTTCTGAAATACGAGAAGGAAAAGACAGATGCTATTGGCTTTCCGCAGCCATCATAAAATACAGTATCTTCGCTTACAGTATGGTAGCTAATCCGTTCTCCATGTATTTCCAGACTTCCACCACCCTCATACCTTAAAGGTTCAAAAACATCACATCTGACCATATTGCCTCCTTTCGAAAAATAATCCTTGCAGGATTCATATATCACGCTAATAATATTCTACAAAGATATTACAAGGACGCTACAAAAATAATGACAAAAAAAGAACTTGTTCAGAAAACACTTAACGGCCAGATAGAAGAAGCTGTTCCATCTTCTTTCTCCATTCATTTCGGTCCTGACTACCGTTATGGAGATGCAGCTGTCAAAAAGCATCTGGAATTCTTCAGAGATACTGATACAGATATCATCAAGATAATGAACGAAAACCTGTTTCCGTCAAATCCGGGGGTAAAGACATCCGAGGATTTCAATCGTATCGGACCTTTTACAAGGAAATCAGAGTTTATCGTGCATCAGACAGATCTTGTCAAAGCAATCCTGGACAAAACCGGTGGCGATTCATTTTCAGTCTGCACAATCCATGGAGCCTCTTTCTCTTTTGTTCATACTATGAGGCCTCAGTATCAGGCGCTGGAAGAGATAAGAAGAGTCCAGGTTGGTCTCTACAGGGAAAACCCCCAGCCCTACCTCGATGCAAAGAAACGTATAGCAGAAGGTCTCTCTCTGCTTGTCCAGAGTGTTCTCGAAGCTGGATGCGATGGCATTTACTATGCAGCTCTTGGTGCGGAGAAGGATATGTTCACCGCAGAGGAATTTGAAGTGGAGGAAGCTCCATTTGACAAACTTGTAATGCAGACTGCAAAGGAAATGGGAAAGACTGTAATCCTTCATATGTGCAAGAAGAAACTCGAGATGGAACGATATGCTTCATATGCGCCATATGTAGATGTTGTTAACTGGGGAATCTATGAAAACAACATCTCTATTGAAGAAGGAGAGAGGATTTTCCCTGGAAAGACTATTCTTGGTGGTCTTGAAAACAGAAGCGGTATCATCGTAGATGGCTCTCTTGAGGACATCAGGGAAGAGGTACACAGACTCAGGAGAGAGATGAAAGGAAAGAAATTCATACTCGGGGCAGATTGCACTTTGGGATCTGATTTACCGGTTGAAAGAATAAGAACAGCTACAGAGGCTGCAAGGGACAGTCTCTGAAAAGGAGGAAGAATGAAAAGAATTCTCTCAATCTCACTGATTCTCATCATGGCAATGGGAATTCTGACAGCAGGAGGATCAAAAGAATCAGAACCTCTTGTTGATGAGAACGGACTCACAACAATTACTTTCTGGTACAACCCGGCTATCGTTGAAGCTGGTCCACCACCAGAGGATTGGTTTGTATTTGACGTCATCAGAGAAGAGCTGGGAATCAACCTGGAACTTACAATGCTTCCCTCTTCTGCAACTGACAGGGATATGAAGATGCTGGCAGCAGGTGCTGCTAACAGCCTCCCTGATATGATGAGTCTCAGCCGCCCGACAATGGTTCATCTCGTAGAACAGGGACTTCTTGCACCAATTGACGACATGTTCGAGATGATGCCGGACCGCACTGCAAAGATGTACAACGAGGACTCAATCAGATATGCGACAATCGATGGTCATGTCTATGGTCTTACAGCTTCCACAGGCGACATCAAGAAGAATGAGGGTATTCTTATCAGAAAGGACTGGCTGGACAATCTTGGTCTCGAGATTCCTCATACTCTCGATGAATACATGGAGGTAATGAAAGCCTTCACATATGACGATCCAGATGGAAATGGCAAGGACGATACATATGGCTATGGCACATTTATTGAGATAACAGCATCCGAAGAAGGTCTTGGAAGAAGACTTGATCCGTTCTTCGGCGCCTTTGGCTGTGCCGGAACATGGGATCTCTCCAAGGAGAATCCTGGCCTCAACATCCATAAGCCCGAATACTACGATGCAATGAAGTACATCATCGAGATGTGCAATGAAGGTGTAATCGATCCTAACTGGCTCAGCCAGAAGAAAGATGATTTCAAGGCTGCATGGAAAGCCGGAAAGTATGGAATCATGAGAGAGCAGCATGCTTCATATGCAGCTGAATCCAACTATGCTCCATTCGATGCAAACTTCCCAGATGGTGAATGGATTGTCATTGACCCACCTGTAGGACCGGAAGGAAAGTCTGCAGTCGGAGTTTATACAAACGTTAACGGTGGTGTTGTTGCTGTCTCTCAGAGAGCAGCAGATGAAGGAAAGCTTCCTTACATTGCAAAGCTTCTCGAATGGATGTCAGGTCCTGGATACTACATGATTGGCTGGGGAGAAGAAGGTGTGAACTTCATACTTGATGAGAATGGAGTACCTATCACAGAAGGTCTTCCTGATCCATCACTCGGATTCGGCCAGAGTGCAGCTCAGCCACTTCTCCAGCTCAAGGGTCTTGCATTCTACTGGGGAGAAGCAGAGCTTCAGTCAAGATATCCATCCTACACCACAGCTGTATCAGGAAAGGAAATGTCTGCACTCACAACTCTCCGCGAGATGCAGCAGTGTCCTTGGATCAAGCAGCCCGGTGTTGATATCCTCCCGCTCCCAAGCGGAGACCTGCAGCGCTTCTATGAGCAGTCTCTTGCTGAGTTTGCATCTGGAAACAGAGAGCTTACTCCGGAGAACTGGGCAGCATTCATCAAGCAGTTCGATGAGCTTGGTGGCCTTGCATGGGAAGAAGAAGCAATAAAGGTCGCAGAAGAGAATAACCTTCTCTACTGAAACTGATGGAACCGTCCTTTTATGGAGTACTATATGGAAGAAAAGACAGCTTGGTGGAACAGACATCTTGAAGAGTATATAGAGACGCTCAAACGCTACGTTGCTTTCAAAAGTGTAGCCGTGCCAGGAAAGGACGGTCTTCCCTTCGGCAGAGACAATCTTGAAATGCTTCGCTTTATGGAAGCGGAGATGAAGAAAACAGGCATGGAGACACGCCTTGTAAACAATGTCTTTGCGGAAGGAAAGATCAGAGGAACAGAAGGTGGCAAGTCAATAGCCGTTGCCTGTCATGGTGATGTAGTTCCTGTAGAAGGCGAATGGGAAAGAGACCCTTTCGATCTTTATCAGAAAGAAGATCATCTCGTAGGCAGAGGAAGCACAGACAATAAAGGAGCAGGGATTGCTGTGCTCTTTGCATTCAGATATCTTCTGGAAAATGGATGGCAACCTAAAAATGATTTTCTTCTGCGGATTGGATCAGCAGAAGAGATTGGTATGCCGGATGTAGCAATGGCGTTCGAAGAGGATGACAGGGCAGACCTGACACTCGTTCCTGATTCAGGATTTCCTGTCGCATATGGCGAGAAAGGGTCAGTGAAAGCAGAAATAAGAATACCGTTCTCCTCATCTGAAATCATATCGATAAACAGCAAAAGCAATGCTTCCGTAATAGATGATGCGGAAGCTGAGACTATCAAAGGAACAATACAAGCAGAAGGAAAAGGCAGACATCCGGCAACTCCCGATGGAGGAGAAGATGCGGTTTTGAACCTCATGAGAAAACTTTCAGAGTCCGGAATAAGAGATGATGTAATTGAAAAGTACATCTCCATGTTTCCTGATTTCTATGGAAGTGGTCTGTCAATTGCTACAGAAGATGATGAATCAGGCCGTCTGACAGCTGTAGTGACAAAGGTGCGCACAGAAAGCAGAGAGCTTGTGTGCACATTGAGCATCAGACTCCCACTCTCAGCAAATGCCTCTGATGTGGCAGAAACCCTGAAAAAGAAGTTCAATGCCTCCATTCTGTCCTCAACTGCAGGATACCGAGTAGAACCTGACAGCATGATCATGCATTTGAATGACATCGCGAACAGAGTATATGGCAGCAACAAACCTCCTTATGTGATGGCAGGTGGGACTTACGCCCGTGTAATGCAGAAGGCAATTGCGTATGGCATGGGGTCTCCTCTTGGCAATGCTACTCCCCCGTTTCCGCAAGGACAGGGAAGAGCTCACCAAAGAAATGAATCCGTACATATCGAAAGAATGAAGAACGGCTTCCTCATCTATACAGAAGCCCTTGAATATCTTGATGGAGAGATATGATGAAAAGCTTGTACAGTATTTATGACAGCATATTAATCGATGAACTAAAACCCGCACTTGGCTGCACAGAACCTATTGCAATTGCACTAGCAGCAGCGACAGCAAGAAAAACTCTTGGTGCCATGCCGGATTCAGTGACTGTTGCCTGCAGCGGGAATATCGTGAAAAACGTCAAAGGTGTGACCGTACCAAACTCCGGAGGAATGAAAGGGATTGAGACTGCTGCAATACTGGGCATAGTTGGTGGAAATGCAAACAAAGCGCTGGAAGTCCTTTCAGAAATAACTGACGAGGACAGGAAAAAGACGGAAGAGCTTATAGCAAAAGGCATTTGCCGCACAGAACTTCAGGAAGGTGTTCCTGGTCTTTTCATCTCGGTCACAGTCAGAAAGGGAGATGAGACAGCAACTGCTTCCATTGTTGATTGTCACAATGAGATTTCTTTGCTGATGAAGAATGGAAAGATAATCTCCAGAAGAGAAAGCAGCAAGAACAATATCGCTGACGAGGATGAAAGAAAAAGCTATCTGTCAGTAGAAGGAATCATAGACTATGCAGAGCATTCGGATCTGAAAGCTGTCAGAGAAGCTCTCCTTACACAGTGGAAGCTGAATGAGAAAATCGCAGCAGAAGGCCTTTCATCATCCTATGGTGTATCTGTCGGCAAAACTCTGCTTAAGTATTACGACAAGAACGATGTGCGTATAAGAGCAAGAGCAAAAGCCGCAGCCGGCTCAGATGCGAGAATGTCAGGCTGTCCCCTTCCCGTAGTGATAAATTCCGGAAGTGGAAACCAGGGACTTACTGTATCACTTCCTGTTATTGAATATGGCAACTCAATGGGGAAAACCGAAGATGAGATTCTCAGGGCTCTTGCCGTTTCCAATCTGATTGCAATCCATCAGAAGAAATATATCGGTCCACTCTCCGCTTACTGTGGAGCTGTCTCTGCTGCAGCAGGAGCCGCTGCCGGCATCGCATTCCTTCATACCAATGATATCTCAATCATCTCTGATTCGATAACAAACACGCTTGCTTCTGTTGGCGGTATCGTATGCGACGGAGCAAAAGCATCGTGTGCGGCAAAAATATCCTCCGCGCTGGAAGCTGCAATTCTTGGATTCGAACTGGCAGATGAGGAGAAAAAGACATTCGTATCTGGAGATGGTCTTGTGAAAGAAAACATCGAAAAGACAATCGAGACATTCGGTAAAGTTGGAAAAGAAGGCATGAAGGAGACGGATATCGAAATTCTCCGTCTGATGCTCGAAAAATAAGTGTTATTCTTTTTACATGAAAAAGATCATTTTCATTATCGGCTCGTTGAGGAGAAAATCCTTTAACAAGGCACTTTCAGAGATTGCAAAAGAGATCATCGGAGAAAGGGCCGAGGTCTCTTTTCTCGACTATTCAGATCTCCCTTTCTTCTCTCAGGACATAGAGTTTCCTGCCCCGGAGATCGTAAGCAGAATAAGGAAGGAAATTCTTGATTCTGATGGAATCTGGATTTTCTCACCTGAATACAATTTCAATATTCCTGGAGGCCTTAAAAACCTTCTGGACTGGCTTTCCAGACCTCTTGAGAAAGGAGATACTGAGAGAATCACGGCATTAACAGGAAAGAAAGTCACGTTCTCCGGAGCTGGTGGCAGAATGGCAACTGCAAATGTAAGAAAGAGACTTTCAGAATTTGCTGTTTTCATGAAAATGGAACATATGGATGCAGAAGAGACTGGCATCAGCATTTCTGCCGAAGATTTCTCTTCAGATACTCTGCACATCTCCGATACAGACATGGAAAGACTTGAAAAACAGGCAGAGTTATTCCTTAAATTCATAGGAGTATGATTCGATTAATAGCCTTCCTTGGAAATCCGGGAAAAGAATATAAAGAGACCAGGCACAATGCTGGGTTTCTGTTCGCAGATGATCTCTATCAGAATGCCGTATGGAAAGTGAAATTCCATTCTGCATTCTATGAAGAGAATGGTCGGAAGATTCTCAAACCGATGACAATGATGAATCTTTCCGGAACTGCTATTTCGGAAGCTGCCTCATTTTATAAGCTGAAAGCCGATGAGATTCTCATTGTTCATGATGATCTTGAGCTTCCTCTTGGAAAGGCAAAACTGCAAAAAGGAGGCGGCTTGCAGGGGCATAATGGACTCAGAAGCATTAAAGAGCGCATCGGAAGCGATGCATTTTATCGCCTGAGAATAGGAATTGGCAGGCCTCAGCATGGGGATGTGAGATTATACGTCACTTCTCCTTTCAAGAAAGATGAGATGATTACTCTTTCCGCACTTTTCACGAAACTTCATGCTGTGATGAATACGCTAGATAATCCGGTCACAGCAGAAATAAGCGTCTGAGGTAAAAAAATGAACAAATGATATATAGCGGCCTCTCTCACTGTGCTTATCTGGGGGCTTACATTCGTCTCAACGAAAATTCTTCTTACTGTATTCACACCTGTTGAGATTCTCTTCATCAGGTTTGCAATCGGCTTTATAGCCCTTCTTGCCGTCTCACCGGAAAGACTCAGATCAAAAGGATGGCAAGAGGAGAAATACTTCATTCTTGCAGGATTGACGGGAATTTTCTTCTATTACTTTCTTGAAAACGCTTCAATGCTCTGGACAGGAGCATCAAACGCGGGAGTTATTGTCTCTACAGCACCCTTCTTCACAGCCCTGTTCTCAGGAGAGAAAAAGTCCAAGCGCTTTTTTCTTGGCTTTGTCGTTGCAATTCTAGGTATAGTAATGATCAGTTTCAGCTCTTTGGATATCAGTATAAAAGGTCTCTGGGGAGACTTCCTTGCACTCCTTGCAGCAGCAATCTGGGGAATATATGCTATTGTTTCAAGGAAAATAAGCACATTCGGATACCCTGAAACGCTCACGACAAGACGTTCATTCCTCTATGGCCTTGTATTTATTGTGATTCCTCTTATCTTCTGGAATGGTTTCGGAACACAGCGGGATGTTCTGACAATCGAGAACATAGGAAATCTTATTTTCCTTGGTGTTGCAGCATCTGCTCTGTGTTTTGTCCTTTGGAACATTGCTGTAAGAGAACTCGGAGCGGTAAAAACAAGCGTATTCATCCATCTTGTTCCTGTTATCACGGTGCTTGCATCCGTCATTTTCCTCAACGAGGAGCTGACACTCATGACAGCACTAGGCACAGTTTTCACTCTTCTCGGTCTTTTTATATCTTCAAGATAGTAACAAATACGCAAATTACGCTTAAAAGAGACTATTTTCTATGGTAGGATAATCAATACCAAAAGAGGGCTGGAATGGAAAAAAGGGATTTAAGAATTCCCCTGTTAACAAGGGATAAAATAAAGATAAACGGCTCGGTATTCCCAACCGATGAGAGCATAGATCTTCTGTACAGAGAAGCATCACTACTTGCTTACAGATATAATTCCGAACTCAAAAAAAATGGAGCAGAAAGCGGCTTTGTATCTCCGGGAAAGCTTCATGCGTCCGCTGTACTCCATCTGATTTACCAGATTGTGCTATCTGCAAGAATGAGTGATGGCCAGAGCGACTTTTTTACAAGGAGAATTGCGACTGTTGCTGCAAACGATGAGTTGTCAGCAGCACTTGGATTCTATGCAAGGACATTTCCTTCTCCTGCTCTTGAAGAGAAAAAGCCCGATGCGGCTACCAGGATGACAGAGGACATGAGAGGGTTTTTCATCCACCAGGTATTGATGATGAACCCTGCACTGCTTGCAGCCTCTAAGCCTTTCGTATCTCCGGATCAGATTGTCTATCCGCCAGAGTGCAAGGCATTGTCAAGCATACTCTCCTCCTATGTAAAAGACGATCTAAGGAATGGACAGCCAAATACAGATGACATATTCACGATGCTTCAGCTTCCCGCTCGTCTTTATCCGAACTCATTAGAGGAACAGATAAGATACATTCTTCGTGAATGGAGTGCTTTCCTGCCTATAGAACTGCTAAAGCTTCTTGAAACTTCCCTCGATTATATCCATGAGGAAGAGAAGGACAGAGGCGGAGTCGGTGGTGGCGGCGGCCCCACTCAGGTCATAGATTACTCGGAAAGCGAACTGAACGAGTATGAAGCATTCTCTGACGATTCAAACTGGATGCCACGCGTCGTAATGATGGCTAAATGCACCCTTGTCTGGCTTGACCAGCTCTCAAAGCAATACAAAAGATCCATAACAAGGCTTGATCAGATTCCTGATGAAGAACTTGATCTGCTTCGGGAAAGAGGTTTCACAGCGCTTTGGCTTATCGGACTATGGGAGCGTTCAGAAGCGTCAAAGAAGATAAAGAACCTCTGCGGAAACCCTGATGCCGAAGCTTCTGCATACTCTTTGAAGGACTATGAGATTTCTCCGGTAATTGGAGGCTGGGAAGCATTGGATAATCTCCGTCAGAGATGCAAGGCAAGAGGTATAAGACTTGCTTCCGACATGGTTCCAAACCATACAGGAATCGATGGAAACTGGGTATATGAGCATCCTGACTACTTTGTACAGCAGGATTGGCCTCCATATCCTTCCTACACATACAATGGTCCGGATCTTTCCACTAATCCAGATTATGAAGTGAAGATTGAGGATCATTACTATGACAGAACGGATGCTGCTGTCACATTCATGCTCCGCGACAAGAGAAACGGACAGACAAGATATATCTTCCATGGAAATGATGGAACTTCCATGCCATGGAATGATACAGCTCAGCTCGATTACCTCAACCCTGTGACAAGGGAAGCCGTCATCCAGAAGATTCTCCATGTTGCAAGAAACTTCCCTATCATACGCTTTGATGCTGCGATGACGCTTGCAAAACGACATATACAGCGCCTCTGGTATCCAAAGCCGGGTCATGGTGGAGATATCGCAGGAAGAGCACGCTATGCCATGAGTGACGAGGAATTCAACCGCAGGATACCTCAGGAGTTCTGGAGAGAGGTCGTAGACAGGGTTGCACAGGAAGTTCCAGACACCCTTCTCCTCGCAGAAGCCTTCTGGATGATGGAAGGATATTTCGTCAGGACTCTTGGTATGCACAGAGTCTACAACTCGGCATTCATGAACATGCTCAAGAACCAGGAAAACCAGAAGTACAGACTGGGTATCAAGAATACACTCATCTTCGAACCTGAAATCCTCAAGCGCTACGTGAACTTCATGAACAACCCCGATGAAGAGACAGCTGTTGCTCAATTCGGAGACGGAGACAAGTACTTCGCAGTATGTACGCTTCTTGCAACCCTCCCAGGCCTGCCAATGGTGGGACATGGACAGATTGAGGGTTACCATGAGAAATATGGTATGGAATACAAACGTGCTTATTACAATGAGCAGCCGAATGGCTGGCTTGTTGGAGAGCACTATCGCAGGATATTCCCGCTGTTCAGAAGAAGGTACCTCTTCTCTGGAGTAGAATACTTCCAGCTCTATGACTGCTATAATCAGAATGGCGGTGTGGAAGAATCCGTATATGCTTTCGTGAATGGAATCGATACAGAACGGACACTTGTTCTTGTGAATAACAGATATGAGGAATGCAGCGGCACAATCAACATCTCCGTTCCAAAACTGAAAAAGGACAAGGACTCAAGAACAGCAGTAACAACAAAGCTTGCAGATAATCTTGCCCTCTCTTTTGGCGGTCGCAATTATGCACTCCTTGACTGCTTCACGGACGGACTGACATATATCATTCCTTCCATACAGCTTTATGATGAAGGTTTCTCCTTCCATCTCAGCGGGTATGAAGCAAGAGTCTACTGGAACATCAGGCAGGTAGAAGATACTGACGGCAGTTATGAGAAACTATGGAGAATGTTTGGCAAGAAAGGAATCAAGAACATCTCCAAGGCTGTTGCACTACTACGCCTTGAACCACTTTTCAAGGCCATGGAAATGCTTCGCACACAGGAAACACTGAAGCATCTTGAAGATCTTGTCAGAGGCAGGCTTTCAAAGCAGGGAGAAAGAGATCTTCTGCTCTCAATTGCGGAGTGCTACACAACGATTCCGGAAGTATATAAGACTCTGGATGAACCGGCCAAGGGGCAGATAGCTGTGAAACCTGTAGAGGTTGAACCAAAGCCGATGATAAAACTCATCAGGACACTTGCTTCCCTCTTCCGCGACAAGAAAGGCAAGGTCTTTGGAGCCTGGGCTGGTGCGGACAATGCTCTTGTACTCACTATTGCCTCATCTCTGGTCCTTCATCCATTTGCCACTGGATTAGACATCATCGGGGCAATGGAAGAGACTGACAGGCTTCTGATTGATGCCTTCTTTGAATATGAATTCAACAAGATGGATTACAATGAGAATGAGCGAAGGGCGGTAACGCATGGCGCGGCCATTTTAACAGCAGCAGGAAGGAAATATGAGAAAGGCATTTCTGCTCTGGAGCTCTTTACATCAATAATCAACGATGAGGGTGTGCAGAATCTTGTGCAGTGCAACGAGTATCAGGGTGAAATCTGGTACAACAAAGAACAGATGCAGAGAGCAATACTCCTCTCAGCACTGTCATTCGCCCTTTTGCCGGCAGCCAAGGAGTTTGAACCTGACTGCTATGTGAAAGAGCTTTTTGAGAAGGAAGCAAAGAGTGGATACAAACTCAAGGAACTTCTCAGAAATGAAGAAGAGGATGAATGAAACAACGGGTGCAGTTTCAACGCTACACCCATTGTTTTGTCATAACAATATTATGCTGTAAAAAGAATTATATAATATGACATCCTTTCTTCAAGACAGCTCTCCAAGATTGACTACAGCATACAGGTGCTGTATCCTCTCAATATGAAAACCTGGATAACATATATCGCAGCCCTGCTTATGGGACTTGCAACCGCATTGCTTTTCGGTTCTTCTCCATACGCGTCAGGAATTTTCTCTTCTGTATCTTCTTATTTGATTGGAATAGGAGTATTAATCGCCATTCCTGTCATTTTCATAACATTTGCTCATGGAACAGCATCTTTGATGAAGGATGCAAAAGGAAGACGGGTTGCATTCTCATCAATCCTCTGGTCAGTCGTCTCCACAGCAGTACTTGCATTGGCAGCGGCTATGGTTTTCATCTTCAAGCCGGAACCATTTCCTGTCACCAGCTCCGCAGGAAGCGCTCCAGGGACACTTATGTCACATGTATCATACATGCTAAGTTCTTCCACAAGTGCACTCTATCCTCTTAATGCGTTGTGGACACTGGCTTCCACAACCAGATTCATCGTACCTGTAATAATAATCTCATGGATTCTGGGTCTTGCCATGAAACCATCTGCTGATGTGATAAGACCAGCATATACGACAATGAATTCTTTCTCAGAGGTAATGTACAGAATCTCTAGGACATATTCTGTTTACGGATTTTTCATTGTATTTGCCTCCTCAGCATCGCTTTTCATTACGATGTATCAGGAAAAAACACTGTTTGCAGTACCGGAATATGCAAAGTTCATTGCCATCTCGACAGCTGTGACCGTCTTGATAGTACTTCCACTTCTCTGTGCTGTGTTCACAGGATTCAAAAAGAATCCTTACAAAATCATATATAGATCAATTGCACCTGCAATAATGGGGCTGACGACATCGAATATCATTGCAACAATCCCGCTTTGCGAAAGCACGGCAAGACAGAATCTGGGTGTACAGAAGAGAATTGCTTCTACTGCGACACCTCTTCTTTCCGTGATAGCAAAAGGTGGAAGCACATTCGTTGCGGTAATCTCAATGCTTTCTCTTTTCCAGGCTACAACAGAAAGCATTCCTTCTGGAAAAGTTGTGGCTGCAACAGCTGCAGTTGCTGCTCTTGTATCATTCATTTCAGCCGCTTCAACAGGTTCAGAAAGTGTAATGATTACGGTTATCACTTTGAATCTTCTTGGTATTAATCTGTATGGAGCAGAGAATGCTCTCATTGCATTCATGCCGGTCATATGCGGTATTGCAACAATGCTGGACGCAATCATCATCGAATGTGGAAACTGCATAGCCTCTGCTTTTGTAGGAACTGATACAGAAGTTCCATATAGGGACATAATCTGATGCCGGAAAGAAGAAAGCAATTCTCTTTAGCACTCATAGTCCAGCTGCTGATATCCATACTGTACTCTGCAATGCTTGTTCACATGACTGTCGTTCTCCTGCAGAGAAGGATATCTGGATGGTTTGTATATCTGATGATATATCTACCACAACTGGCAATCATCATCGCGTCGATAGTCTTTCTCTTCATAATGAGGTTAAGACACAGGACGCATAGCATTGACAGCACCCTGCTCTCTTTGCTTTTTTCATTCATCGCAATTGAATCTACGATGATTATGCCTCTTTATACGGATATCACAGGCATTACAATCCTTTCACCGAATGCTGTTGTAATCATAGAACGTTTTGCGATGATAGCAGCTGCCATGGTTTTCGTATTCACAGCAGTTCAGTACTACGGTACGAATGCATCAAGGCTCAAGCTCTATCTTATGATTTCGATAGCAGCCTCTCTTTTCATAGCCATCGCAATGCCTCTCAATACAGGAACAATGGATCTTTCTTCGCTCTCAATATTCTCATCATCATACGATGCCTTGTTCATGCTTACACTGATCTGTATATACCTGATTTCAATAGCAACATATCTGGCTGCTGTTATAAAAGACAGATCCACTCACAGTATCAGCCGCGCCACGGCTTTCATATTGATGATGATTGGAAATTTCTTCTCAATGAGCAATGTAATAGTTCCATCTATAATCTCAGGAATTCTCTATATAGCAGGAATCGTAATGCTCATAATCACATCAAAGTCAACATTCTAGAACACAAGAGGGCGTCTTAAAATCGACGCCCCTTTTCATATACGAACACCTAGTTGATTATATGATACTTTTCTCCGTCTTTTACAGCTGAGCTAGGACCTACAATCATAGTTTCCTCTCCACCAAGTACTAACCTGTTTCCATCTGTATTAGGAATTATGATATTCTCGGCTGGTTTATAAGAACGCTCAAAACCGTAAAGATAACCACGATAAACAGTAGTACCACCAGAAGCTTCAATCTGGCCGCTGCTGTTAAGTTTTATCGTATTGTCTTTAAAAACTACAGCAAGGTCATTTTCATCATGCATCGTGACAGAACCAGTAATACCGCCAGCTGATACTATGCTTCCATTATGACATTCTGCTTCAATCCTTGCACCGTTTGTCAGATCTACCTCATTGCCAATAACCATAACAGTATCATTTTCTATTGTCGTAGGGGTGTTGATATCTATAACTCCAGGATTTATATAACCTACTATTCCGCCTGCATGATAGGATCCATCAACCATTACAGAAGTACCAATGTTTCTGCAGTTTTCTATCGTATACGTATTTCCTCCACCTGTTGTGTATAATCTTCCGATAACTGCTCCAACAGCTTCTGCTCCTTGTACACTGCTATTTTTCACGGTAATGCCACTTATATTGGAATTGAGTGCATAACCAACAGCAATACCTGTTGCACTTGCATTGGATGAGACAGTGCAATCTTCGAAAACAAGATCATTGATTGAAGCATTTTCTGCAATAGCAATAAATCCAAAGGAAGAATCGTCCTCTTTTCCTGTTCCATCTCCGTTAATCGAAAGGCCACGGATTACGGCATTGTTACCGTTGAGCGTTCCAGAAAACGTATTTGCTGAGCCCTTTTTGGCATTTGAATTGAATCTATCACCACCGCCAATCTGAAAGTCCGGGTAATCAGAGAAATCATACGTTCCTCTCTTGAGATTAATAGTCTTCCCGGCAAAATCTTTTCCAGCATCAACTAGTGCCGCAAGCCCTCTGATATCACCGACTGTACTGAGTGAATAATTCTTAGAACTCGCTTTATACCACGATGTGTCTGTAGCCGTTGTGTCTTTATCTAAACCAAAAGGCGGAAGATAAACAGGTATCTGGTAACATCCTGTTGCTGCGATGAGCAAAACAATAGTCACTGCTATTATTATCTTTTTAATTTTCATAAAAACCCCTTGTCTCCATTATCTGTCATAACAGCGACATCGCAAGCACAACTTAACACATTGTTAACAAATAATAAAAAGTATTTTCCATAATAATTTCAGTAAATATAAATAATTAAAAAGCTTCCTTCATCCATCACTGGAATATAATGACAGATACTCTAAACATACAAACAGGACAGTTTTATTACATAAAAAGAACAGAATTAAGTACAAAATCCGCCAAATAAAGGCGATAAAACTTCACATTGCATTTTTAATGCATAAAGCAGGACCGTAGTCCTGCTCTGCAATTGATTAATGGAGATTAACGATTTTCTCCTTATTTATCCTGCTGTTTTTGTTATTCAAGAGTCACTATGCTCTTGTCATAATCTGCAGGTGGAACAAATCCAAGAAGATCCATACATGTAGCAGCAATGGATGAAATACCAAGACCCTCGTTGAGTGTCTTTGAATACTCGCCCTTGTACTCCGGATCATAGATGATGCATGGAACTGGATTGAGAGAGTGTGATGTTTTAGCCTTAGGCTCTCCATTTTCCTTTCTCTTCACATCACCCTTCTTGTCATGTTCATACATATCATCAGCATTGCCATGATCTGCTGTCACAACCATGATTCCGCCAGCTTTCTCAATAGCTTCCCTGAGTCTTCCAATCTGAAGATCCATGGCTTCCATTGAGCAGACAACAGCCTCGAATACACCAGTATGTCCAACCATGTCGCCATTAGGGAAGTTAAGCTTGATGAAATCCCACTTACCGCTTTCAATCTCTGCAATCACACGATCTGTAATCTCAGCACACTTCATCCAAGGCCTTTCCTCAAAAGGAACCTTGTCAGAAGGAATCTCAACATAATCCTCAAGGCTTTCATCGAACTTGCCGGAACGGTTTCCATTGAAGAAGTATGTGACATGTCCGAACTTCTGTGTCTCGGAAATGGAGAACTGCTTTACGCCAGAAGCGCAGAGATACTCTGCCATAACGCGGTCAATTGCCGGAGGAGAAACAAGGAACTGGTTAGGAATATGAAGATCTCCATCATACTCCATCATTCCTGCATACTCGACTTTCGGCCATCTCTTTCTGTCGAACTCTTTGAAATCCGGATCATCGAAAGCGCGGGAAAGCTCAATAGCTCTGTCTCCGCGGAAATTGAAGAGTATTACAGAGTCTCCATCATTGATTGTTCCGATAGCCTTTCCATCTTTGCCAACAACAAAAGGAGGAAGATCCTGGTCAATTGCACCAGTTTCCTTTCTAAGTGTCTCAATAGCCTCATGTGCGGAATCAAAGATTCTTCCTTCACCAAGGACATGTGTCTCCCAACCGCGCTTCACCATATCCCAATCGGCGTTGTAACGATCCATAGTGATGACCATTCTTCCACCGCCGGATGCGATTGCTGCATCGAATGTTCCATCTGCAGAGAGTTCTTTCAGATACTCAGCAAACGGATCAAAATAATCGAGTGCGGAGACCTCCCCTACGTCACGACCATCAAGAAGAGCATGAACACGGACTGTCTTGACTCCTTCCTTCTTCGCTTCTGCAACCATTGCCTTCAGATGATCGATATGAGAGTGCACATTGCCATCAGAGAGAAGACCAATGAAATGAAGAACAGAATTGTTCTTTTTTACATTCTCAATAAGCTTCTGCCAGGTTGCGCCTTTGAACATATCGCCAGATGTAATGGCATTGGAAACAAGTTTAGCTCCCTGTGCAAAAACCCTTCCGCATCCCATTGCATTATGTCCGACTTCGCTGTTTCCCATATCAGCATCGGAAGGAAGACCTACAGCTGTTCCGTGTGCTTTAAGCTTTGTCCATGGACATGTTGCATAAAGTGCATCGAGATTTTTCGTCATAGAAGATGCAACTGCATCTCCTTCCTTATACTTTCCAAATCCAACTCCGTCCATGATGACAAGCATCACAGGTCCTCTGCGCTGAATCTTACCATTCTTTTTTAGTGGTTCAACCATAAAACTCTTCTTCTCCTTTAATTGGAATATACTGGATTGTCTCAAAGCGGTGAAGTGGCATCTGATAACCATCTGAGGACGTCCGGCTCCACAAGCTCATGAAGCTCTTCATATATCCTCTTATGATAATCATCAATCTGCTTCCGTTCCTCATCCGTGATGAGACTCATATCTATCAGTTTCTTTTCGTATGGTACCAGAGTAAGGACTTCGAATGAATAGAATTCTCCGAACTCCGTATTCATATCTTTCTTGACAGCAAGAAGATTCTCTATTCTTATGCCATAACGCCCTTCTTTATAAAGGCCCGGTTCATCCGATGTTACCATGCCAGGAAGAAGAGGAACGTCAATCAATGCTGATGAGATTCTCAAGGGGCCTTCATGGACATTCAGACGGCATCCAACACCATGCCCGGTCCCATGATAGAAACTCTCTCCATACTGCCAAAGAAACTGTTTTGCTATCGCATCAAGCTGCACGCCTCTAGTCCCTTTGATAAACCGCTGTCTTGAAAGTGCAAGATGTCCTTTTAGAACGAGTGTGTAATCTTTCTTCTCTTCTTCTGTTGGTTCATCTCCAAAAAGAAGTGTTCGTGTTATATCTGTAGTACCAAACTCGAATTGTGAACCTGTATCAAGAACAAGAAGGCCATGTCCGTTTACTTCCGATGAACTTTCTTTTGTAGCACTGTAATGGCACATTGCGCCATGTTCTCTATAACCGGAAATTGGATTAAAAGATGGTCCAAGATACCCAGGAATACGCTTTCTCTCTGCTTCTAGTCTATCAGAGATTGCGATCTCATCATATTTTCCATTTCTATCGAGTCTTGCCAGAAATGAGACATAAGCCGCCGCATCATATATATGAGCAAGCCTCATTCCTCTCAGCTCTGCTTCATTCTTCCTTGTCTTCATGTCAGTTGTGAGATCCCTGCCAAGAAGATTGTTCTTCCCGGAAAGCGCCTTATGGAAAACCTCTGAAACCTTTTCCGGAGAATAATATCCTGGTCCCTTTGCCAACGACTTGAGAGCTGTTACAGCCTCCTCATATGGACGGATATCAAAGACGGATTTGACATGCTGCAGAAGTGTCTTTTCCGCAAAACGGTTTTTATCAACGAAAAGTACGGCCTTCGTAAGGGAAATAAATGCGTAAGAAACAAAAACTGGATTGCATGGAATATCATCAGCACGGAGATTTGTAAGCCAGGCAATATCATCGATTGAGGCGATGAATGTCCACCGAAGTCCCATCTTTCTGAGCTTTTTCCTGATTTCCTCAACCTTCTCCACCGCACTCTTCCCAGCATATTCCAGACTCATTTCCTCACATTCAGTGCAAGGAACAGCTGGACGATTTTCCCAGATGGGATCAAGAAGATCATCTGTAGCTTCAAGTATGATTCCTTTCTCCTTGAGATCTGCAGAGAGAGATGAAAACAATGCTATTGAGACAGAGGAGGCATCGACTCCAACTTTTGCACCTTTTTCCAGGTTTTCCTTCAGCCACTGGTATGGATCAGGAGTATCATCCACCTCAAGTTTCATCATCTCATATTCAGTATTCTCAATCTCCTTTTCAGCCTGGATGAAATAGCGGCTGTCAACCCATAAAAGTGCTTTATCCTGAGTAATGACTACAGTACCAGCAGATCCGGTGAATCCGGAAATAAATGCTCTTGTCCTCCATCGTGGTGCTACATATTCGCTCTGATGGGGATCAGTTCCTGTTACAAGATAAGCATCAATGCTTCTTTCTTTCAGCTCGTTTCTGAGGCTTGTCAGCTTCTTCTCTATATCCACGTCTGTACCTCCAGAGGAGCAACGCCAAAAGCGCAGCTCCAGCTACTATCATAATCAGGCAGAAAATCTGTCCTTTTGAAATATTCAGCAGAGATTGGAAAAGTGCTATGTTATCACTCTTCTCTCCCCATGAAATGACATATCCGATATCTGCATCAGGCTGCCTGCAATATTCAATCAAGAACCTGAAAAGGCCATAACCCATTAAATAGAATGCAAAAACAGTTCCATCAGGCAGCTTTTTCTTAAGTTTCCAAGGTCTTACCAGAAACCAGAGAATGAGGAAAAGAATCACCCCCTCAAAGAGAGCCTCATACAACTGCGATGGATGGCGTGGCAGATTAACTATATCTCCGATTACATATTCAATACCGACCTTGTCTGCAATTTCCCTGACCCATTCCTCATTCGTAGAAAATCCAGGAGCAGTTGGAAACACCATTCCCCAAGGAACGGTCGTCACTCTTCCATAAAGTTCTGCATTGATGAAATTACCAAGTCGTCCAAAAGTATATCCAAGTGGAATACCAGCAACTACCGTATCGGTTATTCTCAGAAGTTTCTTTTTGTAGATATGGCAGAAAATTATACCGCCAACAAGTGCACCGACAACTCCTCCATGATAGCTCATACCAGGAAGTCCAACGAAATGTCCATCTCTGAAAGGCCAGAATATCATCCAGGGATGCGTCAGATAATACAGACCGTCACTATAGAATAATACAGAGAATATCCTTGCAAAAATAAGAAGACAGAGAACTCCGTAAAAAAAGAACGTCTGGCTCTCTTCGCTTGTCATAAGAAGATATCTGTCATTCTTGCATTGATAGCGGAAAAGAATATATGCAATTCCGAATGCGACTAGATACATAACAGCATACCATCTGATAGGAAGGCCGTTTATTACATATGGACTGATCCAAGAAGGAAAGTCTACGAATAATGCAAGCATGGGTTAAGTTTACGCTTATGAGTGGCTTGATGCAAACACGATGGATGCATCTCTGCATTCTTTGGTGATATATTCCATATTATGAGAAAAGCCATCTTGATTCTTGCTCTCAGCCTTGCCTTGTTTCAGCTGACAGCAGGAGGATCACCTGAATACACTCCGGTGATAACAGAGCAACCATCGCATCTGGAAGCGGAAAAAGCCGCAGAAGATTCCAGAAGCATCTCCCAGATTCTATATTCTCTTGGAAATCTCTATGCATATCTGAGTACTGATTTTCTCTACGACATCGATACAGAGAAAATGGAGAACGAGCTCATCAGAGCGATGATTGATTCCCTAGGAGATCAGTATTCCTATTTTATTCCAGCAGAGACAGCAGCTGAATTTGAAGAGACAACGGAAGGAGAATATGTCGGAATAGGAACATATCTTACAAAGATGAATCCCGCATATGCAGATCCCGATGATCCCGAAAGCTACATGGTCATAATCGCATCTCCTTTTCCTGGCGGTCCTGCTGACAGAGCCGGACTGAGACCTAGGGATATGATCAGTGCAATCAACGGAGAAGATGTATCACAGATGACAGCTACAGAGGCATCTGCAATGATGAAGGGTCATCTTGGAGAAGAAATAACACTCACAGTCCATAGAGGAACTGCTGTTTTCGATATCTCGCTGATTCCTGAAGTCGTAACCACCCCATCCACATCTTCGGGAATGCTTACAGATGATATCGGTTATATAGCCATATATACATTCTCGCTGACAACGGGCTCTTCTGTAGCTGCAGATATTGAAAAGCTTCTTGATGAAGGAGCGAAGAAGCTGATTATTGATCTCAGAAACAATGGAGGAGGAACTGTCCAGAGTGCTCTGGAGACGGCAGATATGTTCCTTTCAGAAGGTATCATGCTGGAGACGAAATACAAACCGGGTTCCGGACGTTCAGAAGATATTGTATATGCAGGAAAGAGCGTCTTTGTTCCGGAAGATATGCCATTAATGCTGATTGTGAACGGAGGAACTGCATCATCAAGCGAGATACTCACCGGGGCACTGATGGATAACGGAAGAGCAATAGTCCTTGGCAGTCAGACTTTTGGAAAAGGCATTTCGCAGGAAGTAAGACCATTCAGGGGCGGATTCATACAGATAACAACAGGTCATTTCTATACCCCATCTGGTAACGACATACATGAAGTCGGCATAACTCCGGACATAATAGTGCAGGAACCGGAATATACAGATGAGGAAATGGAAGCTTTTGAAGCATTCATGGAAAATAATCACTGCGCAGAATATATTGAAGCCCACCCTGATTACACGAAGGAAAACATACAGGCCTTCGCAGAGGAGCACAAGGAAAGCGGTGTTCCTGAGGACATTCTGATACTTCTGATTCGCAACGAATATATCTACGCAATGGATTATGATGAAAGACCTGTTGCTGATATCTGGTTTGATCAGTATATAACAAAGGCTTTGGAGGTTTTCGGCGAATGAGAGTATTCCTCTTGAGAAACAATGCGGAAAGCGGTGTGTATAAGCTGTCACAGAAAGAGAAGAACTATCTTTTCCGTGTGCTCAGGCTGAATGTGAATGATATATTCACGGCAAAAGACAGCCATGACATATACTACAAGGCTTTTCTTTTCGATGAAGATTCAATCACGCTGGAAGAAACAGATAAACCGGAGGATACATTACTCGATGGCCTTTCTTCTTACAATGGTCCTTTTACTCCGATCACAGCCTTCATTTCAGTACTGAAAGGAAAGAAAAATGAAATGGAGGTCAGAGCATTGACTGAAATGGGCATCAAGAAGATTGTCCTGATGGAAACGGAATTTGTACAGTCACCTCTTTCAAAACATCAGATGGAAAGATTTTCATTGATTATAAGAGAAGCTGTACAGCAGTCTGGAAGCAAAGAACCAGAGCTGGTCGGGCCATTAAGCTTCAAAGAGGCACTGACAGAGGTCGAAGGAAAACTGCTTATCCTTCACCAGAGTGCCATAGGCGGAACAATGAAGCTTTCTGAAGCTGTAAAGGATTTATCTCAGGACTCTCCCCTATCATTCATGATAGGACCAGAAGGAGGTTTTTCCGATAAAGAATGTGATGAAGCTGTAAATAATGGTGCTACACCGGTATTACTCTGCACAAACATACTCCGAGCAGAAACTGCAGCAATATACACAGCTTCTTCTTTGCAAACTCTTATGCAGGGATGAAATACATAAATCATCCTTTTCATATTGCTGACACCACATCATTAAGTAACAGAAAACAGTACATTTTCATTTGAAATCCTTCTGATTTTGTTCCATTGTTATGGGAAAAGGAGGGATTTTTTTGAGATACATTTTATTCTCACTGGGCAGTACCCTTTCAAAGCGGGTATACCCATTTTTATGCGACAAGGAGACGGTAAACTGTCCTTCTCTGCAAAGGCTTCAGTCGAATGTACAGCAGGAAGATATAATCCTTTTGCGCTCCGAGGATGCCAACAAGAAGTCTGTCAGGAAAATCATAGAAAAAGAACGATCATTGGTTTTCTTCCCCGATCATGAAGAACCATCAGGGAATAATGATCATTCCATATATCTAAAGGAATACTTTTCAGAATATGAGATAAGAAAGGCTATCGACCGATTGTCAACATCGGACTATATTTCTTCACTTCTCAGGAATTCCCTTGCAGGCAGTTCTGATATCATGGAAGAAACAAGAAGGCAAATCAGGAAAGCCATAGATTCATCAATACCTGTACATATTGTAGGAGAAACAGGAACGGGAAAAACTCTCGCCGCAAAATTGATTCACAGCCTTTCATCAAATGACAAGCAGATAGTAATGGAAAACTGTGGCTGTCTCGCAACCAGCATCGCAGACAGTGAATTATTCGGACATGCCAGAGGAGCTTTCTCTGGAGCAGTGGAGAACAGGGAGGGACTTCTGTCTTCTGCAGACTCTTCCACTCTCTTTCTCGATGAAATACAGGATCTGCAACTGGAAATACAGACAAAGCTGCTGCGTGTTCTGGATTCAGGAGAATTCAGAAGACTCGGTTCAGATAAAGTAATGAAAACTTCCTTCAGACTAATAACTGCTTCAAATAAAACTCTTACAGAACTCTTGGAAGAGAAACGGCTACGCAAGGATTTCTATTACAGGATATCCGGGATAGAGATAAGAATGCCGAGCCTGGAGGAACACAGAGAAGATATTCCAGAATTACTGCAGGCATTCAGCAAACAGAAAGGAAGGGATCTTGGATTATCCGATTATTCTGTTTTCATGCATCCTTTCCCCGGAAATGTACGGGAACTTTTCAGGGAAGCGGAACTATATATGGAAGGAATCAGACACTAGATATGTTTTTACTGTGTTTTCCTTTTTTCTGAGTTAAATACAGTGACTATTGTTAGTTATATGGTTGTGGATAACTTTTACTTATGCTGTGGAAAACCTGTGGAAAACTCTGGGGAAAACTAGTTTTCCACACCCTTTTATACACAATCAGAACTGAATTGAACTTATATAACTCCTATGTTATTGACGCATTTTTAATTTATTCTATTTTTATATAATATAAGGAATTAAATTATATATTACAAATAACCGATTTTTATCAATCAAACGCTTTTATACCTTAGTTTTCCACCTTTTCCACATCATTTCCACGGAGGTGTGGAAAACCTGTGGAAAACCCATATATAGCGTTACATCCCGAAACTCCTTATACTCTTCTATATGGCAATCTACGGCATAGGTAATCCTCTTATAGATTTTCTCTGTTTTGCAGATGAAACGGATCTCGAGAAGTTATCGCTTCATAAAGGAACGATGCTTCTTATCGATGAAGAAAAACGTGCTGAGATACTTCAATGCATGGCTAACAGGAAAAAAACAATCTCCTGTGGTGGTTCGTGTCCAAATACAATGGTCACACTCAGAATGTTAGGAGCGGAGACAATCCTCGCAGGAGGAGTCGGTGATGATGAATATGGAGAGATGTATCGTCAGAGGCTCATAGAAAACGGAGTAAAGGATGAGACAATCACATTCAAGGCAGCAACCGGAACATCCATCATCCTCCTTACTGATGACAGGGAAAGAACAATGAACACATTCCTCGGCGCAAACAGATTGTTTGATGAATGCAATGTGAATGAGGAGAGCGCCAGAAATGCGGATCTTTTTTATTTCACAGGATATATGTGGGATACGGACGAACAGAGGAGAGCTGTCAGGAAGGTCTTGAGAATAGCAAAAGAAAACAATGTCAAAGTAGCCTTTGATCTGGCAGATCCTTTTGCAGTAGGCCGTTACCGTGCAGATTTTCTTGATCTTGTGCAAAACTATTGTGATATCGTATTCGCAAACAGTGAAGAAGCCAGATTCCTTTTCAATAACTACGACGCTTATGAATGTTGTCGTTCTATGGGAAAACTGTGCTCAATTGCCATAGTGAAAAACGGCAGACACGGTTCATACATATCCGCTAATGGAAAGATCTCACAGATTCCTCTATATGGAGCTGCAAAACCTGTAGATACAACAGGAGCCGGCGATACATACGCCGCCGGCTTCCTTTATGGACTTATAAACGGATACAGTCCAGACACATCAGGTAAAATAGCTTCTTTCCTCGCCGGAGAGATTATCTCCCAACTTGGTGCTCAGTTCACTCCTGAAAGAGCAAGAGAGCTATCAATAAGAATCAGAGAAACTTTTTGATTCTTTCTCCTTTCTAACAATACCCTTGTATCTTGTGAGAATCACAAGTGCAAGGATTGCTGTCAGAAGGGATGTCACAGGAAGGTTCATCCATATTCCTGTCAATCCTAAAGAGCTGAAAGCCATAATGAGGATTATAGGGAATATGAAAGCTGCTGATACTGAAATCGCCGCTGCATACACAGGCTTTTCAATTGCTGACATGAAACACTGTGTGCAGACGAAAATCCATCTGATGATAAACGCAAAAGAAGCTATTCTCAAAGCTGCGATTCCAAGCGTATGGATATTAGAATTTCCACCTTCAATGAAAAGGCTGACTGCAAAATCCGGGAAGGTGAATATGAATATTCCAAAAAGAAGCGATAACACTGCACCGGCTCCAAAACAGTATTTCTCTATCTGTCCTACCCTGTCAAAACGCCTAGCTCCCCAATTATAGCCTACAGAAGGCTGTAATGAGTCACATGTACCATACATAAGCGGCATTATGACACCGTCTGCAGACATGATTATTCCATAGACACTGACAGCATCCGCTCCTCCAAGTGAGAGAAGCAGTGTATTCATGATAATCGATACGATTCTTCCAGAGATATTCGAAAGAAATGTTGGAAGGCCGCAAGAGACAATTGTCTTGATAAGTGAGAAATGGAATTTCGGAACCCTGAATCTGAGGTTCATCTTTCCTCTGGCAAAGAATGAGAGTGTAACAAGGACTGCAGAGCTCATGCCAAGACATGTACCAAGAGCAGCTGAGGCAATATCACCTTTCAAGATAATGAGGAAGAACACTTCAAAGATTACACCAGCTGCAGCCATACAGATGTTCATCATCAGTGATCCTTTTATCTTTCCGCAGATTCTCAGATAGTTATCTACAGCAAAAACCATGGTTGTAAGCGGAGAAAAGCATGCATACATCCTTAGATATTTAACTGCCAGAGGAATAAGATGATCGTCAGCACCCATAAGTCTGAAAAGAAAAGGCGCTGAAACGAAGAGAAGCGTCCCTGTAACTATTCCGGATATCACAATGAGGGTCACGGCCGTTGAGAAAATCACATTTGCTTCTTCCTTTTCTCCACGTCCCAATTTGATTGCAATAGGAACAGAAGAACCGACACCAATCATATCTGAAACAGCAAAGTTTATGATAACAAAAGGCATCGCAAGATTAAATGCAGCAAATGGTTCTGCTCCTAAAACGCGTCCTACAAGAATTCCCTCTAACAGATAATACAATGATGAAGCAAGCATTCCCAATGCTCCTGGAATAGCTGCTTTGAAAAAAAGATGCCCAGGCTTTGTTTCGAGAAACATTCTCTCGGCATTGTCCGATGACATGTTATTCCTCCTGCCCACTATGAAAAACTATAGATTAACTCTATAGTCAATATATGGGCAGAAAATACGAAAAGACTTACACGACCGGAGAGTTTGCTTCGCTTTTCTCTGTAAGTAAACATACGCTCTTCTTTTACGATAAAATAGGGCTCTTCTCTCCTGAAGAAAGAAACAATAATGGCTATCGATGCTATACCGCAAGCCAGATAAACACTTTTGATACAATTCTTACTTTGAGAAACATAGGCATTCCGATTGAACAGATACGTTCATATATCGATGCCGACAGTCTGGATCACCTCATCAAATTACTTATTTCAGAAGAGAAGAATCTGGAAAACCGTATTGCAGAACTCAGAAGAATCAAAAGCTCTGTATCATCATTCATAGAACTTATAGATGATATAAAAGGACGTAATGAAGGAGAGGTTGAATTAAGAAGATTCAACAGTGTCTCCATCTATGAAATCATCAATGATAGTAATCAGGAACTGGAAGAAGAATGGAGTAAGATACTTTCATCAATGGAAAATGAAAGCTCAAAATCTGGTATGCTTAATCAGGGTTCACGAATTCTCCTTGATGATGTGAAAAACGGGAGAAGCTCATTTATAACAAGTGTCTTTATAAAAACAGATGAAAAAGCAAATTCATCAATTTCAGAGGGAATGTATGCAGTCATGTATACATACAAACAATACACTGACTTCGATGAAGTTTACAAAAACCTGCTGAATATAATAGATGAAAAAGGGTTCAAACCCATTTCCGATGCTTATGAAGAATATGCGATGATGGGTATAACTGAGGAAAAAAAGCTGACAAGAATCCGTATAAAAATAGAAAACTCCAGCTCATGAATATCATGGAGCTGGAGCTGTTTTCAGCACTCTACAAATCAGTAGTTCTGGCCAACAAGCTCAAAATAAGCCTGTGGATGTGCACATACAGGGCAAATACCAGGTGCCTTCTTGCCAACAACAATGTGTCCGCAGTTTCTGCACTTCCAGATCATCTCGCCATCTCTTGAGAATACAAGACCTTCCTCTACGTTCTTAAGAAGAGCAAGGTATCTCTCCTCATGGTGCTTCTCAATAGCTGCAACACCTCTGAACTTTGCTGCAATTTCCTTGAATCCTTCTTCCTCAGCTACCTTAGCGAACTCTGCATACATATCTGTCCACTCATAGTTCTCGCCTTCTGCTGCTGCCTTGAGATTCTCCTGTGTAGACTTGATATCTCCACCTTCAAGATACTTGAACCAGAGCTTTGCATGCTCTTTCTCGTTTTCTGCTGTTTCAAGGAAGATAGCTGCAATCTGCTCATATCCTTCCTTCTTTGCCTTGGAAGCGAAATAAGTATACTTGTTTCTTGCCTGGCTCTCACCAGCAAATGCCGTCTGGAGGTTCTTCTCAGTCCTTGATCCTTTCAGTTCCATTGTCATTCTCCTTTTCTCTGCATTCTTTGCAGATACCTTCAAATATAAGTTCATGGGAAGTGATGTTGAAACCATCTTCCATAGGAAATGCATTATTTATAATGCCATTATCATATGATAATTCAATATCCACAACCCTTCCGCATTTCCTGCAATAGCCATGATAATGCTTTTCCGGTCTGTGATCATAATGGACCTCACCATTTCCAAATGATTCAACTCTCCCGATTTTGCCTTCTTCTGAAAGCAGTGAAAGATTGCGATAGACCGTGGCTTTAGATATCGAACTGTGCTCAGATGATATTATCCGGTAAACATCATCTGCACTCGGATGTCCGGGATACGACATGACAGTTTCATATGTTAATGCTTTCTGCATCGTATTCCTTCTTTCCATAAACTTTCCTTATTAGTAATTGTTATCAATAAAGTATCATTATTAAAATTGATTGTCAATAATATTGCTCCGGTTTCCCGGAGCATGTTACTCATTTTTTAGGAAGTATCCTTACCTGCTTATAAAGACCCTCACCCTCACTCTTTGTTTCAACACCATCGAAATCATTAAGAGCTGTATGAACAAGTCTTCTTTCAAATGGATTCATTGGATCCAGAAGCTTTGAACGTCCTGTTCTTCTGACATCGGCAGCAATCCTGTACGCGTTACGGATAATCTGCTCTTCATGCCTTACCCTGTAATTTTCACTGTCTATCACCACTTTGATATCAGGATCAAGATTGCCTGCATATACGTTAGTGACAAGCTGGATAGCATCAAGATTCTTTCCTTTGCGTCCAATAATGATTGATGAATCTTCGCTTTCTATACTTATGCCGATTTTCGATTCGCGACGGAAAGTGATTACTGAATGTCCTGTATAACCCATCTTTGAAATGAGAGTATCAAGAAATTCAAGAATCTTTCTTTCATTATCATTCTGAGGCACAGGATTGTGATCCTCTACAACTACCTCATCATCATATTTTTCTTCAGTTTCCTCTGATTCATCAGAACCATAGTAGACTCTGATTTTCACATTTCCCTTTCTGAAGAGACCTTTCTTCTCTTTCTCTACTATTTCAACATCAAACTGGTCGCGATCAAGTCCGAGCTCCCTTATGGCTTTATCTATTGCTTCCTGCTCGGTTCTTCCTTCATATTCTTTCTGCATTTACTTTCTCCTGTTCTTTCTTTTTGCCTCTTTCTTGGCGAGCTTCTCTGCATCACGCTCAGCAATCTGCTCTGCATATACATTCTTTTTCTTCTTGTTTACAAAAATCTGCTGGCCGATTGATATAACGTTAACAGTTGACCAGTAAAGAAGAAGTCCAGATGGAGCGTTATACATTATGAAGAAGAATATAATAGGCATTCCATACGTCATGAAATTCATCATTCCAGCCTGAGATCCTGCTGTTGTCTGTGAACCCATCTGCGTAATCTTCATAGAGAAAATCATGGAGATGGTATAGAGAATAGGCAGAAGATGGATCTGATTACCAAGAAGTGGAATTGAGAAAGAAAGTGTGAAAATAGTATCTGGAATGGAAAGATCAGGAATCCATCCTGGAATGAACATTGATCCACGAAGTTCGAAGTTTGTATTCAGAAGTCCATAAAGAGCAATGAAGATTGGGAACTGGATAAGCATAGGCAGACAAGAACCCATCGGATTGATTTTCTCTTCCTTGTAAAGCTTAGCCATTGCAGCATTCTGTGCCTCAGGATCATCTGGATATCTTTCTTTGATCTCATTGATTTTAGGTGTAAGAGCACTCATCTTTGCTGTAGAATCCATACCTTTCTTTGCAAGTGGCTGCAAAAGAAGTTTTATAAGGACTGTCAGGAGAATAATTGCCACACCATAGTTTGGAATGATCTTATAGAAGAACTGGAGAATCCAGTTGAGAATTGTCTCCAGCCAGGATAGCCAGCTTCCATCAAGTATCTCTGTAAGATCATGTCCTTCTATACGGAATATATTGTCGTCCGCATTATCATAAACAGAAAGAATGTTCTTTACTTTTGGTCCTGCATAGAATGAGTACATATCCTGTACAGAAGACTCTCCAGAAGCACTTCGTGAAAGATAAATGATATTCTCTTGAGGCACTCCTGTCTCATTTGACGTCTGAATTGCTTCTGCAGAAGCTATTATTCCATCACTTTCTGGAATAAGGATGAAAGCAAAATACTTTCCAGCAAGTGACATCCAATCAACTGTCTCATCTGAATCGGATACAAATACTCCATCATTGAATCTTGCATCGCTTCTGCCTTTTCCATCGTAACGGACAGAAACCCTTCTGTAATCATAGTTGTTGGAAATTGACCTGAATGATGGTCCAATCTGTGGTCCAACAGATAATGTATACATATCGGAAGATACATTGAGAGGTATTGGAGAACCATCAGGTGTCTTTATACCAACAGACAGCTGAATCATATATTCACCATTATCTGGAATTGCAAACTGCTTGGTGATAGTAAATGGCTTACCATCGGATGTTACAAAATCACGAGTGAATGATACAATATTAAGTCCATTGGAATTAACAGACTCAGTATGGCTGAAAACAGCGTCTATAGGCTGTGACTTATCTCCACCAACATAAAGCATGAATGCATTCTCATCATCTGCATCCTTGAAAATAAGCTCAACTGGTTCTTCTCCATCGAGATGTTCCGTAAGTTTTATGGACGAAACAGATGCTCCCTTAGGATCGAATGTAATTGCATAAGAGCCTGCAGTTACAGTGAATGGAGTTGAATCAGGATTCTCTCCCGTGGCTTCAATACTGCTTCCGGATTCTCCTGGAAGTGTTGCATCAATTGTTTCCACAACGGTTCCTTCTTCTGCAACAGCAGGAATTTCCGGTGGAAAAAATGCTGTCTGAATAGTCATACCAACTGTAATGACTATAACTGACAGAACAATTGCAATGATGGTGTTCCTATCCATCTTTTCTCCTTGAATGATGGAAAGATATGTATCCGTAAGCTGGAATAGGAAATCTCTGCTGATGAGAAGAAAAGGGAACTATTTCCGCCTAGACCTGTCCAGAAGTTCTAAAAAACCGGACTCAAGCAAGGAAAAGGTGGAAACCTTACCAGGATACAGGACAAGAGCATAATCCTGTCCTTTATCTTCCATAGGATTTTCTGAGTTTATTCTCTTTTCATAGTTGCGGAAAATTTCCTTGGCTCTGCGACGAACCTTGTTTCTTTCAACTGCATTGCCAAAATGTTTTGCCGGAATGACTATAATGCGATCAAAACCCAGATTGTTGCTAATAGTGATTAATCGCATTCCCCTGCAGGATAAAGCTGTTCCCTGCCTGAAAATGCGATTGATTTCTTCTTTTTTCCTAATGATTTCAATCTTAGTAAGGCTTCTTCTCATCGCTTGCTGTAAGGCTGTGTCTGCCCTTAGCTCTGCGGCGAGCAAGTACAAGACGACCACCCTTTGTAGCCATTCTTGCACGGAAACCGAACTTTCTTGTTCTCTTCATCTTGCTTGGATGATAGGTTCTCTTGCCTTTGTTACTCATTTAATATACTCCAAATCCATCGCTTTTAAGCGGTTAATATCAGATTATGGCTGCCTTTATGCCCAATTATGTGATTCTAACAAACACAGCATCACAGGTCAACCCATATTATTCCTATATATTATTACAAACGGAGAATTCTTATGTCATCAGCAATTATATCTGAAAAGTGCTTATTGAAATCTGAGATAATACGCCTCTTTTCAAGCATTACCATAGTTCTTGCAGAAGAACCTTTAACATAGATACATATAGTGCTGCCATCCATTTTGGCAAAGGAAGTGACTCTTCTTAAATTAGGCCCTGCAATTAATGGCCATTCACGATGATAGCGGATATCGGGAGAAACTGTCTTATCAACATATTCTCTTACAAGATCTTTTATATCCTTAACTTCTATCATTTCTGAAAGCTCCTTCCACTACTTCATATGATAAAGCATCTTTTCTCTTTGAAGAAAAGTAACTCTCGTTTGGAAGAAATGTATAAAAAGCCTGAGAATAGGAAGGAAGAGATTCAAGAACTAAACCTCTTTTATTGCTATCAAGCTCAAGCAAGACATCATCTATTAAAAGCATCGGATTTTTTCCAGTTTTTTCAGAAAAATATTCTGCTTCTGCAATGCGAAACAGAATTGAGGCAAGTCTTATCTGTCCGGTAGAACCAATGGAAGAAAACGGAATTCCATCACACATTACGGTAAACCTGTCTCTATGAGGACCACTGGTAGTTGTAGAGAGAATGATATCCCTATCAGTATTCTCCTCAAGATATTCCACTATTTCACCAGAATCTTCCATAGCTCCCCAGGATGGCTGATACTTTACGCTTACATTCATATCTGTTCCTGATATTCTTTTAAATAAATCAGGAAAAATTGCATTAAAGCCATAAACAGCTTCTGCCCTTTCCTTCATAATCTCCAATCCAAAAGAAGCAAGACGATTATTATATAATGCGATTATATCCTTATTCTTTTGTTTAACAGCAGCATTACGCTGCATCAGGATGCTTCTATAAGAACGAAGAGAATCAAAGAAAAAAGGAGAATACAGACTCATCATCTGATCAAAAAATTTTCTTCTGTTTTCAGGTTCTCCTTTTACAAAGAGAATATCGTCATGGGAGAAGACAATACATGGAAAGCTGTAAATGAGATTTCTTCTGTCATTTATTTCCTTTCCATCAATAGTTATCTGTCTTTTTCCATCTGAAAATATAATTCTTAATTTTTCCCTTACTCCATTATCATTCTCTACTACAGCAGAAAGAGAAAAACCATTTGTTCCGTGTTTTATTATCTCCTTTAAATGATTTGTCCTGAATGAAGATCCGTAGCAAAGTGTATATATGCTTTCAAGGAAATTAGTCTTTCCCTGACCATTTATGCCAGTGAGAACAATATCCTCCGCATCAATGTTTATTTCCACGGAGGATATGTTCCTGAAATTGTTTATCGATACTGTCAGAAATCTCACTGTATCTGCATTGGCATCAGAACAAAAAGGTAATCCTTTTCTGGTTCTGAGGTGAATATCATTGCTGAAGATGGTTTATTGAACATTATTTTCATGAAATCAGAATCGATTTTCTTTATTGGTGTCAGAAGAAGCTGACAGTTGAAAGACATTCTTACATCTGGACCAGTATAAGATGCAGGTAAAGACTGCTTGCTCTCACCGAATTCTGTATTTTCACTTGAGAATGTGATGAGATTCTCTGAAAGGTCTACATAAATGCGTTTTGATTTGCTCTCAACGAGAATAGAAATAAGGGAGATTGCTTTTTCTGCATCTGCTTTCTTCAGTATACAGACGTTATCAAGTCCTTTTGGAATAACCTTTTCATATGCAGGATAAGGTCCCTGGATAAGACTTGAATAGATAGTTCTGTTTCCGATTTCCGCAAATATGAATCCTTCTCTGACTCCGATTGAAAAAAGTCCCTCTCCTGTACCTATTGATTTCATCTGAGCAAGGAACTTTGTTGGTATGATAGCTGGCATGAAATCTGGAAGAACCTGTTCAAAATGGCGGCATACATATGAAAGTCTCTTTCCATCAGTTGCCACGAGAACAAGATCATCATCCTTTTTCTCCATATATACACCAGTAAGGAAATGACGAGAATCTTCATCTGCAACAGCAAAGGAAGTCTTATCAATCATGTCAAAGAAGTCTCTCTGAGTAAGTGAGAAGTAAAGAGATTCATCAATATCTATTAACTCAGGGAATTTTGATGCTTCTATGGTCTTTATGTTTATAAGGAAAGAATTGCTTCCATCTGCAGGTTTAATGATAAGAACACCGTTTTCTTCTGAAACTTCTATTTCAGTGTCAGGAGTATTTTTGAGAAGCTGAGAAAGCTTTTCGCAATAAACGGTCGTAGCACCTGGAACCATTACAGAAATAGGAATGATAGTGGAAAATCCCATTTTCTGGTCTGATGCTTTTATAGTGAGCGCATCATTAGATGCTTCAAGAAGAACATTGCTTGATATTGATAATGAGTTTTTAGAACTTGCAAAGCTGTTTGCTATTTCTATTTCGGCTCTGAGCGCGCTGGACTGGCATACAAATTTCACAGAAGTCACTCCTTTATTATTCATTAATATATCATAATTTTGAGTGCAGTAATAATAGTAAGCATCTAGAAAATGTGGAAAACTATATTTATCTTCTTTTCTTTAAAGAAAATGAATTGTGGATAAATATGTGGAAAACTTTTATTCTTATCCACAGTTTTCCACCGATTTAAGGAAAAAAGAAAACGGGCTGTGGAAAACCCGTTCTCTTTTCACATTTTTTTCAGATGCTTTCTACAGCATATTAACATCTTTTCCACAGGGTTTTTCCACCGGTTGTGGAAAACTCAGGAATTAAGAAGATCCTGCTTTATGGTATTAACTGCCTGTCTTACAGAATCGTCTGTTTCGATGATTGATTTTATCTTTTCGACAGAATACATGATTGTGGTGTGATCCTTTCCATTCATCATCTTTCCTATCTCTGAAAGGGAGTATGAAGTAAGTTCAGAAGCAAGATAAATTGAGATATGACGAGCTAGAGTGATGTTCTTATTCCTGCTTTTACCCTTAATATCATATTCTTTTACGTTAAAATAGGCTGCCGTACTATGGATTATCATATCAATAGAGATATCGCTGTTTCTTATTGCTGGAGTAACGATGAAATTCTTCAATTGCTCTTTTGCTATATCAAGAGTAACAGGTTTTCCTACAAGAGTTGCAAAAGAACTGAGAGTTGTAAGAGCACCTTCAAGATCCCTGACATTTGTATTTACATTCTGGCAGATGTATTCAAGTACTTTCTGATCTATCTGATAACCTTTTTCCCTGCATTTCTGCATCGCGATGGCCATTCTTGTTTCATATGCTGGTGGCTGCAAATCAACATTAAGACCTTTCCTGAATCTTGTTTTCAATCTGTCAGTTATATCTGTTAATTCCGTTATAGGACGATCACATGTAAGTACAATCTGCTTGTGATTGTCATATAGTTCGTTGAATGTATGGAAAAGCTCTTCCTGTGTAGAGTCTTTCTTCTGAAGAAAATGGATATCATCGATAAGAAGAACATCCACATTCCTGTATTTTGTCTTAAATGATGAGATTTTCTCCTTTGAAAGAAGAGAATCAATGAATTCATTAGTGAAACTTTCCGCTGTTGTATAAATGATTTTCATCTTCGGATTATGTTCATCAATGTAGTTTCCGATTGATTCCAGAAGATGTGTTTTTCCAAGACCTACTCCACCATAAATCAGACATGGATTGAAAGAAGTTCCCGGATTCTGAGCAATTACCTTACATGCATTGAATGCAAAACTGCTATTATCTCCAGAGATGAAGTTTTCGAAAGAATATTGCTTATTAAGCGTCGTATTACGCGAAACAGGTTCTGTTTTTTCTTTTTTAACTTCCTTTGAGGCCTGTTTTACAACTGGTTTTCTCGCAGTGTTCACTACGAATTCTATCGGTATTTCATGTCCTGCAATTTCAGAGACAGTATTCTCAATGTCTGCTTTGCAGTTTTTTTCTGTTGTTTCTTTATAGAAGTTAGAGGAAAGGGAGAGAATCATTCTTCCGTTTTCCTCTTTTTCGAAGTTTATACGCTTTATCCACTGCCGTTTTGATTCAGGTAGGGTTTCCTCCAGAAGCGATGATGCTTGCTGCCATATATTTTTGAGATTTTCCATATTGCCGGAGATTATATCAAAGGGTTGTTTAACCGTAAAGCAATAAGAGATGCAGAGATAATTATTGTACATTTAACTTAATTAATAACAAAGAGATAAACAGGTATCATAATTTATGGCTTCCCTTGAATTAAAAGGCTTCAGGCTGTATAATTGAAAAGTACTGAAAAATCCGAATACGGCTACGACTATCACACCTGCTCAATTAGGTCTCAGCCACGGATATATGAATCAGACTGGAAGGAATCATATGGATAATGAAGAACTCAAAATCGCAGGTCATGACAAAGCAGAACTAGAAGCAGAAATCAAGGCCAGCGAGGATTACAATTCCAGCGGTATCACAGTTCTGAAAGGCCTCGAAGCAGTACGTCTTAGACCAGGTATGTATATCGGGTCTACAGGTATAGACGGCTTGCATCATCTTGTCTATGAGGTTGTTGATAACTCCATAGATGAGGCAATGGCTGGTTACTGCAATGATATCAAAGTATATCTTGAGAATGGTAGCGATGGGGAGATATGCACCGTAGAGGATAACGGCAGGGGTATTCCTGTCGATATCCATCCGGAAGAAGGAAAAAGCTCACTTGAGGTTGTTCTCACACAGCTTCATGCAGGAGGAAAATTCGATCACAACGCTTATAAGGTGTCTGGTGGACTTCATGGTGTAGGTGTTTCCTGTGTAAATGCTCTTTCATCATGGATGGAAGTCACTGTTCATCGTGCTCCTCATGTCTACAGGCAGACATACCATAAAGGTATTCCTGAAAGTGATGTGAAGATTATTGGAGATACTGATAGAACAGGAACGATTGTAAGATTTACTCCAGATTTTGAGATAATGGAACCTAATTCATTCAGTTATGAGACTTTGTCAGCTCGTTTTAAGGAGCTTTCATATCTGAATAAAGGTATAACGATTACAATCACAGATAAACGTACAGATCCTGAAAAATCGGAGACCTTCCATGCAGAAGGCGGTCTTTCATCTTTTGTAAAGTACCTTAACGAATATAAGACTGTGCTTTTTGATCCTATTTCGTTTGAGTGTCAGAAAGATGATGTTTCAGTTGAAGTATCTCTTCAGTATAACGATAAGTATGATGAAAAGATTTACACATTCGTAAATAACATCAATACCCGTGAAGGTGGTACTCACCTTTCAGGTTTCAGGGCAGCTTTATCAAGATGTTTGAATAATCAGCTCAAAAAGAGCGTCAAATATATGAAGAAGTACCCTGATAGTCTTGAATCCTCAGATATAGCAGAAGGACTTACGGCAATTATTTCCGTCAAGATTCCTAATCCTCAGTTTGAGGGACAGACAAAGATGAAATTGGGTAATTCCAATGTCAAAGGTATTGTAGATTCCCTTGTTTATGAGAATCTTACAAACTATTTTGATGAATTCCCTGATTCAATAGATCGTCTTCTTGATAAGGTTACCAATGCTGCACTTGGACGTGTTGCTGCAAGAAAGGCAAGAGAGAATATCAGGAAGAAATCTGAAGGTGGTGGTCTTCCTGGAAAACTTGCTGATTGTACAGAACGTGATCCGGCCCGCTGTGAGGTATTCATAGTCGAGGGCGATAGTGCTGGTGGTTCTGCAAAACAGGGAAGAGACAGCCGTTTCCAGGCTATCCTTCCTCTCTGGGGAAAGATGCTTAACGTTGAAAAGGCTCAGGAAGCTAAAGTTCTTAATAACGATAAGCTTGAACCTGTTATTCAGACTATCGGAGCTGGAATTACAAGGTATAATAACACCGGCCGTGATTTCGACGATGAAGATAGCGACAAGAATGATAATGAGAAGACTTTTGATATTACAAAGGCAAGGTATCACAAGATTATCATCATGGCTGATGCTGATGTCGATGGCTCACATATCAGGACACTCCTACTCACCTTCTTCTTCCGCTATATGAGACCTCTTATAGAAGCAGGATATATCTATTTTGCAATGCCTCCTCTTTACAAGATTACTATTGGAAAGAAGGATTTCTATGCATACGATGAGGTTGATAAGAAAAAGATTCTTGATGAATATGCACCAGGAATTGATGAATCCAAGGTAGCAATCCAGCGTTATAAAGGTCTTGGAGAGATGAATCCGGAGCAGCTTTGGGAGACAACTATGAACCCAGAGACCAGAATGATTGGCAAGGTTCATCTTGAAGATGCAGAGCAGGCAGATAGAGTATTCTCCATGCTCATGGGTGAAGATGTTGAACCCAGAAGGGAATTCATCGAGCAGAACGCGACCTTCGTCAGGACGCTTGATATCTGAGGTACAGTATGGAAGATAATCAGGAACTTAATCCGCGAATCGTGCAAGCGGACATCTCCGAGGAGATGAAAACCAGCTATATAAACTATGCTATGTCGGTTATCATCAGTCGTGCCCTTCCTGACGCAAGGGATGGTCTGAAACCGGTTCATAGAAGAATTCTCTACGATATGTGGGAACTTGGAATCAGGTATAATTCACCTAATAAGAAGTGTGCCCGTATCGTTGGTGATGTTCTCGGAAAGTATCACCCGCATGGAGATGCATCGGTTTACGATGCCCTTGTGCGTCTGGGCCAGGATTTCTCGCTCCGCTACCCTGTTGTAGCACCTCAGGGTAACTTTGGATCCATTGATGGCGATCCTCCTGCAGCTATGAGATACACCGAGGCCAGAATGAGCAAGATCGGTGAGGAAATGCTTACCGATATACAGAAGGATACTGTTGATTTCACTCCTAATTACGATGGATCAACTGAAGAGCCTTCAGTTCTTCCGGCTGCTTTCCCATTCCTTCTTACAAATGGCTCTTCCGGTATTGCTGTCGGTATGGCCACTAACCTGGCACCACATAACCTCTTGGAAGTTGTGGATGGTATCTGTGCATACATAGATAACCCTGAAATATCGACATTGGAACTGATGGATTACATCAAAGGACCGGATTTCCCTTCTTATGGAATCATCTGTGGAAAGAAAGGCATCATGGATGCTTATACTACAGGAAAGGGAAAGATTGTCATTCGCTCGCGTTATGAGATTGAAGAGAATGATAAGGGCCATGATGCAATCATCTTTACAGAGCTTCCTTATCAGGTGAATAAGGCAGAACTTGTTAAGAAAATCGATGATCTGAGAAAGGATGGTGTCATTCCTAATATCGCAGCAGTACGTGATGAATCAGGTCGAGATGGTATCAGGGTTGTAGTGGAGCTCAAGCAGGGCGCTGTTCCTAATATTGTATTGAACATGCTTTTCAGCCGCACTGCTCTTCAGAGCAATTTCAATGCTTATAATCTTGCTATTTATCAGGGACGCCCAAAACTGATGACTCTCAAGGATATGGTCCAGATTTATGTTGATCATCGTGAAGAAGTCATTGAGAGACGTACAAGATATGATTTAAAGAAAGCTGAAGAAAGGGCTCACATCCTTCTTGGTCTTAAAATTGGCCTTGAGAATATTGATGAGGTAATCAGGATAATCAAGGAAAGCCAGGATAATACCGTAGCTTCCCTTGAGCTCCAGAAAGCATTTGGTCTTGATAAGATCCAGGCCGATGCAATCATCGATATGAAGCTTGGAAGATTGTCTCATCTTGAGACAGAGAAGATTCTTGATGAACTTTCAGATCTTGAAGCAAAGATTGCATACTACAAGGATCTTCTTTCCGATAGAAACAAGATTCTCGGAGTTGTTAAGGATGAAATAAGGGCAATTGGAACAGCTTATGGAGACAGGCGCAGAACTGAGATCATCGAACAGGAGCTCAATGATGCATCTCCAGAGGATTTCATTAAGAAAGAAGATGTAGTAATAAGCATTTCCAAGAAAGGATTTGCAAAGAGGCTCAGTACTACTGAGTATAAGGCTCAGGGTCGTGGAGGAAAGGGAACTATCGGAGCAAAGCTTGTCGATGGAGATTTTGTAGACCACCTCTTTGTATGTTCTTCCCATGATATCATCATGTTTGTCACTAACTTCGGAAAGGCATATTACAGCAAGGCTTTCGAGATTCCTGAAGGTGCAAAAGCCACAAAGGGTTCAAACATCAAGAATTTCCTGCAGATTGAGAATAATGAGAAGGTTACTTCCATTGTCACCTTCCCGTCATTCCAGGATGATACATACCTGCTTATGGTTACACGTTTTGGTGTCGCCAAGAAGGTAAGGCTTAATGATTTCATCAATGCTAAAGCAAGAGGAGTCAAAGCCATTATCCTTGATGAGGGAGATGAGCTTGTAGAATCAATATTCATCAGAGATGGTGAAGATGCTATGATTATTACAAGAAATGGCAAGGGCCTCAGAATTCATGCAGATGACGTCAGAACAATGGGTAGAGCAACTCATGGTGTAAGAGGTATCAGACTTCTTGGTGATGATGAGGTAATCGGTGTTGTGGCTGTAGATGACAGTCGCCGTATCCTTATGGTTACAGAAAAAGGTAAAGGAAAACAGGTAAGATTCGATCAGTTTATGGCTCATGGAAGAGGAACAATGGGTCAGAAGATTTATACTGTTGAAGATTCTGGTCTTGTTGGAGCTGTATCCGTATGTGATGACGATGATGTCGTATTCGTAACATTAAAGGGACAGACAATAAGAGTTCATGCAAAAGATATCTCAATTCAGGGAAGAGCAGCTATGGGTGTCCGTGTTGCTTCATTCAAGAAGAGAGATGATTCAGTTAATGCTATTGCAGTAACAGCATATCAAGAAGCCGAAGAGTCTGATGAAGAGGTACAGACTCCTGAAGCTGCTTCTGAGGAAAGTACTGTAGAAGCAACTGAAGATAAAGAATAATTCCTTATAATATAAGAAATTAGCACCTGTTTACATTAGACAGGTGCATTTTTTTTGATAAAATAAATAAAAAATAACCAGAATTTCCACACGATTCTGTACTGATAAATCAGAACAGCATAAATTGTTGATTTACAAGCAGATTTTTCAAATAAAAAGAAATTCCTACTGGGTTTTTACATAGAATTTGATGTTCCAATAATTTTGCTTATAAAAACTGAAAAATCAGCTAAATTCTACCCTATTATATAGGGAATTTTTGGAAAACTGTTCCCGGTAATCTGTTTCTATTAACAGAAATATATCCTCTAAAAACCGCATTTAAAGCGTTTATTTGCGGTTTTTCACTTGCAAGGCACGCTAAAAGATGTTCTATCAGAAATAATCCTGATAATCAACCAAACAAAGTCTATCATTACTACTAGTATTAGTCAAAGAAATATATTTGAAGATATTTATAGAACAAAGCAAAGCCAAGTATAATGTTTCACGTGAAACACAAAATTGTATTGAGATGTTATCAATAGTTTTGATGAGATGTGCAAACTCTATTTAATTTTTTTAACCGGAAAACATTTTGAATATGTTTTTGTATTTCTGTATTATGTTCGACTATTTTAGTCCTGGTATTTTCTTTGCGTAAGTTTTATTTATGATTTAGGAAATGGTTTGACTCTTTTTTTTGAGATAAAAGCTTTAAAAGTAAATTATATTTCTTTAATTGGGTTGAGATCGAAATTTCTTTTGTTTGATTTTGTGTTTCACGTGAAACAAAAAGAATGGCAACCTTTCGGCTGCCATAAAAGATTTTATTGATAGTTTGAATTAAAAATAGCTAGAAATCTGATCGTCGTTGATTACTGTGATTTCGTTATCGACTGTTTCTCTTATATATCTCTGTACGCCATTTGTGAGGGTTAACTGACTCATTGGGCATCCAGCACAAGCTCCTTTGAGCTTTACATGTACATTTTTCGATTCGCTATCATATTTTATGAATTCAATATCTCCGCCATCGTTCTGCAATGCAGGACGAATCGCATTGATGGCATCTGTTATGGATTTTTCAAGATTTGTATTTGTATCCATGGATGATCTCCTCCTGTAAGATAAGATACAGTTCGTTGTAGTTGAGGTCAAGAAACTTTCTTTGTCTTTTGTTAAATTCTGATAATGACAAGACTTTGTTATCAGTGTATGGTTGAAATATGAAAGCTAAAAAAGTGATTTTCTATAATCAGAAAGGTGGAGTAGGAAAAACCACTTCTGCGGTTAATCTTGGTTCCGCTTTAGCTGATATGAATTTTAAGGTTCTTCTTATTGATTTTGATGCCCAGTGCAATCTTACTGGTGCTGTTTCTGGTGATCTTAGGAAGGCGAATATTTATCAGGTTGTAGTTGGTGATGTTCCAGCTGCATCGGCTGTTCAGAGCACGATTTTTAAGAATCTGTATCTAATTCCTGGTTCGCTTGATGTCGCAAGTCTTTCTATTGAACTTGTGAATGAAAACAACCGCGAATACTATCTCAAAACCGTGCTTGAATCTCTTGATGGTGATTTTGATTTTATACTGCTTGATTGTCCGCCATCGCTTGGCCTTGAAACAATGAATGCTCTTGCTTGGGCTGATTATGTTCTCATTCCTTTGCAGTGTGAGTATCTTGCTATGGAAGGTCTTAACTTGATTATGAGAACAATCAGTAATGTAAAGAAGTCTTTGAACACAAAACTCAAGGTATTGGGAATTCTTTTTACAATGTATTCGAAGCGAGCTTTGCTTAATCAGCAGGTTGTTGAGGATATATCTGAATTCTTCCCAGATCTTGTTTTTAAAACAATCATTCCAAGGTCTGTAAGAATATCTGAAGCACCATCTCATGGGCTTCCTATTAATTATTATGACAAATCAAATGCTGGTACAAAAGCATTCGTAGAACTTGCAAAGGAGGTTGTTGACCGTGTCGAGTGATAAAAAACATGGACTTGGGCGAGGAATAAGCTCTCTCTTTGGTGGTGATTTCAATCTTGATGAGCAGGTAGATAATATAATAAGTCGAACAACAGGTGAAAAAAAACCTCAGACTGCTGCTGTAGACAAACCAGCGAAATCGGTTGCTATACCTGCAGAGCAGAAAAAATCTGTTGATGTTCCTGTTGTTGAAAAGGATAACCCAGATAGGATTGAGGCGATAATGGTCCCTATTTCTTCTGTATCGCCAAATCCTAATCAGCCAAGAAAGTCGTTTAACCCGGAATCAATTACAGAACTTTCTGAATCAATTAAATCGCAGGGAATAATTCAGCCTCTAATTGTAGAGGAAATAGTTCCTGGAAAATATTCGATTATTGCTGGAGAAAGGCGTTTTAAAGCTGCAAAGGAAGCAGGCTTGAAGAAGATTCCAGTAATTATCCGCAAACTTTCTGAGCTAGAAAGGATTCAGATGTCCTTGATTGAAAACATTCAGAGGGAAAATCTTAATCCAATTGAAGAGGCTACTGCATATCAATATTTGATGCAGCGTTCGGGAATGACGCAGGAAGAGGTTTCTGAGAAAGTCGGAAAATCGAGATCAGCAATTGCGAATTCCATCAGATTGCTTGGGTTAAATGATGCTATAAAGGATGATGTTATTAGCGGGAATATCACAGCAGGACATGCAAGGGCAATTCTTTCCCTTGTAAATCCGTCTGACCAGATTCTTCTCCGCGATAAAATCGTAAATAACGATTTGTCTGTCCGCGATGCTGAGAAACTAGCAGATGAATATAATAAAGGACATAAATTCATTCAGAAAAAAGGCTCTAAAGAGGAAGATCCGGAGATTTCAGAGGTTGTAGAAAAATTTATTTCAGCTGTCGGTGCTCGTTGTGATATAAAAGGAACACTTTCAAAGGGAAAAATCACAATTAAATTCCGTTCACAGCAGGATCTTGAAAGGATTTACGGCCTCATCAGTGGTGGAGAAGAATTATTTACAGAATAATAGGAGTAAAAAATGGATACAGCAAATCTTAAAGACGGTATGTACGCCGTTATTGATACAGATAAGGGAGAAATTCTTCTTGAACTTGAATATAAAAAGTGTCCGATGACAGTTTGCAATTTTGTGGGACTAGCAAAAGGTGTTCTTAATATGGATCATCCTGGCGTTCCTTTCTATGATGGTTTGAAATTCCATAGAGTCATCAACGATTTTATGATTCAAGGTGGATGCCCAAAGGGAGATGGGACAGGAGGTCCTGGTTATAGATTCCCTGATGAGTTCCATCCTGAACTGAAGCATGAGGGGCCTGGTGTTCTTTCAATGGCGAATGCTGGCCCAGGAACTAATGGAAGCCAGTTCTTTATTACTCATGTTCCAACTCCATGGCTTGACGGCAAACATACTGTATTCGGACATGTAATTGAAGGACAGGATGTTGTTAATAAAATCAAGCAAAATGATAAAATTAAAAGTATCAGAATAATCTGTAAAGGAGAGGATGCTGAAAATTTTGAGGTTTCTGGAAGCAGATTTGCAGAACTTTGTGATGAAGCAACTGCAAAACATGAAGCTGAACTTGCAAATGCAAGAAAAAAGATTGAAGCAGAACTCGAAAATAGATATCCAAACGCAGAAAGAACCAATACCGGGCTTAGGTATATTATAACAAAACCGGGTACAGGTACAGCTTCTCCAAAGTATGGACAGACTGTAACAGTTCACTATCAGGGTTCTCTTCTCAATGGTAAGATTTTTGACTCGTCTCTAATTCGCCATGAACCTGCAAAATTCCGCATCGGACAGGTGATCGAGGGATGGAATGAAGCTCTCCAGATGATGAAGAAGGGAGAGAAGAGGACACTTATAATCCCTCCTGAGCTTGGCTATGGTGAGTATGGTTATCCTGGTGTTATCCCCCCTGATTCATATCTCATCTTTGATGTAGAACTATTGGATTTCTGAGGTTTTGAATGAAGGAAAGCTCTGTACGATACGTCTGTAGAGAATGTGGCCACGTGGAGAACAAATGGAATGGTCGATGTCCTGAATGTGGCAGCTGGAATAGTTTCGATGAAGAGAAGACAGCTCCCGTTCAGAAGGGCAGGATTGAGCCGCAGCCTGTTATGAATGCGTCGTTACAGAAGCTTTCTGATGTTCCGTATGAGGCGGCAATGCGCGTCTCTTCTGGAATAGAGGAGCTTGATAGAGTTCTTGGTGGAGGGGTAATGCGCCCCTCATCAGTTCTTGTTGGGGGTGAGCCAGGAATTGGTAAGAGTACCATCATGCTCCAGATGCTCAGTGCCCTTTCAGAGAATGGCAATGTTCTCTATGTTTCTGGAGAAGAATCACCATCACAGGTGAAGATGCGAGCAGAGAGATTAGGATTGCTATCTGATCAGATTTCTATCTTCTGCGATACGCGCTTAGAAACCCTCTTAGAAACGATTGA
The DNA here is from genome assembly GCA_944392975.1 of uncultured Spirochaetaceae bacterium. GTDB lineage: Bacteria > Spirochaetota > Spirochaetia > Sphaerochaetales > Sphaerochaetaceae > Ornithospirochaeta. The sequence goes on along the minus strand of CALXYN010000001.1, from coordinate 10,544 downwards.
AAAGGTTTCTCCTTGTTATATCGTCATTGATTCGTTGCAAACGCTTTACAGCGCTTCTATTGCGTCCCCATCAGGTTCCCCGAATCAGATTAAGGTATGCTGTATGGAGATTTCACTTCTCGCAAAGAAACTTGGAGATGCAGTTTTCTTCATAGGGCATGTTACTAAAGATGGACTTATAGCAGGTCCAAAGATCGTAGAACACATTGTTGATACTGTTCTTTATTTTGAGAGTGCGGAAACCGGCATGAGACTTCTCAGAGCAAGCAAGAACAGATTCGGATCTGTTGATGAAATAGGTCTTTTTACAATGGATGGAACCGGTTTGCATGGAGTGAAGGATCCTTCTTCTTTGTTTCTCTCATCAAGGGGTGGAAATGTTCTTCCTGCTGGTATTGCTTTCACCTCTGTTGTTGAGGGCAGCAGGACTTTCTCTGTTGAAATACAAGCGCTTGTTGTTCCTGCGAGATCCGGTTATCAGCGTATATACTCAGACAGAATAGATTCTGCTCGTGTCAGCCGCGTCGCTGCTATCTTGCAGAAGCATGCAGGACTTAATCTTTCTGATCAGGATATCTATGTTAATGTTGCCGGTGGAATGAAGCTTTCTGAGGTCTCTATTGAACTGGCTCTTGCTCTTGCTTTGTATAGTTCAAAGGAAGGTATATCCCTTCGTTCTTCCGTAGCTGCTTTTGGAGAGCTGTCCCTTGCAGGAGAAGTTCGTCCTGTATCGTTTTCCGAGCGGCGGCTGAAGAATCTTGCAGATATGGGATTTGAAGAGGTTCTTACTGCAGATAGTAAGCATCGCTTACCAATTAGTGTAAAGAAAGTCGGCAATATAAAAGCCGCATTGATAGCGGCTTTCAGTGTAAGGAATTAAAAATTAGTAAATCATCCTTATTATATTCTTGAGATAAGTATAGGAAAGGCTACAAAAGTTCCAAGCATACTGCCGATGGAACTTAGGAAGAAAACAAGAAGACAATGAAGGATTCTGTTCTTATACCAGCCGGAAAGCTTCATTGCATCATCGTTGAGCATCTCAAAATCCTTTACTTTTGGTTTGCGGAAAGTAGCTTCAAGAATACCTCCAAGCATTCCGACACCGAGTACTGGATTCAGTGCAAAGAACGGAGCTGTTACAGCACAGCATAGGATATTGAGTGGATGAGCTGCTGCAATGATTGTGGTGATGAGTGTTCCTGCTGCATTTACGAGTACCCAGTAGAGAAATGTCCTTAGCCCCTGATCCCATCCATTCATTGCGATTCCGATAACCAGTAAAAGGACAATCAGGGTTGGGATGATGTATCCTGCAGCTTTGCCGAAACCTTTGCTTTTTGGGACTGTATCCAGTTCCTCAATCGACTTTGTTTCGCCATTGTTCTCCAGTTTTTCGAAGGTGGAAATGACTCCTTTTGTATGGCCTGCTCCTATTACAGCAACCTTCTTTTTTCCTGGGGAATTGTAAATTTTTGTAGCAAGGTATGTGTCTCTTTCATCAATGAGGACTTCTTTTATTGAAGGAAGTTCTTTTGCTACTTCATTGAGCAAGCCTTCAAGAGTTTCCTGGTTCTTCAGTTCTTCCAGTTCTTCTTTTGAAATCTCCTCATTTGAGAAAGCGGCAGATATAAGTGTTCCAAGAAGCTTGCATTTGTTCCACAGTGATGATTTTGCCCAGGCTCTTCTGAATGTTGTCTGGATTTCCCTGTCACACAGCGATATTGGTATTTTCTTTTCTTCTGCCAGTTTTACAGCGCCAAGAAGTTCTTCTCCCGGGGCTGTTCCTGTCTGTGCTCCAAGCTTACGCTGGAAAGAGGCCAGTGCTGTATTTGCCAGAAGGAGGAAACCTTTACCTTCCTTGAAAACCTTTCTGATGTCCGTATTTTCCCAAGTCTGTTTCTTTGTCTTGCTGGAAAGTCTGGTTGCATCAAGTTCAACGCAGATCCTGTCTGGATTCTCTCTGTCTATTGTCTCTGCGACTTCTTCCACGCTGTGTTGGGAAACATGTGCTGTTCCAATGAGGAAAACCTCATCTCCGTCAGCGAATGTAATATGGTGGTAAGTATCGCTTATTTTTTCAATTTGCATGTCATGAGTATAACCAAGCTTCATGGAGAGGGGAAGAGAAGCTGCATAATACATTCAAGGAAGCTTTCTTTGTATATCCGGACAAAGAAAGAACCCTTGTTCTTTTTGATGTAAGGCAGGATAAGCCGAGAAAGATCCTTTTCTTCTGGAATGAATGGCAGCTGCTCGAAAAGATATTGTCCTGCTGCTATCTCCATATCCTCTCCCTTTTTTCTGTCTATTGTTTCTCCGCTTTCTATTGCTTTTTTCTCCTCTTCTGTATATCCACTTCTTTCACCTGATGTTTCACGTGAAATCACGAGTTTTTCATCTTGTATTGTGAAACTGTATTTGATGACAGCATCATATCCTATTCCTTCCTTATCGGCTTTTTTCAGTGCCTTTTCGATTGTGAGCTCAGAAGGGTAGTAATAGAGAGGGGTGATAAGTGAAAGTCTGACAGCTCTTTGCATAACAGAAGAGGGGCCGGAGCCCCTCATTCCTCCTTATTTGAGCATTGGAAGCATCTTCTTAACAAATTCAGCAGTGCGTTCTGACGAAGCCACATCTGCCTTTTCATTCACAGAATGTACATTCCAGAGATTTGGTCCCAGTGACACGGATTCCATTTCTGGAATGATGGAATTGATAATTCCGCATTCAAGTCCTGCATGTATTGCTGTAACCTGAAGCTTCTTGCCTGTGATGCTCTTGTATGCAGAGACAACTTCCTTTGCCAGCTTTGATTTTGCATCCGGTGCCCAGGAAGGATAACCGCTCGACACCTTTGCTTTGAAACCGAAAGCTGCTGTAAGCGTGAGAATTTCCGACATTAATTCCATCTTTCTGGAATCAATGTTGCTTCTTACTGTATAGACAACAAGAATCTTATCTTTCTCAATCGATACGATAGCAAGGTTGTCTGAAGTCTCTACGATTCCAGGAAGCTCTGCGCTCATACCTTTCACTCCATGTGGAGAACAGAAGAGAAGGTTTGCGATCTTCTGGCTCTTCTTTGTCTTTATTGCCATTTCTGGCATCTCTGTCTCTGTAACAGAAAGTTTGATGCCTGGATCCGTTATCTTATACTCTGCTTCTAGCTCTTCCTGGAGCGTCTTTGCCTGTGAAAGGGCTGCTTCCTTGTCATTTACGGTGATTACAGCTTCTGCACTGAAAGGAATGACATTTCTTCTTGTTCCGCCTGAAATCGAGGCAATCTGGAAAGAAGGAAGCCTGTCGAGATAGCGTGCAAGGACACTTATTGCATTTGCTCTTCCTTTGTGGATTTCTCCACCGCTATGTCCTCCAAGGAGTCCTGATACCTTTACAGAGAGTGCAGTTCCTGTTGCCTTTTCATATTTGAGTTTCATTGATGCGTCGATATCGATACCGCCTGCGCACCCGATATAAAGAAGGCCTTCCTCCTCACTGTCGATATTAATCAATCTTCTTGCTTTAACTTTCTCTGGATCTATGGAATATGCTCCGCCAAGTCCTGTCTCTTCCTCTACGGTGAAGATTCCTTCAATCGGACCATGCTTTGCATCTGGGTCGGAGAAGATGTCGAGTATGATTGCAACCCCGATTCCGTCGTCTGCTCCGAGTGATGTTCCATCAGCAAACACATATTCGCCATCTGTTTTTATCTTTATGCCATCCTTCGTGAAGTCATGGTTACTGTTCTCTTTCTTCACGCAGACCATATCAACATGTGCCTGAAGTGCAACAGGAGGAAGATTCTCCAGACCCTTTGTTCCCGGTTTTGACATGTAGACATTTCCCTTTGTATCAGATACTGCGTCTATCTTATTTGCCTTTGCCCAGGAAAGAAGGTATTCCCTGATCCCTTTCTCATTTCCACTTTCTCTTGGAATTGCGGAAATCTCCGAGAAGATCTTCCACAATCTTTTGTTATTCAGTTTGCTGTACCACATATTATTTCTCCATTGATCATCGTGAATTTTATGCTGAGATTCCTATCCATTACAACAAGGTCAGCTCTCTTTCCTGGCATAATCTCTCCTCTATCAGAAAGCGAATAAATTTTTGCAGGAGTCGTTGCAGTTACAGCAGAAGCTGTCTCTATTGGTAATCCCCACTGTACAAGATTCACAAATGCCTTATGCATTGTCAGTGCAGATCCCTGAATAAGTTCTGGCCTGCCCTTTGTTACCCAAAGGCCATCTCCCATTTCAACTTCCACACCATTTGCTGTCTTTTTTCCTTCTTCTTGCATTGTTGGGCGGAGAGAGTCTGTGATTACAGTAACCTTGTCAGGGCCTTTTGTTTCAATGATGAATCTGACGATATCGGATCTCACATGCTTTCCATCCGCGATTATCTCTGCACTCATGGCATTATTCATCAAGGCACATCCGACAACACCAGGCTTTCTATGCTGGAATCCTGACATTGCGTTAAAAAGATGCGTAGTATGCCTGATGCCCATCTTCATGCCGTTCAGGGCTTCTTCATAACTTGCATCTGTATGGCCCATTAATAAAACAATGCCATTTTCACTGCAAAGTTTTGCAATTTTATCAACACCCGGAAGTTCTGGGGCAATCGTCATGGCTTTCACCATTCCTTTTCCATTTTCCAGCATGGTGGAGAAGGCAGCTTCGTCAGGATCAAGCCTCCCTGCCGGATTCTGAGCACCGATTCTATTAGGTGAAATGAAGGGGCCTTCAATATGGATTCCTGCAATTGAGGCTCCTTTTTCCTTTCCTGCTGCGCTGACAATGGCTCTCTCATCCATTGTTATACGCTCCATAGTGTCTGTATAGATAGTAGGGAAGAAGGAGGTTACACCAGCCTTGGCCAATGCTGATGACATATTCAGAATCGCTTCTTCTGTGCCATCTTCCGTGCCTGAGCCACCGATTCCATGGATATGTGTATCTATAAAACCTGGAACAGCAAGCAGGTTGCTGCCGTCGATTTCCTCAGCTTTTCCGCCTTCATAGCCGAAAACACCATCTTCTATGACGATATCCGTTCTGGTAAGCCTGTCAGCGATGACGGCTTCTATATTCCTGATTATTTTCTTCATAGCCTGAGTATACCATTGCAATGGAAAAACGGCATTCTTTTCTCCTGTTTAGACCTTTTATCTGCTTTTTTTGTTGTCGGTTCTTTATTGTTTTACTAGAATTGTAGTGCCATGCTCAGAAAGGATATCCTCCTGATAATCAATCCGAATGCTTCTAAGGGGCGCGGAAGAAAGAAAGCTAAAGAAATCCAGTCTCTTTTCCGCAATATGTCCAGAGAATGCACGGTCGCATATACAAGAGCTCCGGGACATGCAGAGAGCCTCGCGAAAAGAGGGGCTCTATATGGTTATGACACGATAGTGGTAGCTGGTGGCGATGGTACTGTTAATGAGACAGTGAATGGCATAATGAAATCAGGAGTAAGCGGTGTGAGGATGGGTATCATTCCCATTGGCCGTGGTAATGATTTCTCTTGGATGGCCGGAATACCTTCAAAACAGAAGAAGGCCGTCGAGCTTATTGCCAGAGGCATTTCCAGAAAAATTGATGTTGGCTTTTGTGTTGGTACAGAGCATCCGGACGGAATGTATTTTGTAAATGGTGCAGGCTTCGGATTTGAGCCGATGGTCAATTTCAGGGCAATGGATTATAAGCATATTAACGGGATGCTGAGTTATGTTGTTGCATTTCTTTATATACTCATCCATCCCCCAAAGCCGTATAACATAAAACTGACAATCGATGGTGCAGTTGTTAACCTCGATACACAGCAGGTATCAGTCTCAAATGGACGGAGGATGGGATCTGCTTTCATGATAGCCCCGGATGCAGAAATCGATGACGGATTGTTGGATGTCATGTATACGAATTTTCCTCTTGAAAGCAAGGGACTGCTGAAAGCTGTCTTTGCTTTTCTCAGGGGCTCTCATGTTTCTGATAAAAGGACTTTTACCTGTGTAAGGGCTGAGCGCGTAGGAATTGAGACCTCTTCAGAATGCATAGAAGCTCACTGTGATGGGGAACTGTTTACGCATAAAGGACAGAAATTCAGTATTGAGATCAGAAAAGGGGCTCTTGAGATGATTGCCGGAAAGTTGCAAGGCGGGGGAAAATGATAGTGTTACCGGCAAGAAGTCAAGAGGCTATAAAAAAATAATTTTTAACTAATTCTTTTTACTGCAATAGAAAACGCAAGAAAAAAACAATTTGACTTCTCAGCACCCTTGCGATAATATGTAAAATGCGATTTAAGGACAAAGAGCAGGGATTTTTCCTTAGTTTGCGGAGTTTTGGAATTGGTAAAAGATTTAGTCCCCCGAATTCATTTCTATGATCAGGATTTTGTTGACATGTATGACAGAACCTGGGTATGGCTGGATGAGGTCTGGCACCCTGGTGAGAAGGATGGAGTATTCCCTGAAGGTTACTTCACTCATGGGGATTTATCAGTAATAAATCTCTTTGATGCGTGTTTATCATCCCTATTCCTGGTATATAGCAATCAACAATATAGTCCATATTCAATGATTGATTTCTTCTACTCAATGCAGGGAGAAGATGGTCAGATTGCAGAGTGCTACGATATTGCAACTAGACAGCCTGTATTCTCTGAAGATAATCCATTGGGTATTTCCCTTCCTCTTCTTTCATATGTGGAGTTCGTGTTTTTCCACAAGATTGGAAACAAGAAGAGACTGAAGGAAGTAGTGCCGGTTCTGGAGAAATACTTCCAGTGGATACAGACAAACTGCATGAAGCCGAACGGTCTTTACAGTGTTCCATACAGTGCAACTCATATGGGAAATCTTCCACGGGAAGGTGCTGAATACACTGTTGACTATAATGCTTCAATCGCGGTCTTTGCGCTATACATGTCGTATATCGGAGATATCCTTAATGATAAGGAGCTTGCTTTCCGTTATAAGAGAATTTATTTCTCTGTGAAAACTAGAATCAACGGCATGATGTGGGATAGCGAGGATCATTTCTATTATGATCTCGATAAAGACGAGCAGAGAATAAAGAACAAGCATATCGGATGTTTCATGACACTGCTTGCGGAAATACCTAATAATGAGTACGCATCATTCCTTATCGACGAGCTGAAAGATGAGAATGAGTTCGGTACGGAGAACCCGTTCCCGTCAGTACCTGCTTCTTCCCGCTATTTCTCAGAGGATGGAAATGGCTACTGTGGTGGAGTCACATCTTTCTTCATCTATATGATAGTCAAAGGACTCATGAACTATGGTTCATTCGTATTTGCGCGCGAATGTACGATAAGGCATATGTATTTCATTCTCGATACGCTTCATCCAGATGCAGAGAAGCAGGGAGATTGCTGGGAGATCTACAAGCCAGGCTCAGAGGGTCCTGCATCTGTTCCAGAGGGTTTTGAGAATAAGAGAAGATATCTTCCAATGCTCGGTCTTGTCTCTATCACACTGATGATAGAGAACATCATCGGACTGGATATCTCCCTTCCGAGAAAGACTGTAAACTGGACGATGCAGTCTCTTGAGGAGATGGGCATAGAGGATCTTTCCTTGAAGAAGAACAGCATTACGATTCTTTCCAATAAGAATGTAAGAGGCTGGGAAATCAGGCTTGAGTCGGAGAAGCTCTATTACTTCACCATCCATATTCTTGAGGATGACAAGAAGAAGACTCTTCCGATTCCATCGGGAAAATGCTCAATGCTTATTGATAAGCTATAAACAGAAACGGAACATTGTTCCGTTTTTCTTGAAAGACAGGAAGAGGTGTTGTAGACTTCTTTTGTCGGTATTTTAGATACAGGAGGCATAAAATGGAGATGAAAGATTTTTCCCTTGAAGGAAAAGTTGCATGGGTGACCGGTGCATCCTATGGAATCGGTTTCGCTATTGCGACAGCATTCCACAAGGCAGGAGCCGCAATTGCATTCAATGATATCAACCAGGAGCTTGTAGACAAAGGCCTGGCTTCATATAAGGAAATCGGAATCGATGCCAAGGGTTATGTCTGTGATGTTACAGATGAAGCTCAGGTACAGGCAACGACAGAGAAGATCATCAATGATCTTGGAAAGATTGATATCCTTGTGAATAACGCTGGTATCATCAAGAGAATCCCGATGGTTGAGATGAGTGCAGCTGATTTCCGCAAGGTTATTGATATCGACCTCAACGGACCTTTCATCGTATCAAAGGCTGTTATTCCTGGAATGATCAAGCAGGGACATGGAAAGATCATCAACATCTGTTCTATGATGTCTGAACTCGGAAGAGAGACTGTCAGCGCTTATGCAGCTGCAAAGGGTGGTCTCAAGATGCTTACAAGAAACATCGCATCCGAGTATGGTGAATATAACATTCAGTGCAATGGTATTGGACCTGGATACATCGAGACACCGCAGACAGCTCCTCTCAGAGTTCCTGGAAATCCGTTCAATGAGTTTATCCTTGCAAAGACACCTGCACATAGATGGGGAAAGACATCTGATCTTCAGGGACCAGCAGTATTCCTTGCTTCAGATGCTTCCAACTTTGTAAACGGACATGTTCTTTATGTCGATGGTGGTATTCTTGCATACATTGGCAAGCAGCCACAGTAAAACAAACTGTATATAAAAAGAGCCAGGGTTTCTCTCCCAGGCTTTTTTAAAAGGAGGCCAGATGAGACGCATTCTGCTCATCCTTATTGCTTGTACGTTGTTTGTCTCATGTGTTGCAGAACGAGATGGCTCTGTTCTCTCTGTTGCTACAGCTCAGGAGCCTCCCACACTGGATGTAATGGTCTCATCATCCGTTTCAGGACGTAATATTGCAGTAGGCAATGTCTATGAACGGCTCCTTTCGATTGATGAAGATGGTAATATTGTGCCATGCTTGGCTTCTGCTTATGAGCTAATGGATGCAGGGCATACATTGGTACTTACTTTACAACAAGATGTACACTTTCATGATGGAAGCGTTCTTACGCCGGAGGATGTAGTATCCTCATTGAACAGGTGGCTCAGTGTATATAGCAATGCCAGGAAAATAACCGGGGAGAGCGTGTTTCATGCAGATGGTAATAATATTGTCATAGAGGCCTCGTCCTCTCTGTCTCTCCTTCCTCTGATGCTGGCTTCATCGCCACAAGCTGCTGTTGTGCTTCCTGCGTCATCTGTTTCCTCGTTGACTGATAACGGTCTTGTGATCGATGCGCCGGGAACAGGACCTTATGTTCTCGCCGAATGGGCGACCGGTGCTTATATAGAACTTAAGGCTTTTGATGAATATTGGGGTGACAAACCTGAGATAGATGAGATCCGTTATAATTTTGTATCAGACCCTGTAACCAGACGGCTTGGTCTTGAAAGCGGTCAGTATGATTTCATTGACATGGTCTCTTCAGATGATGTTCCTTCTCTGGAAAAAAACAGCTCGATTGAACTTCATAAAGGTGGAGAAACAGGTTCAATTGTCATTGTTTTCAATAAGAAAGAAGGAATATCCAGAGATCAGGATTTCAGAAGGGCAATTTCTCTTCTCATTGACAGAGAAGAACTGATGAGATCCTGCTATGGTGACTATGGCTTTTCATTGCATTCAGATTACATGGAGAATGGGAAATGGAGTGTGGATTCCTCCCTTGATGTTTATGGACGAGAGGATGAAGAGCTTGCGACGAAATTTTTGGATGCTTCTTCGTATGAAGGGGAAGGTGTACGCATCCTTTCCTCAAATCTGTCTAATATAGATAAGATTGCCATCACTCTTTCTTCAGAGCTTGAGAAGGAAGGAATAAATACTGAAATTATAATCATGGATTGGGCTTCCTTTATGGAAAAAAGAAGGGATCCTTCCTCTTGGGATATCTATGTATCTGCAGCTTCGAGCGTCGTTCTTCCTGTTGAGAAGGGGTATCTTTTCGCAACATCGCCTGGCGGTTTTGATGACAAAGAACTTTCTTCAATGATTTCAGAACTTGCTTCATCGTCATCGATAGAAGATGCTGTTGAGATCTGGAAAAGAGCCCAGATAGGACTCTGGGAGTATGTTCCAGTTATAATTCCCGGTCATTACGCCACTGTTTATGCTTCCTCAAGCTCGCTCTATGATATAGATTTCACCGATGGCTATCATTTCCGCAATGCTTTTCTGGATTAGCCAATTTCTTCCGATGTGTATATAATCCCAACAGATGGAAAGAATCTGGAGACGAATATTAACAGTACCTTTGACGATGCTTATCGTCTCCTTTCTGGTTTTCTCCTGCATTGCTTTTTCTTCGGGAGACAGTTCTTCATACATTCTTTCTGAAGATGCCACAGAGAGTGAAGTTGAAGCGTATCAGGAAATGGCAGGACTTAATGAGCCATTCTTCACACGCTATGTATCGTTTCTTTTTTCATTCATTACTGGAGATTGGGGGCGGAGTGCAGGAGGTGCAGAGATAAGAGAATTAATAGCAGCACGCCTTCCTGTGACGCTCTCTGTCTCTTTCATCGCTTTG